>CBFGMX010000071.1:0-25116 GCA_965649955.1 uncultured bacterium
AGCGTAAAAGCGTCCCGCGTCTCCGGCAGCAGGCGATTGAAAAACTCGATGTAGCTAGGATGAAAGTCGTGATCAAACTCGTCGTAGCACGGATGATTGATAATCAGCACGCCGCCTTTCTTCAACAACGGCTTGTTTCGATAGAAGTTGAAGTGATAACCGAGCGCCATCACCTGGACCAGCAACGGGTTCAGTATCGAATAGACGTTGTAAGGCGAAATGTCGGGAATGCCGGTGATGAGAATGTCGGCCTGTCCGCGGATCGGAATCGCATACTGCTCGAAACCCTTCGCGACGATCTTCTCGTGCACCGGTTCAGTCTTCCCAGCGTGACACGCGATCATCTCGTACTGCGCCGGCCGTGAATGCAGCAGCTTCCGCCGCGCCTGACGCGGCAATTTGTTCATCGTGTAACGCATCGCTTCAAACTTCATGCGATCGAACGCGCTGAAGTCGTCTTCGTTGCGCAGCAGGAAATCCATGTCGGCGCCGTACATCCGGTTGTTGATGGCAGTCTCGATGTGGAAGACGTTCAGTTGCTCGTCGACGATCTTGCCGAGCTTGATCACCTTGTGGTTCAACGCTGAGCGCGCCGGATCCATATAACTGTCAGAATCGCGAATCGTCTGCGGATCGTGGTGCATCCGCAGCGACTCGTAATCGCAGAGCCCGACGGCGACCGACTTGTGACCGCCGTCCATCGGAACGAGATTGATGTTGACGTAGATCAACAGGTCGCTTTCGGCGGCGCGGCGGTTGAGAACGAGCGGCTCTTTGTGACGTGTTTCGCCGATCTTGATGAGACCGTCGGCCCATTCCGCATCGTGGTTGTAATAACGATCGGGATAGTAGTCGGCGAAGATTCGGGGCCCGGCCATCCGCTTCATCTCCCACTCGGTCATCTTCCGGTGCAACGAGTTGGCGATGATGATGTGAACGTCGTCGACGCCATGGCCGGCGAGCATGTCGCAGACGATCTCGAGAATCGTTTGGCGAATGTCGGGAGTGGCCATCGGAGGCAAGGGAAGACTGATGTCGTCCACCGCGATCGTGACGCGCATGCCCGGTTCGAGTTGTGCGAACAGAGGATCGCAGCCGAGTGGGTGATTGAGTGCGTAACGAATCGCGGCCTCGCGGTTCGGCAGTCCTTTGATGGACGGGTTTGGATAAAGAACGCGTGTGCCGATTGGCAAGTCTTCCAGGATGAAGTCTTCGCCGGACGGAATTATGCGCGGCGCGCTGTCGCGGTCGATGTAGATGACGGATTCGTGGGTTTTTCTTCTGAGTTGAAGCGCCATGGGTTATTTCAAATTCAGTATCGGCCAATCGTGATGCAACGCGGTCTGTCGCAATCTCATGTCGGGATTGATGACGGCCGGATGACCGACGATCGACAGCATCGGCAAGTCGCTCATGCTGTCTGTGTAAGCGTAGGAATCGCTCAGACTGATTCCCTCACGCTCCGTGTAAGTCCTGATCCACGAAGCCTTTGTCGCGGCCGCCATGACTGGCGGCAACAGCCTTCCGGTCGCGACGCCATTCACAAACTCAAGCCGGTTGGTCACGTATTCGGTGATGCCAAGGTGCTCCATCAGCGGCTTCACCGATAAGTCGAGCGCGCCCGTGATCACCACCTGCCGCAACCCGAGGCTGCGCGATTTCTCAATCAATTCGTAAGTGCCCGGAAAGACCGCGGGCTTAATGACGTTCTCGAACAAATCGTGCGCAAAATATCGCAGGCGGTCCTCCGACTGGCCTTTGTAACGCTTGAAATAGAGGTCGTTAAAAACTTTTCGGCTATACTGGTCCGTGACCGCGAACACCGGAAGGCTCAGAAACGTGGCCGCGCTCATCTTGAAGCTGGCCATCAGACCCTGCTGCCGGCCCGCGTAAAAGGACAGCGTGTGCACCAGGTTGGTGCTCACCAGCGTGCCTTCAAGATCGTAGAATGCTGCCCCCGCCAACTCCCCTCCAGCTATTAAAGGTGAGTCACTATACCGTATTCGAGCGGAATTTGAGTAATCGAAAGCAAAAGTATTACAAACTGTATAGCGGTGCTAGACAATCGGAGGCTAATAAATGAAAAATCCTAAGAAAAGCCAGCAAAAACTACGATCTGTCCTCATCGGGTGTGCTGTTTTTTCTGTTGCTTTTAATGGGTTCGGGTGCGGTCGCGGACCCGAGACTACGACCAGTCTCAGCGGCGGAAGCGATCCCCAGGTGGCGGCAAATCACATCGCGGAAGCCGAGCCCCTCTGGGAGGCGCGGGAGGACTTGAACAAGGCGCGAGTTGCGGTTGCGACACTGCGACAGGCGCGGACCGCCGATTACGGTAATTATGAAGCCGCGTGGAAACTCGCCCGGGCAGCTTTCTACGTGGGCGACCATTCAACCAACGACGACGAGCGCGACAATATGTTTCGCGAGGGAACTGAAGCCGGAAAGGCGGCTGTCAGACTCCAGCCCGACAAAGCCGAAGGCCATTTCTGGCTGGGGGCCAACTTCGGCGGCGCCGCTGCTCACAGCACGATCGCAAATCTCTCCAGTTTCAACGACATCAAGACCGAGATGGAAGCAGTGCTGAAGATCGACGAAAGTTATCAGGGTTACAGCGTGTATCTCGGGCTCGGCAGGCTTTACCTCCAGGCGCCGCGCATGTTCGGTGGTGATGTTGCGAAGGCCGTCGAATATTTGGAAAAGGGAGTCAAACTGAATCCAAACCACTCTTTGATGCGCTATCACCTTGCCGAGGCGCTGGAGGTCAGCAATCGGGATGGGGAAGCGAAGAAGCAGATTGAGGCCCTGATGGCCACGACGCCAAATCCAAACTACATGGCGGAGCACAAAACCGCGGTGGAAAAGGGGAAGAAACTGTTGGAGAAAATAGAGTCGAACGCGAGGCTTTGATTCGGCTCATCTGTTCAGTCTGCGAATTTCGTCGAGCGTGCGCTTGTGCTGTTCGAGTTTCTGGCCAGCCTCTGCGAACTTGCCCTGCGACATCAGTCGCTGATAATCGTCAAACTCCTGGATCGCGCGGTTGATTAACTGTTGCAGGTTCTGACCTGGCGTTGGCGATGGACCCGGCGACGGCATTCCTTCCTGCGGACGTTCTTCACCAGACGGCGGCTGCGGTTGCGCCGCGGCTTCGCCGAACAGGTTGTTCATCGCTTCCGTGAACGTTTGACCGTAAGCCAGCTTCTCCTGCGTGGCGAGCACCACCAGTCGCAGTTCGGGCATCGGGCTGCGTTCCGCCTGCAAATAGATCGGCTCGACGAAGATCAACGAACGCCCGATCGGTATCACCAGCAAATGACCGCGAATGACGCGCGAGCCCTGCGCGTTCCACAGCGTGAACTGGCCGGAAAGTTGCGCGTTCTGATCGATACGAGCCTCGATCTGAGTTGGACCATCGATCAGGCGTGAGCTCGGGAAGTTGTAACCGATCAACTTCCCATAGTTCTCGCCGTCGCTGCGCCCGGCTATCCAGCCGATCATGTTGTTTCGACTTGCAGGCGTGAACGGAAGTATCAGCACAAACTCGTTCTTCTGCTGCTCGCCCGGCAATTGCATCAAGACGAAATAGGGATCGATCGTCGCCGTCTGCTTTTTTCCGTCGTTGTTGATCGTAACGTGTTGCGCGACGCTCCACACGTCTTCGCGCTGGAAGAACACCTTCGGATTCTGCGTGTGATAGAGACTGTAAACTTCACCTTGCGAGCGAATCAGTGTTTCGGGATAGCGAACGTGCGTGCGCAAATCAGCGGGCATCTGTTCGGCTTCGAGAAACAGCCCGGGAAAGACGCGCCGGTAGGCCGCGAGCAGCGGATCGTTGTTGTCGAAGACGTAGAACTGAAGTGTGCCGTTGTACGCGTCGATTACGGCCTTCACGCTGTTGCGAATGTAGTTGATTGAGTTTCCGGCGACGTCGTGATGTGTCGAATAGGGAAAGTAGGACGATTCGGTGTAGGCATCGATCATCCAGAACAGACGGCCTTCGTTGCTGACGACGATGTAGGGGTCTTTGTCGTAGGTCAGAAACGGCGCGACGCCATTCACGATCTGCCGGATCGTCCGGCGAAGTAAAACGCGGCTCTCGCTGGTTACATCGTCAGAAAACGGCAACTTCGATAAATCGCCAAGGCCCCAAGCAAGCATCATGCGCCGGCCCCAGCCACCGACGCGGATTCCACCCGTGCCCTGATAATTCGTAAGCGCGTTCGTATCGCCCTGCGGATAGTCGAACTCCTGTTGCCGGGTGTTCACATAGACGTAGCGGTCCGTCAGTTCGCCGAAATAGATCTCGGGCCGCGTGACTTTGATCTCCTGCGCGGTCGATTGGACCGGCATGTTTGATAAGACAAACTGTGGCAGTCCTTCCGGAGTGAAACCGTTGGCGGTGTTCATCGTGATGCCGTAGCCGTGCGTATAGATCAGTCGTTCGTTGATCCAGTTGCGCGATTGTGGCGGCAGTTTGTCGTCATTAATCTCGCGTGGCGCGGTCATCATCTGGCGCGTGCTGCCGCCGATGACGTAACGGTCGACGTCCACGTCGGGAAAATCGTAGTAGGTGCGGATCGCCTGGATTTGTCGCAGCGTGTCCTGGAGTGCGCGCCAGTCCCACAGACGAATGTTTTCGAGCGTTTCCCGGTTGTTGCCCACGTCGATCGCGGCGGTTGACGGTTCGGGATCAAACTCCCGCGACTCGATCTGGTCGAGTCCGAAACCGCGGCGCGTCCATTCGATGTTGTGGCTGATGTACGGTGTTTCTCGTTCGAGCTCGTTCGGTTTGACTATAAAACTCTGGATGTAAGACGGAACCATGATCACGCCGACAAGATAAACCGCGACGGGGATGGCGATCGCTATCAACAAAAGACTAAAACGTCGTGCGATAAACGCGTTCACGAGAGAAATGATCGCGGCGACTATCAGTGCGATGGAGACGATGAACAGTGCCGGAAGCGTGTAGTTTGCGCCAGTGTAAGTTACTCCGGAAAACGTCGCATGGTCCTCCCAGAGAAAGGGGAAGCGCGACAGATACGTGCGCCAGCTCAACACGAGTAGAAAGAGTGCAAGCGCGCAACAGACGCCGCGAAACGCTGCGCCTGAAGACCAGCGCACACTCGGTTTCAGGACTGTTTGCGGAAGCCCAAGCAGCCAGTAAGCAAGCGCAGCGACGAGAATGATGAACGTAACGCCGAGCAGCCACGAGCTGAGCGTATTGTAAAGCGGCAGTGAAAACAGGTAGAAGCCGAGCGACTTGCCGAAGATCGGATCGAAGAGAGCAGTCGCGGGTTGGTGCCAGTACAGCGCGAACTCCCGCCAGTGGTCCTTGATGTTCAATCCGTAGATTAGACCAAACAGTATCGACACGCCCCAGCCGAGAGGGCGAATGAATCGCGCAGGTGAGAACTGGAACGGCTGGTTGTTGAGAATGATCGTCCGGTTCTCGAATGCGTACGCGCCAAACAGTCTTTGGAACAGCAGGAACGTCGCGCTAAGCAGGAGCGCAGTCAGGACAGTAAAAATTGCAAACAGCGCGAGCTTGGTTTTGAAGACGTACCAATAGACGGACGAATAACCGAGCGAACCGAACCACAACGCCGAGAGATAAACCGAGAGTATCCGTGAGAACGAGACGAACAGGAGAATGACGGCAACGACGATCCAGATCTTAAGCCGTCGCTTTTTGGGTGGGCCAACGTCGATCACTTCCGCGTTCTTTGAACTCACGCGGAGTAGGATACATTTATTAATCAACGGAGACCACTGTATAATCGCCCCGTTTGCCGCAATCGCGGTGTTTACCTACTAATGCTGACGCCAGAAACAATCCTGCAAGGCCGGTATCGCATCGTCCGTCAACTCGGGCAGGGCGGAATGGGCGCCGTCTACGAGGCTGTCGATCAACGTCTGGACACGACAGTGGCCTTAAAAGAGACGTTGTTTGCCGACGAACGTTTGCGCAAGCAGTTCGAACGCGAGGCACGCCTGTTGGCTCGTCTGCACCATCCTGCGTTGCCGCGCGTCAGCGACCATTTTTCAGAGGACGAAGGTCAGTTTCTCGTGATGCAGTACATCGCCGGCGACGATCTATCGGAGAAAATGACCCGCAAACGCGGTCCGTTTCCGTCGGACCAGGTTCTGACGTGGGCCGATCAACTCCTCGACGCGCTCGACTACCTGCACACGCAGGATCCCCAGATCGTCCATCGCGACATCAAGCCGCAAAACTTGAAACTGACGCCTCGCGGCCAGATCATCCTGCTCGACTTCGGTCTCGCAAAAGGCCAGGCCGGCGACATCTCGCGCGTAACGACTTCCGCCAGTATCTTCGGTTACACGCCAAACTACGCGCCGCTCGAACAGATTCAGGGACTCGGCACTGACGCGCGCAGCGACCTCTATTCACTGGGCGCCACGCTCTATCACCTGATGACGGGCGTGAAACCACCTGACGCTTTGACGCGTGCCGCAGCGGTCGTCAACGGTCAACCTGATCCATTGCAACTTGCGAGTGTCGCAAATCCGGCGGTCTCGCCTGCCCTCGACACGTTTCTGTCAAAAGCGATGGCGCAGAACCGCGATCAGCGATATGCCACCGCCGCCGACATGCGCAACGATCTTCACGCGGCGAATCGCTCGGCAACGGTCGTCGATCGCGGCGAAGCACAAACAGTGCTATTCCCACCGGCAGCGGCAAGCACTGTCGCGATTCCCACCGAAACTGTAGGGGCCCGAAGAACGATTCCTGTCGGCGAAACGACTGTCGTGAGACCGGTTGCTGAACGCAGGCGCGTTTTGCCGTGGGTGGCATCCGGCGCGGCTGTGCTGTTGTTGGCGTGCGGTGTGTTGGCGTTCTTCGCGTTTCAGAATGGCGACAACCCTGTGGTCCAGGTCGCTCCTGCTCCGTCGCCTGCCGAGACTTCGGCGACAGCTACACCCAGCGTAGCGCCGGCGCCAAACGACCAAACCCAGGCGGACAAACCCGAACCCGCTGAAGAGGCGAAAGCCGACGCGCCTGTTGCAAAGAAACCCGAAAAGACCCAGCGCGCTGACGAGACAAGAAAAGCCCGCGAAGAAGCGGATGCCGCTCGAGCCGAGGCTGAAGGACAGGTGCACGTCGCAGAGCCGGACATCGATCCCCAGACTCCGACGCCGCCCGGGGTCCCGGGCTTTCCCCGACCACGCACGCCGCGAACCCGCGTGTTGCCCGGCGGTGTGACGATCCGCAACTTCCCGGACGGCTCACAAATGATCACCATGGCGGACGGAACACGCGTGTACGTAAGCCCTGAAGGCAAACGCACAGTGCTCAATCCGCGCCGGCCACCGCGCCGGCAACCATCGCCTGCTCCAACGCCCTGATCCGTTTTATCGAGGGAGAAATCAAATGAGCCAGTTACGAGCCACACGTATCGCCTTTGTGTTTCTGTTTGTTTGCATCGCGCTGATTGTATTCGTAGCGCCCGCTGGCGTTTCAGTTCGCGCGACAAACGAACGGCGCGCGGCTTCAAACGTCCGGCTCGCTCCCCCGGCGCCGGTCTTCAGTGACCAGGAGAGAGTCGCCGAACTGATCCAGCGCAGAGAACGTGTGGCCCAGAGTGTGGGCACGAAGTCACTATTGATTCTCTTCAGTACCGAACCACGCATCTACTCAAACTCCGTTAACTACCCCTATCGCCAGGAGAACAATCTTTACTACCTGACAAACCTGAAACAGAAGAACGCGACGCTGGTTCTGTTGCCGGGTAACACGAAGTTCAAAGAGATACTGTTTTTGCCGCGGCGCAATCCGTTGACTGAGACATGGGATGGGCACATGTACAGTGCGCAGGAGGCGCACCAGTTGTCGGGCGTGCGAGAGATCTGGCAGAACACGGAGTTTGAGCCGTTCATTAAGGCGTTGCGGAATCGACAACCCTACAGGCCGAAACCGGAAAACATCTTCCTGTCGGATCTACCTGCCGACACGCCGCTAAGCAACGATCACGGATTCGCAACGCTGTTCGACGCAGCCGCAAAGAACGACGCGGGTTTGTTTATGTTGGTGCCGGGCGGTCCCGAGAGTCGCGAGTTCAAGTACGAGCAGCGATTTGCTGCTGACTGGGTGACGACGGCTTCAGGCTACGGCATTCGCAACGCATGGCCCATTTTCAACCAGATGCGTTTGGTGAAGTCACCGATGGAGCTGCGGATCATGCAGCACGCTATAGACATCAGTATCGAAGCGCACCAGCGGTCCTGGGTGTCAGCGATAAACGCCAAGTGGGAGTACGAAGTGGATGCGGAGGTCGCGTACACGTTCAAGCTTCGCAACGCAGACAACTGGGGTTATCCCGACATCGTCGGTTGTGGTCCAAACGCAACGACGCTTCACTACATTGAGTCGCAAGGGCCCGTGAAGCCCGGAGACTTGATTTTGATGGACGTGGGCGCCGAATACGATCATTACACCGCCGACATCACACGCACGTTCCCGGTCAACGGAAAGTTCTCACCAGCGCAGGCGGAGGTTTATCAGATCGTTTACGACGCGCAGGAAGCAGTGGCGGCGGCTTCGAAACCGGGCGCGACGTTGTCGGACGTGAGTAGAGCGGGAACCCAGGTCATAAAAGACGGTCTTTTGAAACTCGGGTTAATCACTGACAAGAATTCGAACCAGTACATGCTCTGGTTCATGCATGGAACGTCGCACTGGCTCGGTATGAATGTTCATGATGTTGGTGGTGGCGCCAAGTTTGTGCCCGGAGTCGTCTTCACGAACGAGCCGGGAATCTACGTTCGGCTCGACGCGTTGAACCAGATGCCGGGGGGTTGGAGTCCGGCTAATTGGGACAAGTTTGTCGGGACGGTTCGTCCGGCCTTCGAAAAGTACAAAGGCATCGGCGTGCGCATTGAGGACGACATGCTGATCACTGAGAACGGCGTGCGCTGGCTATCGGAAGCCCTCCCGCGCAAGATCGTCGATATCGAGGACTTCATCGCCAAAGCGCGCCGGCAGTCGGAGTAACTACTTCGCACTCGCCAACGCGGCTTTGATTGCGCGACGGGTGTGGACCTGGGCCAGGTGACGGCGATAGTCGGCTGAGGCGTACAGATCCGTGGTCGCGTTGATGCCGTCGCAGACCTTTGCCGCAGCCGCCGCGATCGTTTGATCGTCGAGCGCTGATCCCGCCAGAGCTGATTCGACGCCTTGTGCGCGGAAGGCTTTGATTGAAACGCCGGTTACTCCCACACCCGCTCCACTACACGAGCCATCCGCATTCAATCCGAGATGGACTGCGACGCCGACCACTGCATAACCTGACGCCGGATGCGGCACTTTCTGGTAAGCCTGTCCAAAGCGGCCCGAAGGTTTCTTGATACGAATCTCACGCAGTATCTCGCCGGGTTGAATATCTGTCGTCAAAAGATCGATAAAAAACGAATCGGCTTTTACAGTGCGTTCGCCGTTTGGTCCTGTCAAAACAAGTTCGGCACCAAGCGCCAGTGCCGCCGCGGGCCAATCGCCGGCCGGATCTGAGTGGGCCAAACTTCCGCCAATCGTTCCTTTGTTCCGCACCTGAACGTCGCCAATGTTTCCTGCGCACGCCGGCAACAGCGGACAGATGTTCTTTAACAAGTCGGACGACTCGAGTTGATAGTGAGTGGTCGTGGCGCCGATCAGGATCTGATCGCCCTCTTCGCGAATGTAGGCCAGCGATTTGATGCGCGCGATATCGACGAGCAACTGCGGTTGTGCGAGACGAAGTTTCATCGCGGGAATCAGACTGTGGCCGCCGGCGAGGACCTTTGCGCCGTCCGGATCGCCTGCAAGCAGCGATACAGCTTCTTCAAGAGTCGCGGGCGCGTGGTAATCGAATTGTGCGGGAATCATCGGTGTTACTCCTGTCCGTTGTTGATGATGCGCCAGACGTTTTCTGGCTTGATTGGCATATCCAGATGTTTCACTCCAAACGGGGCAAGCGCGTCGACGACTGCGCCAACGATCGCAGGTGTCGCTCCGATCGTTCCCGCTTCGCCAACACCTTTCACGCCCAGCGGATTGACCGGCGAAGGCGTCTCGGTCCGATCGAGTTCGAAGTTCTTCGGAATGTGGGACGCGCGTGGCACCGCGTAATCCATCAGCGTGCCGGTGAGCAACTGCCCATCCTCGTTGTAAACGACTTCTTCGTATAACGCCTGACCAATCGACTGCACGATTCCCCCGTGGACCTGTCCATCCACGAGCAGCGGATTAATCACTCTGCCGCAGTCGTCTACTGCAACATAGCGCAGAAAATCGATGTCGCCGGTCTCGCGATCTACTTCGACGACGGCGATATGCGTGCCGAATGGAAACGTGAAATTCTTCGGTTCGAAGAAATAGGTGGCGGACAGTCCCGGCTCGGTGTCGGGCGGCAGGTCTTTCGCGATATGTGCGGCGAGTGCGATCTCCTGGATCGTCACGCTCGATCGTCCCTCCACGTCTGGTTCGGGAAGAGCGCCGGCGGGTGCTTGCCCGACAGGGACAACGGGTTCGGATACTCCGGTGCTCGCGGCGGCTGCCGCTTTTTGCAACGAATACTTTCCGCCCTCGAATGAGATTCGCGACGCGTCGGCCTGCAACATGTGCGCGGCAATCTTGTCGGCTTTCTCTTTCAGTTTCTGAATCGCGACAAACACCGCCGTGCCGCCGACAGCAGTGGCGCGACTGCCGAAAGTTCCAATGCCGTACTGGACCACGCCGGTGTCGCCGTGAATGACTGTGACGTCGTTGATATTGACGCCCAGCTCGTCAGCGGCAATCTGTGCGAAAGACGTCTCCTGTCCCTGTCCATGCGGCGAGGCACCAGTCAAGACCGTGACTTTGCCGGTTGGTTCGATACGCACGGTGGCGCTTTCCCAACCGCCGGCGGGCATCGCCTGCGATGGACCAAGCGCGCAGATCTCGACGTACGTCGAAACGCCGATACCGATCAGACGTCCTTGTTCACGGGCCTTCTTCTGATCTTCGCGCAGTTTTGCATAACCGGCGATCTGCTGTGCTTTGTCGAGTGCGGCTTCGTAATCGCCACTGTCGTATTCGAGACCCGTGGCGGTGTGAAATGGAAACTCGCTCGCGGCAGGAAAGTTTTTACGGCGTACCTCTGCCGGATCCATGCCGAGATCCGCGGCGACGAGATCGAGCGCGCGTTCTACGATGTACGTCGCTTCCGGACGGCCTGCACCGCGATATGCGTCGGTAGCCATCTTGTTCGTAAAGCAGGCGGTGATGTTCATCTGGATCGCCGGGATCTTATACGCACCCGAAAGCATCAGGCCGGTCAGCGTCGGGATTGCCGGCGTGAGCAGTTGATGGTACGCACCGAGATCGGCAAACACGCTGTAGCGCAGACCAGTGAGTGTTCCGTCGTTCTTGAAAGCGATTTCGACGTCGCCGATCTGGCCGCGGCCGTGGATGGTGGCCTGCATGTTCTCGCGCCTCGTTTCGATCCACTTGACGGGCTTGCCCAACTGCATTGAGATCCAACCGAGCAGCGCCTCTTCGGCGTACACGTTCAACTTCGAACCAAAGCCGCCGCCGACCTCCGGCGTGATGACGCGCAATTTGTTTTCCGGAATTCCGATCATCAGAGCGACTTGCGTGCGCATCAGGTGCGGGATCTGGGTTGACGACCACAACGTCAGCTCTTCTTCACCTGGGAAGTAGCGGGCGAGAACGCCGCGCGGCTCCATCGCAATGGGTGCGAGTCGCTGGTGCAGCACGCGCTGTTTCACCACGCGATCGGCGGCCGAGAACGCGGCGTCGATATCGCCTTCGCCGGAGGTCAATCGATAGGCAATGTTGTCGCCGAAGCCTTCGTGAATTACCGTGCCGCCCTTCGCTGCTTCTTCAACATCGATTACGACCGGAAGCTCTTCGTAGTCGACCATCACGAGGTCGGCGGCATCGCGCGCAACGTAGCGATCGGTTGCGACGACGGCGGCGATCGGATGGCCCATGAAATAGACCTTGTCTTTTGCGAGCACACGATGATCGGGAACTTTCAGGTCCGGCAACGCTCCGGCGCAGGGTACTGGTCCAATTTTCTCCGCGACGTCAGCGCCTGTGTAAATGGCGACGACTCCGGGCGTTGCGAGTGCCGCCGAAGTATCGATGCCAGTAATTTTTGCGTGCGCATAGATGGAGCGCACAAAAGCGACGTGCAGCGTGCCGGGTAGCCCGACGTCGTCGACGTAGTGGGCCAGTCCCTTAATCAGTCGCGGATCTTCAGTGCGTTTCACTCGTTGGCCGACGTATTTGTTTGACATCACAACCTCCGGAATTACTTGCCAGCCGCTTTCTTCGCGGCGTACTCAACGGCTTCGATGATGTGCTGGTAGCCGGTGCAGCGACACAGATTGCCTTCGAGCCCGTGGCAGATCTCTTCACGTGACGGATTGGCGTTGCGGTCGAGCAACTGTGCCGCCGAAACGATCATTCCGGGCGTGCAATAGCCGCACTGCAACCCGTGTCGTTCCCAGAACCCTTCCTGCACCGGATGGAGCTCTCCGTTTTTCGCGAACCCCTCGATCGTCGTTATCGATGAACCGTCGGCTTGAACGGCGAACATCGTGCATGACTTCACCGCCTGCCCGTCGAGCATCACGGTACACGCGCCGCACAACGACGTCTCGCAGCCGACGTGCGTTCCGGTCAGTTCGAGAACGTCGCGCAGGTAGTGAACGAGCAGCATGCGTGGCTCGACCTCGTCGCTGCGAGAAATACCATTCACGTTGAGATTGATGGTCTTTTTCATTGTGTTCTCCCGGATTTAAAAGGGACGAAGATTATACGGTTGCTTTGTGGATGCGCCGTTTCAAGCGGTGGATCGTACGCCGCACGACTTTCAGTTGCGCGTGATCGTGAGCGGCGATGGCGGCTTCGCGCTGCGTCTTCAACTCGCGAATCCTTGCCTTGATAACCGACTTGTCGACGCCCACGACTTCGTGGTGCTCATGCTGAATGCCGAGAGCTTTTGCGAGTGCCGAGATCAGGTGCTGTTTGTTCAACTGCGTGTAGCCCTGGACGGCGTCGTGTTCAATGCCCTTGGCGATCTCGCGCAGCTCGGCGAGGGTCTTGTGTTTAAGTTCTTCGATTGTGTAAGGCATGCAAAACTCCTATGGCAAAAGATGCTTCGAAACTTTCGGAACCTTTTATGAATCCTGCAGTGTAAAGATCTGGTCGAGATGGTGCTTCATGTGGACCAGGTAATCACGGACAAAGTAATCGAGCGTCGTCGGGTCGTTCTTATCGATGGGATGCAACGCAATCTGGTCCAGGTTATGGCGTATACGTGCCCGCGTTAAGGTAGCTTCGGGTATCGCGGAGATCACGTGCAGCAGATGCAAGTTGTAGGAGCTCCACAACTGGATCATGTCGCTCCACGACTCGTCGTTATACCTCTGCGCGTTGACCCATTTCTCCTGTTCGTAACCCGGAAACACGAGGTCGTCGGTAAACTGCGCCCGCACGAAACGGTGGTGGTTATTAGCGGCGGAGTCGATCAAGTGACCCAGTACCTCTTTTATCGACCACTTGTCAGGGGCCGACTTGTGTGCGCTCTGTTCCGGAGAAATTGTTCGCAAACGCCCGGTCGCACTCAGGACCGTAGCGCGAAAGTCTCCCAGAAACTCATCAAGGCTACTCGCGTGGGCTGTCATGGCGGTTAATTGGTGACGCAGATAATACCACGGATATTAAATAAGGGCTGGACTAACAGCCATCTTTTTGGTTCACTGTAGCGTTCGGAAACAGCAGTTTTCGTACGGCCAGAACTACATCAACCTCGGAGATCCCTCAATGAAGAATACCCCCTCCTTTCGACCCCTGTTTGTGTTCGGGTGTCTGTTATTCGCCTTTATTTTTGGCACTGCCGGTGCGTTGGCGCAAGACGGTGCCGCATCGAAAGAGAAACAAACCTATAACCAAATCAAAGCCTTTGCCCTGACCGGCGGCTCGGCCCAGGTCAACGCACTGGTGCTGAAGAAAGATCGGACTCAAATCACGCTCACCGGCACCGTTTATTTGAGCGAACCGATCAACGGTCAGCCGACAGGCGCCGTTTTTATCGGCGAAGGAAAGTTTACGGCCGAAACGCCGCCGAACGAGTTCGAAAAAGACAACGTGAAGCGCCTGCTTGGTGCGGAGAACATCGACTCGGACTTCAAGACCGCCGTCTTCAGGTTCACCGACGATACGGCGACGCAGGTTGGTCCGGCCCAGCCCGGTCCAGCCAACGATCGCGCACAAAAACTCGCGCTCGAGAATGACGGACGCCTGATGCGCGAAACCGGCGCGAATATTCCCGCCCGTGTCGCGGTCTCCGTCCTCAACGGTGAAAAACCCGGCTTCTTCCTGGCGACGTTCGACGGCGGCAGACGTGGACGATTCTCGATGGTCCTCGACTATCAGAACCGCATTCCAGTCGCCAACTTCGACATCAACGCCGGCGAAAAGGGACTCATCTGGGCTTACAACAGCGCCATTTACAGTCCCGAAGTATGGCTCGCTTTTTACGGACGGGAAGACTACGAGCGTGGGAAAGTCGCGTACTCCGATGCCAACGATCAGATCGACATCGCCCATTTCCGCATGGATGTTGACCTGCGCGACTACAACAAGCGCTTGCGCGTGTTGTCGCACGTTGTTGTCGAAGCGCTCCAGCCAAACCTGCGCGCCGTTGGTTTCAGAGTCGGCGAGAGTTTGAGTGAGTACGACGACAACCGCCTGAAAAAGCAAATGCGCGTTAAGTCAGTTCGCAGCGGCGGTACCGAGCTCGACGTGATCCAGGAAGGGTGGGAAGGTGGTTTTACTATTTTCCTGCCGCAGACACTGAAGCCTGGCGACAAGCTGGAGCTCGATATGGACGTCGAAGGCGACTTCATGATGGACACGGAGTTCTGCAAGGATTGCCACTACCCCCGATCGAACACGACGTGGTATCCGCGTCATGGGTATCTGGATCGCTCGACTTACGAACTCACTTTCCGTCATCCAAAACGGCTGCGCGTTGCCAGTGTCGGCGCGCGTCTCTCAGAAGGCCTCGACCCGGAAGATAAAGACGGCGCCATCTCGAAGTTTGAGATGAAACAACCGGTTGCGTTGATCGTTTTCGCACTTGGACCATTCAAGCGTCACAGCGACTCGGTGAAGTGGGAAAAAGGTGGCGACCCCACGCCGCTCGAATTCAATTCGTTGCCGGGTGACCTCGCGGCCATCAAAGAAGACTTCATCATGGCCGAACTCAACAACTCGGTCCGGTATTTCACGGCGTTGTTTGGTACTTATCCGTATCCATCATTCGGCGCGGCGTTCCACCCGTTTCCTTTTGGACAGGGATTCCCGTCGATGTTGATGATTCCGCCGACCGATCGGGCCAGCAAATACACGTACAGCTTCATCGCGCACGAAACAGCGCATCAATGGTGGGGAAACATCGTGGCCTGGCGTTCGTACCGCGATCAGTGGCTGAGCGAGGGCTTTGCGGAGTACTCGGGCATTCTTTACACGGGACTGCGCGATAGCCGCGGCGCAAGAGAAGATCTGCTTGGCCAGTTGCGCTCCTCGCTGAAGGATCCGCCGGTGACGTTGACCGGTGTCGGTAAGGGGCGTCTGGTGGACGTTGGTCCAATTATCCTGGGCCATCGCCTCAACACGAGCAAAACGTTCGGCGCGTACCAGGCTTTGATCTACAACAAAGGCGCGCTGGTGTTGCGCATGTTGCACTTCATGATGAGTAATCCGGCGACCGGCGAGGGCCAACCGTTCTTCGATATGATGACCGACTTCGTCGAACGCTATCGAAATCAAACGGCATCGACTGACGATTTCCGCACTGTCGTCAACGAACACTTCGCCAAGACGCCAATCGCACAGAAGTACAAGATGACGAACCTCAACTGGCTCTTCCGCCAGGCGGTTTATCAGTCGGAACTTCCGTCGTATGAAATGCAGTACAAGATCGCGCCTGAAGGGGATGGAAAAGTTATCGTTTCAGGAACGATTACTCAGAAAAACGCGGGTGAGAACTGGGTGATGGTGCTGCCGGTGAAGTTTGGATTTGGCGGTAAGCAGGAAGCGATGGGAACCGTGATCGTTCAGGGACCTTCCACTCCGTTCCAGATCAGGCTGCCCGCGGCGCCTTCCAAGGTCCAGCTCGATCCGGACCGTTGGATTCTCGCGGAGAGCATTTCCACGAAGGGAAATTGATCCACTTCAAGCAGTGCTTCGGAACCGACGCGGCGGCATGTTCGTTTAGAACAACATGCCGCCGCGTTCTTCCAGATTTCAAATCCCCCTCAAGGCGAACCGGCAGGCTTCCTCCAGGCATCCCAGACTCACGATGAAGCGGACGTGGAAGGGATTCCTTGTTTTTACTGCGGCGATGTTTTTGCTGGTGGTAACCGGCGCGGGGGGCGCGCTGGCTGACACCGTGGTCTTCTACGCCCGCGTCGCGAAGCTCTACACCGAAGAACCGCATTCCAGAATCAAAATGCCCGTGGCTGACGTCGCGAAGCGCGAGGTCGCCGACACGTGGGGCGCGCCGCGCAGCGGTGGTCGCCAGCACGAAGGCCAGGATATCTTTGCGCCAAAGGGCACGCACGTCTTATCGGCGACGAATGGTTATGTCTACAAGATTGGCGAGAACAATCTCGGCGGACAGACGGTGTCGGTCATCAGTTCCGGCGGGCGCGTTTACTACTACGCGCACCTCGATGCTTACGCTCCGGGACTTCAGGTCGGCGATCGGGTAACGACTCGTACGGTGTTGGGGTTTGTCGGCACCACCGGTAACGCACAGGGAACGCCGCCGCACCTTCACTTCGGCGTCTACACATTCGGCGGCGCAATCAATCCGCTGCCTCTGATCACCGACCGAGTCGCTCCTGCTCCCACGATGACGAGAACGAAGCCCACTGAAAACCGCACTCGTTCACGCATGGTCAGCCGCCGCGCCTGACCACAGCACGCATAAGAAGCACAAGAGGCACAACGAGAACGAGAGAGCGAATCGCTCAGTCTTTTCCTGTCTTGTGCCTCTTGTGCCTTTTGTACCTTTTTGTGGTAATGTTTCGCCCAGTTCGCGGTTCCAAGTTAGCCTGTACTCCACAACAATAAGCCATTCGGAAGGAGCTTACGCATGCGTGCGCGATCCCGCTTTCTCCCTGTCTCGATTCTGGTCCTCCTGTTCTTCGCAGCAATCTTTCTTCTGACCCCACGCTCAGAAGCAAACAATGCGTTTCAGGATCCCCCTGCGCCACCCGCTGGCGGCGGTCAGGAACAACCGCAAGGCCCGGTTGGCCGGCCTACGCCATCGACTGAGCCAAGGCCCTACGAACGTGTGATCACGAAGGACGCCAAGACCGACGAAGGCGTGTTCAAGGTTCACACCATCAAGGACAAGGTCTACTACGAGATCCCGAAGAGTGAACTGGACAAGGAATTCCTCTGGGTGAGCCAGATCGCCAAAACCACGCTTGGCGTGGGTTACGGTGGGCAGGCCGCCGGAAACCGCGTCGTCAAGTGGGAACGCAAGGGCAATCGCATTCTGTTGCGTAACGTTTCGTACGACGTAGTCGCCGATCCGAAGCTGCCCGTGTCGCGTGCGGTCCAGGCCGCGAACAACGACACGATTATCATGTCGTTCAATATCGAAGCGATCGGTAAGGACGACGCGGCTGTGATTGACGTGACGCGCCTTTTCACTTCCGAAGTGACAGAATTCAGCGCCCGCACACGCTTGCGTGCCCGTGGCTTTGACGCCTCGCGTTCGTTTATCGAGAAGACGAAGTCCTTTCCGACGAACATCGAAGTCGAGGTTTCGCAAACGTACACATCGCCGCCTGACATGAGCCCCGCGGGCGGCGGTGGTCCACAACCCCCGCCGAACCCCTTTGCCCAGGGCATGCGCGCCGGAACGAACGCGACAGTCGTCATGCACTACAGCATGGTGAAACTTCCCGAGAAACCGATGATGCCACGCCTGTTTGACCAGCGTGTCGGCTATTTCAGTATCCGCAAGTACGACTACGGTCTTGACGAACAACGCGCGCCCGAACGTCGCTACATCACGCGCTGGCGTCTCGAGAAGAAAGATCCCGGAGCGGCGATTTCCGAACCGGTGAAACCGATCGTTTACTACGTCGATCCGGCTACTCCGCCGAAGTGGGTCCCATGGATCAAAAAGGGAATCGAAGATTGGCAGCCCGCGTTTGAAGCAGCCGGTTTTAAGAATGCGATCATCGCCAGGGAAGCACCGTCAAAAGCGGAAGATCCGTACTGGGATCCGGAAGACGCGCGCTACTCAGTTATCCGCTATCTGCCGTCGACGATCGAAAATGCTTCCGGTCCGCACGTGAACGATCCGAGAACCGGCGAGATTCTCGAGTCGGACATTCAGTACTACCACAACGTGATGAACCTGCTGCGTAGCTGGTCGTTCATCCAGATTGGTCCACTCGATGCGCGCTTCAAGAAGCTGCCGCTGTCGGATGAGTTGATGGGACGGTTGGTCCAGTATGTGGTCGCGCACGAAGTCGGACACACGCTTGGTTTCCAGCACAACATGAAAGCCAGCGCGACTTATCCCGTCGACAAACTGCGCGACGTGCAGTGGCTGAAGACGATGAGCCACACGCCGACATTGATGGACTACTCGCGCTTCAACTACGTCGCACAGCCGGAAGACAACATTCCGCTGGAACAGCTCATTCCGCAGGTTGGCCCTTACGACAAGTGGGCCACGATGTGGGGTTACAAGCCGATTCCGAGTGCCCGGACGTCAGACGAAGAGAAGAAAACGCTCGACGAATGGGCCCGCGAACAGGACGCGAAACCCTACCTGCGCTTCTCGACCGCGGACTCGTTCGGGTCAGATCCCGGTGAGAACACCGAAGCCGTGGGTGACGGCGACGCAATCGCGTCGACAGCACTTGGTCTCAAGAACCTGAGGCGCGTAGCCGATATGCTTCTTCCGGCAACGACGCAGCCGGGCGAGCCTTACAACGATTTGAACGAACTTTACGCACGGCTGCTGGGCCAGTGGGCCACGGAGTTGAATCACGTCACCGCGATTGTCGGGGGCTTCAACTCGCAGCAGAAACATGGCGGTCAGGACGGTGTGCGGTTCGTGATCGTTCCCAGAGAAAAACAGGTCGCCGCGGTACGTTTTCTCAACGAGAACGCGTTCGCGACGCCTTCGTGGGCGTTGAAGGCCGACGTTCTGCGGCGTATCGAACCGTCAGGCGCGCTGGCGCGTGTGAACGCTGCTCAAGAGCGGGTGTTGAATTCGCTTTTGAACAACTCGCGCGTCAATCGTCTGATCGAACAGGAAGCAATCGACGGCATGGCCGCTTACAAACCGGCGGACTTCATGTTGGACGTTCGCAAGGGAATCTGGAGCGAGCTCGATGGTGGCCCGTTGAAGATCGACGTATACCGTCGCAACCTCCAGAACTCGTATATCGATCTGATGTCGACCAAACTTAACGTGCGGCCGTCAGTTACCGACGACTATCGCGCGTTAATCAAGGCCGAGCTGCGCGATCTGAGTAACGCAATCGGAGCTGCCATGCCGCGTGCCCTGGATCGACAGACACGCGCTCACCTCGCGGATGCGCGCGATCAGATTGCGAAGGCGCTTGATCCGAAGTTTGCGGCGCCCGCTGCTCCTACACCGATCGGGTTCCCATTCGGGTTTGACGAGGAGTTTAACTTCAACTCCGATCCGGGCTCGATTGAGAGTTTTGATTGGCGCGACTGCTGGCCGGATTACGCGATTCGAATTCGTCGCCCTGAGTAGCGGTCAGTAGTGTTCGAGCAGGTTGGTGGTGCGCTCGGTAACGCTGCCGGGCGCAGGCACCGGCGTTATGGTTGAGGCGCCCTCGGTTAGATCGCGAGGAGTAGAGACCGGTTGGTCCAACTCTTCCGTCTGCCGGGGGCGTATTATTAAGCCGGCAAGGATATGTCCGATGCCAGTCATTGTCGGCAGCAGTCCGAATAGCCAGATGATTCTGACGACGGGATCGATTTCGAACGGGATTTGAGCGACGACCTCAGGCGGCAGTTTCAAGATCAGCGCTGCCGACAGGTAATACAAAAAGATCGTGAGGCCGACGCCTGAGAACAGCGAAACCACACCGGTTGTGATGTGATGTTCGCGACGTTCAGCCGGCGTTTTCTTTCTGCCGATCTGGATCAATGGCCGTGGCTTGTCGTTAGCTTTGACAATGGCCTTGAAGTTCGCGCCACAGGTCCGACAGAACAGCGCCTTTGCTTGAGACTCTATGCCACACTGGGGACAGTACATAGTTAATGACTCAAGTAGCGAAACGTGTGCGAGGCCGGTTTAGTTCGCACAAATCCATTTAGATTCGGGTTCTATTCGTAACTCAGCGCCTCGACGGCATCCTGCCGGGCCGCTCGCAAAGCGGGATACAGCGCGCCGATACTACCACCCAACAATCCGACTCCTAACGCGATCAGCACCCAACGCGGTTCGATCTCGATTGTCAGATTGGTCGTCCGCATCACCGCCAGACGCGCCAACATCGTCAACCCGATGCCAACCGCCACACCCAGGAAACTGACGATGATCGCTTCCTGCTCGATGACCCACGCAATTGACGACTTCGACATGCCGAGCGATTTCAGGATTCCGATCTGTCGCGTGCGCTCAGTCACCGTCGTGTACATCGCCAACAGAATCACGAGCATGCTGATCGCCGCGGCCACACCCACGACGACCTTGATGAATACGTTCAACGCCGGAACACCGCTGGCGTAAATCTCAGGCAGATCGCGCGTGAAGACGAGTTGATCGTCAGGAAAGCGCTGCAGGATGTTTGCCGCAACTTCATCCTGTTTTGCCGGATCTTCGCACGCGATCAGAATCGCCGACGCGCGGTTGCTGGCGCCTTCCTGTTCCTGCATCGTTGACAGCGGAATCTTGATGCGGCCACCGCCGGGAGGTTCGTAAACGCCGACGATGCGAAACGGTCGCTCGAAAAGTTGAACCGTATCGCCGATGTTCGCTCGCCGCCGTTCCTTCCATTCCGGATCGATGATCGCCTCGTCGCCCGACTCCAGCTTTCGTCCCTCGCGGATCGTGATGCGCGCGATGCTGGCGTAGTCGTCAAAGACGATGCCGTCGATCAAGCGCTGACCAAAACCGGAATCACTCTTGTCGAGCGTTTGTCCAACCGGAGTCGCCGCCCTCACGCCGGGAATCGCCGCCAGTTCAGCGGCGTGCGAAACAGGCAAACGAAAGCCCGACGCGCCGAGTCCGAAAGTCCCTGAGGCGCGGATCATGATCTCGGCGCCGATGTTTGATTCACGCCGCCCGCGTTCGTGTAAAACCCCGCGCGAGAGTCCGACTGTGAAAACGATGAGAAGCACGCCAACTCCCGTTCCGAGAATGCTGACGGCAGTACGCGCAGGTCGATGAGCGATGTTTGAAAGTACGAGACTGTCCATAAGACGTTGCAGGCGCGGGCTACGATCCAGGATGCGGCGCCACGCGTTCGGAAGCGTACGCCATGTGAGTACAAACAAGCCGACAGATGTCCAGCTAACGATCGCCGCCTTCCGAACAAGGGCCAGGGCAAGACCGGCTGCGGGCGTGAAGCCCAAACCTTTTTGCAATATGATTTCGGTGCCGCCTTCGTACACGCCGATCGTACCCGGCACAAAAGCGAATACCGCGTTGATGACTTTCGTGAGCGATTCGATGATGTACGACTGGGCCACGCCTGTCTCGAACCCCAGCATTTTAAGCGCGAGGAAGACTTCGGTGACGCTTGCTACGTGGGCCAGCAGGTTACACGCGATCATCACGAAAAATGCCGACGGATGATGTTTATAGAAATCGTAAACCTTCGACTCGAGGTGATAGATGTGATGACGTTTCTTGAGTATGACTTTGGGACTGAGTCGAAGTTGGGCCAGGCGGTCGATGATCCACGTCAGTAACATCACGCGCCGTTTTGCTGCTATCGCTACGATGACGATTCCCGACGCGGCAATGCCGGCGATTATGAGCAGCACCATGTTTACTTGCGGCGCCAGCGGATACTTCACCAGCATCACCACCGCGCCGCTCAGTATGAAGAAGACGACGGAGAGGTTATAAAGAAGGTTATCGACGACGAGCGCCGGAACGCCGTACGTCAGCGGCACTCGTTTTCTGAGTAGTGCAACCTTGGTTGCCTCACCGAGCAGTGGACCAGTGAAGTTGAGAAAACTGATGGCTTCGCCACCGAGTCGCGCCGCAAACGCTTGCCGGAAAGTAATTCGTCGATGTTCGGCGGGGATTGCCGCACGCATCGCGGTGGTTCGCAGTACGTGGCGCAGGCCACTCAGTCCGACGATGACGAAGAAACCGAAGCCGATACGCAACAACGCGTCAAACAGCGGTTGCACGCCGACGCGATTGATCACGTAAACGAGCAGGCTGAGACCTAACAGAAACGCGAGTGATTGGAGCCAGATGAGGTAGCGGCGGGAGCTGCTGGCGGGTGCAGCGTCGGGGGCTTCGGAGAGTTCTTCTTCTGCTTCTACTGTTTGCCAGTTATTTGCCAGCTTCTCAGTCGATTCACTCAAGGCGCTAGTGTCCTAACTTTCTCATTGTTCGCATCCGTCGCCGGTGAAACACGGATAGGCAGCAGCTCTTTAACTACGCGTCCGGGAAAACGTCTGAATCCTCTGTCCCAAAGTCGCGGAACGGGATTGTTATCATCGCGTAAATCGCCGGTTAGTGCCAGCAGCGTCGGGATCAGACTGAGGCTGTCGTAGGGTTCTTCGATAGTTAACGCCTGTGGAATCTTCGTGTTCGCGCCACCCGCGATCATAAAAACGGAGTGCGTTGAAATCCGGAAAAACGACCCGTGGTTGCCGCCCGGATTGAAACCACGAACGTCGAAGTTCCAGTGGTCGCGTGCGACGATCAGCATGTCAGGTTCGACGAGCTCACGTTTGCGGCGCGCGTAATGACGCATCAGTTTTTCGTCCGCGCCCAGTGTTGGATCGTCCGGCGTCAGTCGTTCGTTGTGATGGCGCGCAAGTTCTTCGTGAAGACCGACGAAGCCGTTTGAATAGTGCGTTCGGTGCAACGCCTCCAGCCATTCAGTATCTGTGTGCCATTGGCTGAGCCACGCCGCGCGATTGTTTCCGGGCACGACGAGATTCGGATCCTCAAACATTTGCAGCGGCAATCCCGCCTGCCAATCGATCAGCTTGAATTGCAGTTTACCATCGGCGTCCTGTCTTAGATTACTCACCGGCAAATAACGAAGACTCAATTGGCCGTCAGTACCGCGTCGCGACAGCAACAACGCCTGGCGGTTTGCGCCAGCGCTGATCCAGATCACGTCTTCATCGATGTCGCGATCTTCGATTAAGGGCAGCACGAGATCGCGCGTCAGTCGCGTCGCAATCAGATCGATGGGCCGATTCGTTATTCCGCGTTGCACGTTGTTGCGAACAGTGATGTCGTGAAGCATCGCGAAGTAATCGAGGCGGAGAAAGCTGCGCGCGAAGTCGAGCGAGCCGTCGCTGTTGAGCGCAAATCCGTTGGGCGAGAGAGCGTACACGTAGTTCTGGAGTCTGTGAATCGTGTTGCGATCGCCCATCGACTCTTTCGGAATCACGTCGCGGATCTTGATCTTCGCTGGACTAAACCCCTCGGGAGACAACGAGAGGAGGTTGCCGAGTGCGAGCAGGTAGGCACTGTACTGGCGTTGTTCGATTTGCCAGCGATCGAGTTGCACCCAGATGCGTTTTGCGGCGTCGTCAAGTCCCGCGTTCTGTTGTTCCTTCGTGAACTTCTTCGGTTGGGCTTCCCAGAGTTTGCGTTGCTGTTCGATCGCGCCATTCAGCACGCGTAATTCGTTTCGCAACTCGTCGAGCTTCTGTTTCCATTCAGCCCGGCGTTTGTCGATCACGCTGAAAAAACCTTCGGTCGCGGCTTTCCGGACTTCCGGTCTGAGGTCGTTGCGCTGAAGCTGTTTCAGCAGGATGTGCAGCACGTTCAGATCGCTGTCGCGAAGATGCACGGAGGCGCGTTCGTTACCGTCGAAGTCGAGCATGGCGGTCGGGTAGACCGTGCTTTCGCCTTTGAGATAGTAGGAATCGGGCGTGGTCGTCGTGATCAGCGGTACCAGCGGATTGATGCCTTTAACCGAGTAGTCGAGCATGAGCCGGCGTTTGGTGATGACGTGATGACCGCCGCCCGCGCGACTGCCGAGCAGTTTCACCAGGTTGTAGCCCTGGCTGTAGATCTTGTCGTCCGTATTGAAACCATGATCTGAAATCACGACCAGCGCGGTGTCGTTTGCGTATGGGGTCTTCTGAATCGCTGTCCAGACCTGGCCGATCACCGAATCCATCTGTTTCAGCACAAACGCCTGCGACTCGGTGTCGTTGTTGTGATGGGCGATGTGATCGAAATCGGCGAGGAAGAGATCGGCGTAGCGGATCTTTGGGTTCTCAAGTTTTTGCAGCAACTCTCTGAGAAGCTGATCCGTGACGGCGTTGCGCATCTCCAACCCCATCGTCCATTCGTCGAAGAGTTCTTTCGGTGGTCGCAGGAATTTATTTTGCAGACCGCTCTGGAGTGTCGCGTAACGAGGGCCGCGGAGGAACAGTGAAATCGTCATGTAGCGCTCGTCGTGCGGGTAGGCATCGGCGAGCAACGGTAGACCGAGTGCGTCGAGTATTTCGACCGCAGGCATGTCGACCCGCGCGCCAACGATACCGGCGAGGTAAAGCGGGAAGAAGTTCAGGTAGTCGTAAGAATGCAGTGTGTACCGGTCAAACTCGACATTACCTTTGATCTGTAGATGCTGACCGGTCTCGAGCAGCGACCACGACGGTGCCGACAGGCTCATGCCGCGAACGTAAAAGTTCGATAGCCGTGCGCCACGCTGATAGAAGATATGATCGATCCACGGCAGTACACTCTTGCCCGATTGTGGGTCGCGCTGGCGTGTGAGCCGGTCGACCATGTCGTAGGGAAGCCCGTCGCATTTGATAATGACAAGTCGCTTCGGTTGCGCGAGGACAGAACTGTATGAAACCAGTAGCAACAGAAG
>CBFGMX010000072.1:0-25090 GCA_965649955.1 uncultured bacterium
GTGCGCACAACCCACAACGCGCGGACCTCTGTGTCCGCGGCGACATTCGCAAACGCCGGAACTGCGAGGAAGGTGCCAGCGAGCACCACTGAGATCGCAAACAGCAGCGTTTGACTTCTTAATCTCATTAATCCGTATTCCGACCACGCAGCGCCACGCCGGGACGCGCCTCAGTCATCTGATTATTCGCCACCACGACCGCTCCATTTACGAGGACATAACTGATGCCCAACGGATACTGGTGCGGTTTATCAAAAGTCGCTTGATCGATAATCGTGTTTTCGTCGAAGATGACGATGTCAGCGGCGAACCCTTCGCGGATCATGCCGCGATCGCGAAAACCAAACGTCTGCGCCGGCAACGACGTCATTTTGCGGATCGCATCTTCGAGCGAGATCAATTTCAGGTTGCGGACGTACTGTCCAAGCACGCGCGCGTTGTTGCCGTAACCACGCGGGTGCGGAACGCTGTCGTCAACCTGACGGACACCGGCGTCAGAGGCGATCATCGTGAACGGTTCCTGCATGATTCGCTTTACGTCGTCCTCATTCATGCCGTGATAGATCATGCTGGCGCCGCCCGCTTCATACATCGCGAGCATCTGCTCGATCTGGCTCGTCACGTCGCTCTTGTTTTTGACTTCTTTAGTTATCTGCGCGATCGATTTTCCGTTGAACGACTTGTCAGGACCATAAGAAGCAACGACAGCGAAGGAATAGTCTTTGAAGCCGCTGCGTTTGAGTGCGTCTTTGGTGTCGTGGATGACGCGTTCGCGCGTTGCTTTGTCCGCGAGTCTCTTCTTCGCTTCTTCAAAACTACCGGCGTGCAACCAGCTCGGCAGACGCGATGAGAGTGAAGTCGAGCTAGCTGTGTAGGCGTACTGATCGACCGTGACGTTCAAGCCTCGCGCACGGGCCTCACGCACGAGGCCGAGCGTCATCGGTGTTTGGCCCCAGAGTTTCTTGTTGCTGATCTTGAAGTGGGAGATCTCGACGGGAAGTCCCGCTTGTTCGCCGATCAGAATGCTCTCGCGAATCGCGTCGGCGACTTTGTCGCCTTCGTTGCGCATGTGCGTTGCATATACGCCGCCGTGCCGGCCGGCAACGCGGGCCAGCGCGACGATCTCGTCCGTCTTCGCATACGTTCCCGGAACGTAAATGAGCCCAGTTGATAGACCAACGGCGCCGTCTTTCATTCCCTGCTCGACGACTGCTTCCATCTGCTTCAGCTCGTCAGCAGTCGGAGCACGATCGTCGGCTCCCATCACCTGACGGCGAACAGAACCATGGCCGATGAGAGTTGCGAGATTAACTGCGAGCGGCTTCTCGCCAACGCGACCCAGGAACTGGCCCACGTCCGTTGTCGACGATCCACAGTTGCCAGTGACGAGTGAAGTCACACCCATGCGCACAAAGTTTTCGGCGGCGGGCAGGCTGTAGATCGATTCGACGTGTGTGTGAACGTCTATGAAACCCGGAGCGAGTATCTGGCCTTTTGCGTCGATGGTTTTCGCGGCACTGTCCGGTGCAACGCGGCCGATGCGCGCAATGCGCCCGTCTTTGAGTGCGACGTCGGCTCGGAACCACGGATTGCCGCTGCCGTCGACGATACGTGCATTGGTGATTACAAGATCGTAGGCCGGCCTTTGCGCGCGCGCAGGCTGGTCCAGGCGCGCGCAAAGTAAAGCTCCAAGCGCCAGCGCAATCAAGGCTAACAGGGCAGACTTGAAGAGACTCGTCTTCACTTTGTAGAAAAATGAAATCGCGAAACCCGACGCTCGTAAATGATTAAAACGTGCGGAAGAAGCCGGATTATAGGCAAATTACTGGAATAATAATAGCTAAAGATTCTTATTCAATCGATAAGAATCGCTAATGACAGGTCTTAGCCACAAAAAGGCACAAGAAGCACAAAGAGGCACAAAACAAAGCAGGCTCGGCGATTAACCGGGCCTGCTTTTCCTTTGGTGGTTTGGTTTTTTGTTTTTGGCTCTTTTGTTTTTGTGCCTCTTGTGTCTCTTGTGCCTTTTGTGGTTACTTGTGCCTTTTCGTGGTTAGAAGTTGAACTTCGCCACAAACTGCACTTTACGCGAGGTGCTGGTTGTGCTGCCGAGAATCTGACCAAACGAACCGCTGGTCAGAATCAAATTGCCATCGGGCACCGCGAACGATGGAGTGTTGGTTACGTTCTGCGCTTCGACACGAATCTCGAGATCCTGCGTCTCCGAGAACCGGAAACGCTTGCCGACGGTCATGTCGAGGTTGAAGAATGAAGGACCAGTGAAAAAGTTTCTGCCGACGTTGCTGGTTTCACCCGCAGCGGGCACGAAGAACTTCGCGCGTTGCTCGGCAGTGAAGAAAACGTTTCGGCCACTCTCGAGGACTAGGCTTCCGAGGTTCGGCGAGCAGTTATCACAACTCGCGGGTGTGAACACGACCTGCGAAAGAGTGTTGCTGCCCGAGAACACTGTAAACGGACGGCCCGAGTAACGGCGCATCACACCGGCAACGTTGAACCCGCCGAGCAGGAAGTCTGCTGTCCGGCCCCAGTCAGTACCAAAACGCCTTCCCTTCCCGATCGGAAGTTCGTAAACGACGTAACCCTGAAGAGCGTGACGTCGATCGAAATCGGATCGCGCGTAATTCAAATCGCGATTGTTGATATCGAACGGAGTGTTCGCCGCCGACTGTCCGGTTCCGCCCCTGGTGATCAGCGTGAAGGCTGGATCGAACGAGCGAGTGTCTTCCGACTTTGCGAGCGTGTAGCTTGCCTGGAACGCAAGTCCCTTCGAAGATCTACGGCTCACCTGGATCTCCAGTGCGTTGTAGCGCGAACGACTGTTGTTGTCGATCACGTTCACCGCGCCGGTGAATTGCGGATAGGGCTGGAAGAAGAACGGGCCGAACCCGTTCGCGATCAGCGTCACCGCGCCCGGCTGAGATGCAAACGATCCCTGCACGCTCTGCGCGATAATGAATGCTGCCTGGGCGACCGCGCCCGCCGCGACGAGATTGGTTGTGGTTGTTCCGTTCGCCAGTCTCACTGGTCCGGCGAGAGACTGTCGGAGCAGGAACTGCGAACCCGTTTCACGAACGCCGCTCACGAGCGCGAGGCCGGAGTGACCCGCCAACAGTTGGTTGATGCGAGCGCTGTTTCCGGTAGTTCGCAACAGCTCGAACTCCGCGAGAAATCCGTTCTTGTTAATGTCTACCTGATTCGCATCGTAGCCGCTGTAAAGATCGCGGCCCTGACGTCCGATGTAGTTGATCTCGAGCACGTTCTTCCAGCCGATTTCGCGCTGGAAGCTTACCGAGTACTGGTGCGTGCGCGGGTTGCTGAGCTCCGGATCGACGACGTTCAGCGAGTTAGTTGAGAACGAGGGCGGTTGTCGAAACTGGAGCGGCGTCACGTCGTTTGAGTTCAGCGTTGGAACACCCTGCCGCAGTAAACCACCGTTCTGTCCGAACGAGTTGTTGGTCACAGCGCGGGTCAGGCCGGGAGCGCTTTGAAAGATAAACGACGAGAAGATGAAAGTGTTGGTGCGATCGTAGGCGAGGCGATAGTTCGCACGGATTGAGCTCTTGCCGTCACCCTTTGGATCCCACGCCACGCCGATTGTGGGAGCAAACAGGAAAAGCGAATCGTCGTACAACTTTCCTTCGCCGAACTTGAAAGCGTTTGTCGGCTGTTCTCCGACGGCGAGTCGCTGTTCCGGACGAAGAATGATGTTGTCTGGTGCGCGCGGCGACAGCCTCATCTCCCAGCGGATGCCGAGATCCAGCGTGAGATTGCGTCGCAACTTCCACGTGTCCTGGGCAAAGAAATCGTACTCGGGATATTCCGCAGCGTAGTTGAAGCGGGTCCGGCCTGGACCAAACTGGTTATCGTTGATCGCGACGAACGCCTGGTTGATCGTACCGACGCGTCCGAGCAGGTCGTTGATGACGCTGTCGAGACGAGAGCGGTCCGCGGCGTTGATGCCGGGAACCAGCGTGTTGGCGCCGGCCTGCGTTCTAAACGATGCCGGGACCGGATTGACGCCTGTGCCAAGGAAGATGCGCTCGCGCGTCAGAACGCCGGCGACCGAACTGCGATCGTCGACGTGTTTCTGGAAGCGCAGGTTGGTGCCGAACTTGAACGCATGCGTGCTGTGAATCCAGGAGAGATTGTCGACGAACTGCCACGTCGTGATCGTGCGCAGGTTATTGATTGGCTCTTCGAGGTTCAGCGGATCGTTCGGCACGTTGAGAATGACCGGCGGGTTCTCTCGCGGATCCGGATTGTTGAAACTGAAAGTGAAGCGATTGACGCCCGCGACGAATTCGTTGACGACCGTCGGCGACATGGTCCAACGGTAGTTGACAGCCAGGTTGCGCGGCGTGCGATAGGTGTCGACGAAGTTTGGAATGCCGGGAAACTTTTGCAATCCACCGTTGGCGTTGTCGCCAAGTGTGTTCTGCGCGCCATGTGCCCAGCGCACGTACATCGAATGCCGATCGTTGAAGTAATGATCGATCTTGGTGGTGAAATCGTACTGGCGTTCCGTCTGCGGCGCGACGAAACCGAAACCGCCGACGTTCAGACCGTCCCCGACGTTGAAGTTGTTCGGCAGCGGAGTGAAGCCGATGATGAACTGTGTTGTCGGATCGAATCCGAGTCCGCTGGGGTTGGCCAGGACGTTATAGGAACCGATCGTCAGCCCGGGCAGTGGATTCCCGTTCGCATCGACTGACGGATTCGTCTGGCTCGCGTTGCGATTGACGCCACCTACGACGTAGCGATAGATGCCGTTGCGCGCCTGCTGCGTATAGACAGTGCGGTTCACGAAGAAACTCTGGCTCGTGCGAAGGAACTGAATGTTCGTAAAGAAGAAGGTTTTGTTCTTGCCGCTGTAGTGCGTAGGACCACCTTCGCCGAAGCGCGGCAGGTAAACGGGGCCACCCAGCGACCCGCCGAAGATGTGCTGCACAAACTGCGGACGCTGCGCGCGATTGATGATGTTGTTGTACTCGTTCGCGTGAAAGCGGGGAGTCTGATAGAACTCGAACAGCGAGCCGTGAAAGTCGTTCGAACCCGACTTCGTAACCAGCGTCACCTGCGCACCGCTGCTGCGACCGAGATCGGCGGTGAAGTTACCCGTCACCACCTGGAACTCCTGAAGCGAATCGGGATTGGTGCGAATCGGAGTAAAGTTTGATCCACCGGCGCTGGTTTCGTTGATATCGATGCCGTCGAGCGTAAAGTTGAAGGCGCGATCGCGCGAGCCGTGGACGTGAATGCCGCCGCCAGTGTTGGCGCCGGTCACAACGCCGGGCTGAAAGTTGATGAACTCGAGAGGATTGCGCCCGCGGTTGCCGACGATGGGCAGCGTCACCAGCGTCCGTTGCTCGACGGTGTTGCCGAAGTTGCCCGAGCTACTGGTCTGAACCGCCTCCGCAGTGCTGACGACTTGCACAGTCTCGGACAAACCACCAACCTCGAGTGTGAAATCGACGGTGAGCGGCTGATTGACGTTCGCGGTGTTACCGACCGACACCGCTTTCTTGAAACCCTGCTTCTCGACGGAGACCGTATACTTCCCTACTTGTATCGAATCGAAAACGTAAGTGCCGCCACTGGACGTCTCAGTCGTAAGTACGCTTTGGGTGGCTTCGTTAGTCAGAGTCACGACGGCTCCCGGAACTATCGATCCTTTTTCGTCGACGACGGTGCCCGTGACACGCGACGCGGTGCCCTGTCCCAGCGCGATGGCGCTGAGGCAGACAGTCAAGAGCAAGAACGCAATTGGTTTTCTCATTTCATCCTCTCACTGAGATTGGCCCCCCGGGGAACGGGCCACCAGGCCATCTCAACTCGTTTGGCTGTTTTGAAGTAAGGGTTGAAACTGCAAAATTTCGGACGGATTATATCTACGTTCTGGAATAATGCTAGCTAAATATTGTTATTCTTTTCATAAGAATTACTGATGCCAGCAATTTTCGATTCAGCGGTATTTGCCGACCCGATCAAGAGCATTACGGCGACGAATTTTAGTGAAGTAATGCACGTTTTGGAGTTCGCCGAAGCGGAGGCGCGAGCTGGTTCTTACGTGATGGTGATGGTCAGCTACGAAGCTGCGCCGGCGTTTGATTCGGCATTGTGCACTCACGAACGCGAAAGTTTTCCCCTGGCATGGGCCGGGGTGTATTCAGAACTGTCAGATCGAAGCGAGCTTCGTTCCAGAGTTGGTTCAACTTCGTGGACACCCGCCGTAAGCAAACATGAATACAACGAATCTATAGAACGGATTAAAAACTTGATCGCAGCCGGCGATACTTATCAGGTCAACTATTCGTTCCCCTTAACTTCATCATTCGATGGCGACGCCTTCGCATGGTTCAGCAGTCTGCGTCGTGCGCAAAGCGGTGCTCGTTATTCAGCGTACGTTGATTTGGGGCGTTACAAGGTGCTCTCGTTGTCCCCTGAACTGTTTTTTGAACGCCGTGGTAATCACGTGGTCACTAAACCGATGAAAGGGACCGTGCAGCGCGGACGCACTGCTGCCGAAGATGGAGAGCTGGCGCAATGGTTGCGAAACTCGATCAAGAACCGGGCGGAGAACGTGATGATCGTCGATCTGCTTCGTAATGATCTCGGTAAGGTGGCGGTTCCGGGCGGCGTTAAAGTCGCTTCGTTATTCGACCTTGAAAGGTTCGAGACCGTTTGGCAGATGACGTCGACGGTGGAGGCCCGGCTGAAAGAAGGGACGACGCTCGCGCAGTTGATGGCGGCGCTGTTTCCGTGCGGATCGGTAACAGGAGCGCCGAAGATCCGCACAACGGAGATCATTCGCGAGCTCGAACGCTTTCCGCGCGGCGTTTATACGGGAACGATCGGACTGTTGCGCCCCGGCGGTGATTGCACGTTCAACGTGGCGATTCGAACAGTCGTCGTCGATACCGAAACAAATGTCGCGACGTGTAGTGTCGGCGGCGGGATCACGATCGACTCAACTGCCGAAGATGAATACGCGGAGTGCCTGGTAAAGAGCAGGTTTCTTACGCGGATTTAGTTATACAACAGCACCTCGGCGCGCGCGCGTCGGAATTCCTGAAGCGAATCATTCCACGAGTTGACTATTTCTCTCGCCGTCTGACCACGTTTGATCCGGTCGAGCGTGTCGGCATTAACCAGCAGCCGCAGGTAGCTGTCGACCTTCCATTGGCTTGCATACAGCTTGCGCAGCGCGAGGGCCATCTCGATTCCCGTTAGCAACGGACGAAACGCCGCCCGATCCGTGATGATAATGTTCACGCCGCCGCATTGTTCGTCTTTGAAGACGGAAGCCTTCGGCGTAAAACGCAGCGGCACGAAGCGAACCCCGGGCAACGATCGTTGATTGAGAAACTCGGCTAATTTATCGCCCTGGATCCACGGCGCGCCGACGATTTCAAACGGTGTGTCAGTGCCGCGTCCGACAGAGACGTTCGTCGTTTCGAGCAAACCGACGCCCGGATAGAGCGTCGCTTCCGTCAGACTGCGCATGTTGGGCGATGGATTCACCCACGTAAGGTTCGTCTCGTCAAACCACATCGAGCGCCGCCAACCATCCATCTTGATCACGCGCACGTCAGCGCCGATCTTGCGTTGACGATTGAAGAGTTGGGCCAGTTCGCCGATCGTCAGTCCGTGACGAGTGGGAATTGTGTGATACGAAGTAAACGAGAGCTTGTCGTTGTCGGCTACTGGTCCCTCGACTTCGATGCCGCCGATCGGGTTTGGACGATCCAGTACGAACACCGGCAGTTTCGTTTTGGCCGATTCTTCGAGGACGTAACCGAGTGTTGAAATGTATGTGTAAAAACGAGCGCCGATGTCCTGAATGTCATAGACCAGCGCGTCGAGATCTTTGAGTTGTTCAGGTTTCGGCCGGCGCGTTTCGCCGTAGAGCGAAAAGATCGGCAGACCGGTCGCTTCGTCTTTTGAATCCGATATCTTTTCGTCCGCGAGTCCGCGAATGCCGTGCTCGGGAGAAAAGAGCGCGACGAGCCTGACGCCGGGTGCTTTGCTTAACACGTCGATCGTCTGGCGGCCTTCGCGATTGCGTCCGGTGTGATTCGTGACGAGACCGATCCGCAGTCCCGCAAGTTGCTTGAAGCCGTCGCGTTCGAGAACGTCGATACCCGTCAGGACTTTCACTGACGTCGCCGATGAGTCGAGACGCGACGCAAACTGTTGCAGGCTCTTGATCGTTTCTGCGTAGTAGTTCGCCGCCTGCTCGCGAGCGCGTGTGACCACTGCCGTATCTGTCACAGAGCCGGCAACGATCGAAGAGACGCGGCCGCGCAGTGGTCCAACGTCTCCCTTACCGTCCGGATGAACGCGGTTGCTGAGAAAAACAACAAACATCTCGCTCGCCGGGTCGATCCAAATCGACGTGCCGGTGAAGCCCGTATGACCAAACGAGCCGAGCGGAAAGAGCTCACCGCGATTGCTCGAAAAACTCGTATTGATGTCCCAGCCGAGTCCGCGCGTGCCGCCTGTGCTGGTGACAATCCGCGGGCGCGTCATTTCGGCAACGGTCAGCGGTGCGAGAATGCGCATGCCGCCGTACTCGCCCCCGTTCAGGATCATCTGACAGTAGATCGCGAGGTCGTTCGCGGTGGAAAACAGGCCGGCGTGACCGGCGACTCCGTTCATTCGATACGAAGTCGGATCGTGCACCTGTCCGCGCAGCCACACATCGCCTTCGGCGCCGATGTTAGCGGGGGTGTCGCCGAGGTAGCTGAGCTGTCCGCGACGTTTTTCCGTCGGCGCGATCCGCGTCTGCAAGCTTTCATTCGGACGAAAGCCGGTGTCGCGCATTTTCAATGGCTCGAAGATGTTCTTCTTCGCAAACTGATCGAGTGGCATACCGCTCACGCGGCCCACGACCTCGCCCAACGCGATGAAACCGATGTCGCTATAAGTGAAACGAGTTCCGGGAGGATTGCGAAGCTGCTCGGTGACGAGTCGTTTGATCGCTTCGTCGTGGCCGGTCCAACGTTCGCGCAGATCGAAGTCGGGCGCGTAACCGGAAACGTGCGTCAGCAGTTGTTCGACGGTGACACGTTCGCGGCCGTCACCTTTTAATTCCGGAATGTGAAGTGAAACCGGATCGTTCAGACGCACCTTACCGCGTTCGACCAGAATCATGATGCTCGTGGCGGTGGCAACCACTTTGGTGAGACTCGCCACGTCAAAAATCGTGTCCGGCGTCATCGGCTCGCGCGATGGATCAACTGCGCGCGAGCCGTAGGCCTTGTGCCAAACCAGACGTCCCTTGCGACCGGCGAACACAACCGCGCCAGGCAAACGCCCCTTCGATATCTCGTCGCCGATCGCTGAGTCCATCGCCGCTAGATGCGATGCGGAAACGGCGACTGACTCCGGACGCGCAATTGGAAGTTGCGCCAGGATCGGCTGCGCGACCAGCGTGAGAACCAATACGATTCGGGTTACACGAAGCATACTATTTTGCAGCCTTCAACTGGATCCCCGTACCACGCGGATATAAACCCGGCAACGAAATCGGGAGGCGGCCCACTATGTCGATCTCGCCCATCAATGCGCGCGCAACCGCATGTTGCAAACTCGGCATGTCGCCATAAGCGACGAGGTACGTGCGCAAGCCGGGAAAGTTTTGCAGCAGGTACGGATTACCAAAACTTATCCCAATCACAGGAGCTTTCGCCGTAATGACGGCGGACAAGGCGCGTGCCCCTGCATCAGGCAAACCGACGCTCGACGCCTGACCCGATCGAACCCGACCGTACATCGACGTAAAAACCAGATCCGCGGACTTCGCGCGCTCGATCGCTTTCTGCACGTCCTGTTCGCTGGACCGCTCGTCGAGGACCATCGTCTCGACCTTCAAACCGGCACGCCTCAACATCGAGACGAACGGGTTCGCGATCCAGTTACGATCGTCGCCGTTTGTGATCGCAAGATTAAAGACGCGCGAATCCGGTTTGAGATTCCTCAGCGGTAAGACCTTGTCTTCATCACGCACCAGCGTGACTGCTCGTTCGGCAATCTCCGTGGCCAGCTTGTGCACGTCACGACTGCCGACGACCCGATCGATAGCATCAACCGGAGTGACTCGCTGTTCCAACAAACCAAGATCGTATTTCCAGGCAAGCAACTTCCGCACAGATTCCTCGAGACGTTGCTCGGTGATGCGGCCACTTTTTACCGCCTCACGAACGCCGCGGAAAGTGGCATCGACGTCTGCCGGTTTGAGCAACATGTCCGACCCGGCCTCGAGCGCACGGACCGCCGACTCCTCGGGAGTGAAGTAGATCGTCAGTCCACTCATGCTCAACGCGTCGGTGACAATCATTCCGGGAAACTTCAGATCGTTTCGCAGGATGCGGCCCATAACCGGCGAAAGCGTCGCCGGCATCGTGGCCTTCTCGTCGATGATCTCACCCTCTTCGTCCGTGTCGATCGGTTTGGGTTTTAAGTTGCGCGGCAACGGCTTGATCGCGGTGGAGTCGATCTGCGGCAGCGCGATGTGGCCCACCATTACCGATCCCACACCGGCGTTGACGGCCGCCTGGAAAGGAACGAACTCGACGGAATTCAAACGATCCCGCCCGAGGTTTATCTCAGGCAAACCGCGATGCGAATCGACCGCCGTGTCGCCATGTCCGGGAAAGTGCTTCGCCGTCGCGATTGCTCCCGCAGATTGTGCGCCTTCGGTGAACGCAGCCCCGAAACGCGCGACGTCAGCCGGGTCTTCGCCATACGAGCGAACATTGATCACGGGATTAGCAGAGTTGTTATTGACGTCGACAACGGGTGCGAAGATCTGATGCACGCCGAGAGCGCGCGCCTCTCGCGCCGTTATTTCGCCCTGGCGGCGCGCGAAGTCGGGATTGCCGGTTGCCGCGACAGCCATGTTCCAGGGAAAGTTAACCGTATCGTCGAAACGCATGCCCGCTCCGGCTTCCAAATCTGCCGAGATCAGCAACGGATAGCGGGCCAGCTGCTGCATCCGGTTCATGAGTATCACGGACTCGTAAACCGGTCCGCGAAATAGAATGATGCCGCCAATCTTGTTCTCTTCGACGTGACGCTTGAGCGTTCGATAGGCGTCGGATTCCTGGTTTAGAAAAGTCGCGTTGACCCCGACCGAGATCAGTTGGCCCACCTTCTCTTCCAACGACATCTTCCGCAGCTCTGCGTTGGCCCATTTCAGCGCGGCCGAACTCGGATCGCGCTTGAACGGCGCGACCTTCTTACCGTTGTTAGCCGGCAACGTGGAAGTTGCCAGCAACATTAACAACAGGAATACGCTAAGACACCGACGAAGCCGATGAATCACGATAGGAGTCATGCAACTGTTTTTCCTCAATTTCTTCTGGATAAGGCCATGCGAAACTCGCGAGCCACGCCACGACAAACGTAATCGTGCTGCCGATAAAGACGTACCACGTCCACGCGATCTGAGTCGCGAGAAAAACGTAAAGCATCGAACCCATGCTCACGAGCATGCCGATCAACGCGGGCGGTTGGCTCACGCGTCGCAACAGCGTTCCCACAAGGAACACGCCGAGTATCGGACCATTGATCAGTGAAGCTATCGACAACGCCTGGCTCAACGCCGACCCCGGCTGGTTGCGAACAGCCAGCGCCACGCCGATCTGGACCACGCCCCAAACGAGCGTCAGCAGATGTGAGACTTTCAGGTAATGTTTGTCGTCCTGAGCAGGCTTGAAAGGCTTGTAAAGGTCGTTGACCGCTGTCGCGGCGATCGCGTTCAGCGACGACGACATCGCCGCCGCGAAAATCGCGGCAACTACCAGTCCCGACAGACCACTCGGCATGTATTTCGTGATGAAATCCGGAAACACGCGGTCGCCGCCCGTGAACGGGAACGCGGTCGAAGCGGCGGTTGCGTAACCCGGATCCGCAAACGGTTGGTAAAACGCGAACAGCAGCACACCGATAAAGAGAAATCCGATGAACTGCGCCAGCACGATGGCGCCGCTTGTCAGCAGCGCCACGATCGCGCGTTGCGGTCGATCAGTGCAGAGGTAGCGTTGCACGAGGTACTGGTCCGTTCCGTGTGTGCTCATCGTCAGAAAGCAGCCGCCGATGAGTCCCGACCAGAACGTAAAGGTTTTCGTATGATCGAAAGCGAAGTCGAAGACTGAATACTTGCCAAACTGCGTCGCCAACGAACTCGCGGTGCTGAAACCGCCATCGATCGACGTCACGAGGATGACTGCCGCGGCGATCGCGCCCGCGATATAGATTCCGAGTTGCACCACCTCGACCCAGATCACCGCTTCCATGCCGCCGAAGTAAGTGAAGATGATCATGGCGACGCCGATCAGTACGATCGACGCGATCGTGATCGTCTCGACGTTTGCAGCGGGTTGAAAAGCAGCGTAGACCGCGGCCAGTACGATTGCGGTCAGCAGCAGTCGAATGCCGTCGGCGATGTTACGCATGACGACGAAGAGCGACGCAGCGAGCATCTTGATCTTGCCACCGAAGCGCCGGTCCAAAAGCTGGTAGACCGTGAGCAATTCACCACGGAAGTACGAGGGTATGAACAGTAACGAGATAACGATGCGGCCGAGCAGGTAGCCGAAGACGAGTTGCAGGAACTGGAAGTTTCCGCCGCGGGCGAAGGCGATGCCGGGTACAGAGATGAACGTGATGGTCGAGGTTTCAGTGGCGACGATCGAGAACGCGACGGCCCACCATGGAACTGATCTGTTGCCGAGGAAGTAAGCGCTGGTGGTCTTCTGGTTTCTACCGAACCACGTGCCAAACAGAACAATCCCGATCAGATACGCAAAGATGATAAAGAGATCGATCGTTTTCATTCGGTCTCGTTTACGGTCTTTCCGGATAGAGATTGCACTGCGTTTTTAACGACCCAGCCGGACTCGTCAAGCGCCCGCACCGCCTGTGCTTGGTCCACGCCAGTTTCGGCCATCACGATTCGTGTCGCCCGGTCTCGCAATTTCGTATTTCCAGCCTTCAGGTGCGACATGCGATTGCCGGTCACGTAGCCTAAACGCACCATCGTCGCCGTCGAGAGCATGTTGAGCACCATCTTCTGAGCCGTGCCTGCTTTAAGCCGGCTGGATCCGGTCACCACTTCTGGTCCAACAACCGGCACAATGCTCAACTCGGCCGCCTCCGTGATCGGCGACCCGGGAACGCACGTTAACGCAATGGTGAATGCTCCCAACGAACGCGCATACGAAACAGCGCCAACGGTGTACGGCGTCCGTCCCGACGCAGCAATTCCAACTAACACGTCCCGCCCATTGAAACCGCGCCCACGCAAATCAGTAGCGCTCGCCTCCGCGTCGTCTTCCGAAGCTTCGACCGCGCGATGACACGCGTCGTAACCTCCGGCGATCACACCCTGGACCAACTCCGGAGAGACGCCAAAAGTCGGCGGGCATTCCGACGCGTCGAGCACTCCCAAACGTCCTGAAGTTCCAGTACCGATGTAGAAAAGCCTGCCGCCGTTTCCCAATCGCGCGACAATCTCGTCAACGGCTCTCGCCACGTCCCCGAGCACTTGTTTCACTGCCCCCGCCACCGTGGCGTCTTCCTCGTTCATCAACTCGACGATCTCTGCCGCAGACTGCGAGCTGAGGTTCGCTGAACGTGGATTGTCTTGTTCGGTAATCGGAAGCCAGACGCCCGTTTTATTACTCATCTAATTCACTTGGCTCGCTCTCGGCCTAAACTCCTGAGTACTCTGCGCCCCTGCGGTGAGTATATGAAAAAAGCAAAACTTGCCGCAGAGGCGCAGAGTACGCAGAGTTTGCGCAGAGACTCTCAGACTGCGAGAGCAATGTGATTGATGCGTTCGCGAGCCATTCTAGCGGCAGCCACCGCTGGAGCGAAATGCGGCGGTTCGAAGTAAGCGCGCGGCGCGACCTTCTTAACTTCCGCGCGCAGCGTGTTCAACATCAAATCGCCCGCCGCCCTGAAAACGCCACCCACGTACGCGATCTGAAAACGATCGTGGTCCATCTGAAGATGTCGAATCACAGCGACCGCCGCCAGGCCCAGCTCCGTGCCGCCGTCGGCCACGATCTGCACCGCCACCGGATCCTTCGCTTTCGCGGCATTTACGACGTCGCGGCCAAATCCCGCCAGGCGTTCGTTGGTGATCGTGGGCGCGTAGATCGCGGTCGTCAGATCGTCGGCGCTGGTCACGTGAAAATAGGAGCAGGCTAGTTCCGTCAAAGCGGTCTTTGGACCACGCCCGTCAAATGCATACGCAACCGCGCGTAACGCCCGGCGCGACAACCATGCGCCGCCCCCTTCGTCACCGGCAATCGGTCCCCAGCCGCCCGCGCAAAACCGCTTCCCGCGCGCATTGATGCCGCAACAGATCGATCCGGTGCCGGCTATCACGACCAGGCCCGGCGCACCATCGGTCGCCCCGTAGAGCGCGATAGTGGCATCGGTAACAACTTCAATCTCGCCCACGTCCAGGCGAGTCAACGTCTCGCGCATTCGCTCGCGCAACTCGCGCCGGCGCGCTCCAGCGAGCCCGATCTCGGCGGCTACCAGGTCCCCCCGCCGGAGGTTCGCCATCGCGCACGCGTTGTCGATCGCCTCACGCACCGCCGTGGCCGCGCCCGCGATTCCCACTCGCAACGGATTCGATGGTCCAGCCAGGCCCTCGCCGATCACGCGGAAGTTGGCGTCCATGATCACCGCTTCCGTCTTGGTGCCACCGCCGTCGACACCCACCACCGAATTCTGCGTGTGCAAGCGTTTGGCTGGAGGGAGATCTGCTGTTCGTCGTTCGTTGCTCACAATGGTAGCTACTGGGGCCGGGTAGAAAACGGCTCGATGTAGCGTTGTTGATCATTCTAGGGGTCGTGGAGATATAATCCAAACTAAAAGATTTTATTATTCCGATAATGCATCTTGATATGTGGAGTCTCGCATGGAAATTCGACAACTAAGGGCCTTCGTGGCCATCGCGGAATCTGGGACCTTCACCGCCGGCGCTTTGCGAGTGCACGTAACGCAGGCGGCGATCAGCATGCAGATTCGACAATTGGAGAATGAAATCGGCGCGAAAGTGTTCGTACGCGCTCCCCGCCACGTGATTCTGACCGAAGCCGGCGAACAACTTCTGAGGCGCGCCAGGCAGATTTTGCGAGAACACGATGCGGCCCTGGACGAGATTGCCGAGCTCGCGGGCGCCGAGCGCGGCCGGCTCCGCATCGGTAGCGCCTCGGCCATGGTCCTTACGGACCAGTTGCCCGGGATCCTGAAGGAACTACGCTCGCAACACCCCGGAGCTGAAATCGGTGTTACATCCGGCACCAGCGAGGTGCTGGTGGACCAGATTCTTGCGGGCGACATCGATATCGCATTCGTCTCGCTGCCGGTCGACGTCCGCGGCATCAAAACTGAACGACTCAGCGAAGATCAACTGGTCGCGATCGCTTCACCGCGGCACAAGCTGGCAAAACAACGCACGATCAGCGCCTACACGCTCGCCGGCGAACGGTTGATCCTCGGCGAACGTGGCGGCAACACACGGCGGTTAATCGATCAGTTCTTCGCACAAGCGGGCGTGACGCTTCACGTCGCTATGGAGTTGAGCAGGCAACAGGCGATTCGCCGGATGGTCGAGGCAGACATGGGCGTCGGCATCGTGCCGCTGCAATCGGTGATTGAAGACGTTGAAAGCGGCAGGCTCGTGCGCTGGTGGATCGAAGGCGCGCAGATCAACTGGGAACTCGGAATCGCGCAACTGACGGGCGGCTACGAATCTCCGATCATGCAAACATTCATTCGTCTCTCGCGCGGAATGTTCACTCGGGACGGCAGTGCTAAAGGGGCAAAGAAAAAACCTGTGCGCCGGACGCGGCGATAAATTCACGATCGCGAGTCGTTACCTTGGCTCCGTTTGGCCGATGGACTGGCGCAATGGCCAGTCCACTTCATTTCGTTCCGGTTTTCCCTTCGCCTTAAGCGCCTCTGCCGAAGGTATCTCGTTCACCTACAGCTCTGCCACTTCGCAAAACACCTTGATCGCACCGTTCGGATTAGTAAGTTTCGCGAATAGTTCCCCATAGTTTTCGAGACCACGTACGGGATGCGTGAGAAGGCGCGACAGCCAGCCGGGATACTCGGCCTCCGCCTGGGCCAGGTCTTTTACACCCAGCTCGAAGTATTCGCGATTTGCATTCACCGTCCCAACCATGACCTTGTTTCCCAGCACGAATTCGAGATTGATTTTGTCGGCGGGTACTTCGACTTTGCGATCACCACCGGTGACGCTCGACAGGACCAGCACGCCATTCTTTCCCAACGCCTGCATGCTCTCGAATACAACCGGCGAAAAGCCCGTCGCTTCAAAAATGATATCGAATGGTCCGTATCTCTTTGCTCCTTCTGCGATCGAAACGTCATCGGTTGACTGGTAAGTTGCGCCAATCGCCTCGATCAGGTCCGAATTCAAATAGGGTTTCGCCGTCTTGCCGAAGGTCGTCACCTGCAATCCCCGGAGCCGCAGCACCAGCGTCGCAAGCAGACCAATCGTTCCTGCGCCCATGACCGCCGCACGCTTCGGCTTCCATACTTTTAACCGGCGTTGAATCTCGTACGCCTGAGCGATTCCCTTCTCGACGACGGTTGTTGGTTCGAGCAGGACACCGACCTTCTTCAGACCTTGCGGTACTTTCACAATGAATTCGGCGTCGTCGACGTAGTACTCACTCAGGTATCCATGACGCAGGTTGATGCCGCGCTCGAAGTACTTGTCGTCAGTGGTCATGTCATTGGTGCCGATCAGGTCGTAGATGCTCGAGCCTGGCCTGCGCACGGTCGCAACGACGTAATCTCCGGGCCGTACTTCCGTCACATTCGGACCAACGGCTTCGACCTGGCCAAACCCCTCATGACCGATGATCAAAAAGTCGTCACCCGGAGGCGCCTGGCCGTACTCGGCCGCGTTGATCTCTTTGTCCGTACCGTCGACCCCGACGCGCAGCACGCGCACCAGTACGCCTCGCCCGTCGGGAACGTCGCTGACTTTCGGCGACGGCACTTCGGTTAAATGGACCGTGTTTGGTTTTCCTGGTTTTACTGCGATGGCTCTCATGATCATTCCCCTGTTAGCTTGCGGACCTTGCCAGTCGTGCTTGCACTCCCATACGAGCGAGGGTTGATAGCACTCGATTAGGTTCGCCGAGATCGCTCCAACCGACGTCGCCTACTCTCATCACCATCAGATCGCCGGATCTCACTGCCAGTACCTGATGAGAAAAGTTCGAATCTTCGATTTGCGAATAAAGTTCGGCGAGAGCACTGCGCTCGGCCGGTGTGTTGAACGTGGGCGTGATTGCGTCAAAAGCGTCGTACATTTCGGGCATGGCAGCTCGTGTCATCTTTAGTAATGCGTCCACACGGCCAACCATGACGAAACTGTTCCACAGGCAGCCACCTTCCATGAGCGAAGTTGCGAGCGTCAAACTCGGCTTTTCCCAGAACTTTCTGACGCGCGTAATCGATTTTTGAGCGTTCGCCAGTATCGAGGGGTGCGGCTCGATCCATCCATATTCCGTCTCAGGACTGCTTGGAGTGATTCCCAACAGCACCACGGTCTGCGGTTGGACCTCGACGGCATCGATCGCCACGTCGACGTGCGACATAAACTGCTCTTCATCAGCGAAGAAGTGGTCCGAAGGGAAAAGTGCAACGACGGCTCTGGGAGCTCTTGCCGCGATCCGTAGCAGGGCATAAACGATCGCCGGCGCGGTCCCCTTGTTGTGTGGTTGTTCGAGTAAAAGGTCAGACGAGATTTCGGCGGCGACTGGTTCATAGAATGCACGATGCTTTTGCGTGACAACGACCAGCGTACGTTCGGGTTCAATTGATAAAGCGACTCGGCGCCTGGTCTGATTAAGCAGAGTGGTGCCTCCGATGATCGGCACGAATTGTTTGGGACGATTGTCACCGGTTATCGCGCGCGTCATCGATTGCAAACGGGTTCCATCGCCGCCTGCCAGTATGACTGCCCATCGTTCTCTCATGTTGATTGCGTCCTTTTGCTGGAGTTCGTCAAAACAATCATGAGTCGGGCGTAGCAGTTAATCCTTACAGGATTTACTCGCCGCTTTGTTGAATGAGCTTTGCAACCAGGCCGGTCCAACCGGTTTGATGGCTTGCGCCGATGCCGGCACCGTTGTCGCCGTGAAAGTATTCGTGGAATGGGACCAGGTCACGCCAGTTCGGATCAGTTTGGAATTTTTCTGCCCCGCCAAACACAGGCCGGCGCTGGTTGGCGTCTTTCAGAAAGATCCGCGACAGCCGTTTTGAAATCTCGGCCGCGACTTCCCAAAGCGTCAGCATCTGACCGGAACCAGCCGGACATTCCACTTTGAAGTCTTCACCGAGATAGTGGTGAAACTTTTGCAGCGATTCGACGAGCAGATAATTCAAAGGAAACCAGATTGGACCACGCCAGTTTGAGTTGCCGCCAAAGAGTCCCGTGCTCGATTCCGCCGGTTCGTAATCCACTCGATGCTCGGTCCCATTGACGTGAAGCACATATGGATGGTCCTTGTGAAAGCGTGAGATCGCTCGAATGCCATAAGGCGAGAGAAACTCGTGCTCGTCGAGCATCAATTGCAGGACTCGGCGTAATTGTTCTCGATCGACGATCGAAAGGAGGCGTCGTTCGCCATTTCCGGGTGTGCGCATGCACGCAACGTTCTGCGTCAGATCGGGACGATTGGCGATAAACCATTCCATCCGTCGTCTGAAGTTCGGCAAGTGCTCGAGCAATTCCGGTTCAAGTGTCTCGACCGCAAACAACGGGATCAAACCAACCATCGAACGGACCTTCATCGGGTACGGCTTGCCTTCAGGCAGGTGCAGTACGTCGTAGAAAAAACCATCCTGCTGGTCCCATAAGCCGATTTGGTCGTCGCCGCGGTTGTTCATTGCGTGCGCAATGTAAAGGAAGTGCTCCCAAAACTTGCTCGCAACGTCTTCGTAAGATGGATCTTCCCTCGCCAACTCCATGGCAATCGCCAGGAGGTTGAGCGCGTACATTGCCATCCAACTGGTGCCGTCAGATTGCGCGATGTGCCCACCGGTTGGCAGCGGCGCACTACGATCAAAAACCCCGATGTTGTCGAGACCGAGAAAACCGCCCTGAAAGATATTCATCCCGTCGGCGTCTTTGCGATTGACCCACCAGGTGAAGTTCAACAGCAGTTTCTGAAACACGCGTTTGAGAAACGTTGTGTCGCCAACCCCACGTCGCTTCTTTTCAATCTTGTAAACGCGCCACGTGGCCCATGCGTGAACCGGCGGATTTACGTCGCCGAACGCCCACTCGTACGCCGGCAGTTGGCCGTTCGGATGCATGTACCATTCGCGCAGCATCAAGAGGAGTTGCTCCTTGGCGAACTCTGAATCGACCAACGCCAGCGGCACGCAATGAAACGCCAGGTCCCAGGCTGCGTACCATGGGTATTCCCACTTGTCGGGCATTGAAATGACATCGGCATTGTAGAGATGTTTCCACTCATGATTCCGGCCATGGACACGCTCACCCGGAGGCTTCGGCGTCGACGGATCGCCGTCGAGCCATTGCTCGATAACGTAGTGATAGAACTGCTTGGACCAGAGCATGCCGGCAAATGCCTGGCGCATTACTAGTCGCGCATCGGGTGAAAGGTGTTCGGGAATGATCGTTTGATAGAACTCGTCGGCTTCCTGAACTCGCGCGTTGAAGATCGTTTCAAAGTCTGCGAACGCCTCGGCTGTTGCGGCGTAGTTGTTGTCGGTCAGGCGCAAACGGATCGTTGCCGTTTGGCCCGGCGCGATTGTCAGCCTGTAATTTGCGGCCGCTTTCGTGCCGGTCTGTTCAGGATTAACCGCCTGTCGATAACCGTAAACGATGTAGTCGTTGATACCGTCTTTGGCGTAGTGGGTACCGTTAGCGAAGTTAAACAGCCGCTGAGTGTTCGTATCGTTCTCGGTAAAAAGCAGCTCAGGCGAGCCGTCGCAATACAACCAACGTTTGCCAACCTGAGGGTGATCGAGATCGATGACGCCGTCGCCCGTTCTGCGAAGGTTTGGCTTCCGAGTGCCGTTCTGATGCCACGACCATGTATTGCGAAACCAGATCGTGGGCAGCACATTCAGTGGGGCCTCGTCCGGACCATGATTAGTGACGGTAATCTTGACCAGAATGTCTTCGACGCTCTCTTTTGCATACTCGACAAAGACGTCGAAATAACGATCCGAATCGAAAACGCCCGTATCGATCAACTCAAATTCCGGCGCTAGTTTTCCTCGTTGCTGATTTTCTGTGACCAACTGACCGTACGGAAATTCCGCTTGCGCATACTTGTACAGGTACTTCATGTACGAGTGAGTCGGAGTTGAATCGAGGTAGAAGTAGTATTCCTTGACGTCTTCGCCGTGGTTTCCTTCGTTTCCCGTCAAGCCGAACAGGCGTTCCTTCAAAATCGGATCGCGGCCGTTCCACAATGCCAGGGCAAAACAGATCTTCTGGTGCCTGTCGGAAATGCCTGCGATCCCGTCTTCGTTCCAACGGTAAGCGCGCGACCGCGCATGATCGTGCGGGAAGTAATCCCACGCACTGCCTTGCGCACTATAGTCTTCACGGACTGTGCCCCAGGCCCGCTCGCTGAGATACGGTCCCCATCGTTTCCAGTGCCTGGTTCGTTGACGCGCTTCTTCTAATCGGTTTTGTTCAGCATTCATGGCATAAATGATTCCTGGAGATATATGTGTGATATGTGGGCGCCTTAGCCTTGGCCTTTGCGCGAGCAATTATTTCTCGACCAGTGCCATCACGTGGCCGTCGGGGTCTCGAGCCAGCAGACCTTTGCGGAAACCCAGATCTGTCTCGCTCAGTGTCACAACTCCGGGTGAAACAAAGCGGGAATTCTCTGCAAACAGTCGTGTTGCGAACGAATCCGCCGTGTTGACGATGAGAGTGGTTTGCCAGTGAAAAAGGTCTGAAGCACGCGCATCAGCCGGCGCCGGCCGGCCGTCACGCGGCGCAAGGTACTCGAGAAATTCGATGCCTGGCCCCCCGCCCGCAGCTCGAAGACTCGTAATGCGTAACCTTGCGCCGAACACGTTGTTCAGGTGTTCCTGTTCCGTGCCATAGTTTTCGCTTGTGCCGGCCACGGCCAGACCAAGCGCGTCGCGATAGAACTTGAGACTCGCCTCAGTGTCGCCCACGACGATCGCCGTGTGGTCGATTCCCAAAAACAACTTGCCGTTCTTCTGCCATTTCTGATCGCCCTTCTCGGGTGGAAACTGAAGTATCTCCAGCCAGTGCTTGTCAGGATCGCGAAAGTAAAAGGCCTTGATGCCGCCTGCGTTCTTGTTCCAATCAGGCAGACGTTGTGGGCCAGTGGAAGCATGTTCGACTTTGTGCTGTCGTAAACGGGCATACGCCTTGTCCATATCGCTGGTGATGATCGCGATGTGCTGAAACCAGCGATCGTTGCTGCGCGAATCGACTGGCACAGGACGTCCCTTCGGAGTCAGGTATTCAGTTAACTCAATAAACTCGTCGCCCAGCTTCATGCGCACTACGCGCATTCGTAAGCCAAAGACACCTTGCAAACGTTCGTAATCCTCGCCCGCAACTTCCACATCGGAGACTTTTTCGAACGACAGGACTTTCGAATAGAAGTCGATCGACGCATCCATGTCCGAAACAGTCATCCCGATGGCGCCGACCTGTTCGACACGCGGAAGTAGCTTGTCACCCGCAACAGAGAGGAGGGGGACGCGCGCGCTGTTGAATGCACGCGCGTCCATCGGCAGGTACTGAGCAGCCGTGTGAACAGAGATGCCCAGCGCAAGCAGTAAAGCGAGTAGCGTTGCTGTGGTCCGTTTCATTTCATTCGCTCCAATAAGTGATCGCCGACGCGCAACGCATTGGCCATAATCGTGAGCGCCGGGTTGACTGCGCCGCTCGACGGGAAGAAGCTCGCATCGACGACATACAGATTGTCGAGCTCGTGGGCCTTGCAATTGCGGTCGAGCGCGGACGTCTTCGGATCATCTCCAAATCTCACCGTTCCGTTCTGGTGGGCCACTGCCGCCAGCGGCAGACGTTGTCCGAGGTAAAGATTGCGTGCGAACAACCCTTGATGACACTCGTGACCATGAACGTCACAGTTCGTCTGCTTCATCGCCTTTTGCAACTGGGCTTTCAGCCGATCGTGGCCTTCGACGTTATTCAATTTGTAGCTAACGCGAATCTCACCATCGCGATCGATACTGACGCGATTGTTTGGATCGGGCAGGTCTTCAGAAGTGAGCCAGAAGTCGAGCGAATGCTTCGCCATCAGATCGAGCGTCCATCCCGGAGCGATTGCCGGCGCCCCTGCCTTCAAAGTGTCCGCGTCGAGTTTGCCGACAAACGAGATGTGGCCCATCGGGTAGTCCCAGTCCCTTGAACCAAAGTAGAAGTCGTTAATCGCCAGGGTTTTTTGAAAGACGGTGGGGTTTGGACACTTCGAGAGTGCCATTAGCACTGAATTGATGTGGCCCATGTAATGACGGCCGACAACATCTGAACCATTAGCCAGACCATTTGGGTGGCTGTCGTTGGCGGATCGCAGCAACAGTGCCGCGGAGTTCACTGCTCCGCACGACACGACGACGATGTCGCCTGAATACTCTTCGCGCGTCCCGTTGCGCTCGACGATTACTTTGCTGACTACGCGCGCGTCGCCGTTTGTTTCAAGCCGCACGACTCTTGCATTCGTAACGATCGAAACGTTCTGGTGCTCGAGCGCCGGATCGACACAGATCGTCTGCGCATCAGACTTCGCGCCAATCAGGCACGGATGCCCGTCGCAGGTGTTACAGCGGATGCAGGGACTCTTCCGTGAATTTCTTTCGTCGATCCGGATTCCCAACGGAACGTGGAATGGTTTTAGACCGGCGCGTTCGAGGTCGTCGTGAAGATGCTGTATTCGCTGTTCATGACTTACGGCAGGATACCTATAAGGCGCGCTGGCCCATGGCTCGGTCGGATCTTCGCCGCGGTTTCCGTGCACCTGGTAAAGGTGCTCGGCCTTCGTGTAGTACGGTTCGAGTTCCTCGTAGCTGATGGGCCAGGCAGGGGAGACGCCGCCGTGATGGCGGATCTCACCAAAATCTTCTTTGCGCAAACGAAAGAGAGCAGCACCGTAAAACTTCGTGTTCCCACCCACGAAATAATTGGTGTGCGGGTGTAACTCCTCGCCTTCGCTGTCGCGCCAGGCCTCTTTCGTGTTGTATTTGCCTTCGAGATTGACGGCACGCGTACTCCAATTGTCCTTTTCACGAGGGACGTAATCGCCACGTTCAAGCAGCAGGATCTTCTTGCCCGAAGGCGCCAGTGTGTAAGCTAACGTGCCGCCGCCAGCGCCCGTACCGATGATGATTACATCGTATTTGTTGCTGTGTGCCATGACGTTTCCTCTGATCGATTAATCCAGTGGAGTCGTGAGTTGATTAGCGCATTGCCTGCATCGAATCGACCTTCAAAGGCGCCGTACCGAAGTTCACGCTGAAACGCTTGCACCAGATGGTGACGGCACGGTACTTCGTCAGATCAGTGTCTGCGGGCAGGTCATAATTCTGATCGCCGATGTTTCCCTTCAAAGAACCGATATCGATAAAACCGGCTTTAGTAACTGTGTCGTTGTCTTTGGCGTCGCCGGTGGCAACGAGATAGACGCGCACATCCGGACCATTCGACGTGGCGAAATCCGTGAGACGCAGCGTCTTCTTTCCATCGGCGAGTTGGTAGACCGTAGCGGTACCCTTGGTCTCGTGAGCGATACTGTGAAACTGCCCGCTCGCAAGCTTGCCGCTTGCTGCCGAGGCGGTGGGAAACTGTTCGTTGACTGTCTGATTAATGAAGAGCCGCTCCGGACGGAACGCGAACCAGGCGCCGAATGTAATGATGGCTACCGCCAACAAAACGGGGATTCTTCTCGACATAAGTTAAACTCTCCTCATGAACTTTTTGAATTCCGCAAACTACAACTGGTTAGTCGGGTGCTTCTACATTTCCTTACGCGAGCAATTTGAAAAATCATGCGAATAGCTGTGTTCGGGACCGGAGGAGTTGGTGGATATTTCGGCGGCCGTCTGGCAAAGGCGGGCGAGGACGTGACGTTTATTGCTCGTGGAGAACACTTGCGGGCCATCAAAGCCGGCGGGCTGAAGGTTGATAGTCAATCGGGAGACTTCGTGATCTTTCCCGCTAAGGCAACGGATGACGTAACAGAAGCCGGCCAGGTTGAGCTGGTCCTTGTCGGTGTCAAGGCGTGGCAGGTGCCGGAGGCTGCTCGCGCGATGAAACCTCTCGTTGGTCCAGGGACGACCGTGCTTCCGTTGCAGAACGGCGTCGATGCGGCTTCGCAGCTAGTAGATGAGCTTGGCGCTCGTAACGTAATCGGCGGGCTGTGCCGAATCGTTAGCTTTGTAGTCGAGCCGGGGCATATTCGACATGCCGGTTTTACTCCTTCAATCGTGATCGGAGAGCTCGACAATCAACGGTCCGACCGCATTGCGAGAATCGAGCAGGTTTTCAAAAACGCCGGTCTCGAGATAACGGTCGCACCCGACATTCAAGTCGCGCTGTGGACGAAATTTCTTTTCATCGCCTCGTTTAGTGGTGTAGGTGCAGTCGCCAATGCGCCTGCGGGAGTGGTGCGATCGGATCCGAAATGGCGGAAACAAATCCTGACGGCGATGAAAGAGATTTACCTGTTGGCCCACGCGCGCGGAATTGACCTGCCCGCGAATTCGATAGACAACGTCATGGCGGCCGTCGATGCGTTGCCTGAAGAAGCGACCAGTTCAATGCAACGTGACATTGCCGCCGGAAAGCCTTCGGAACTGGAGTCACAGAACGGCGCAGTCGTCCGCATGGCGCGCGAGAGCGGCGTCGATGTGCCGACCCACGCCTCGATTTATGAAACGCTGGGACCGTTGGAAGAGCGAGCCCGCGCTGCGCTTCACTGATGGGGTTAAACCATCGTCCACATTAGCGAGCGCT
>CBFGMX010000073.1:0-24981 GCA_965649955.1 uncultured bacterium
CGTGCAGTGGCCGTCGCTTCCTCAAGCAGCGGTTTCACGAACGCTTCCCACCCGGCTTTGTTGCGCGCGCCGATGACCTTGTGACGAATGCGTCCCTGCCTGTCGATCAGGTAGGTCGTCGGAAGCTGCGGATGTTCGAGTTTTGCTTTGGCGTCTGCGCCTCCCAGCAAAACTTCGTACTCAAACTTTGCGACGCTCTGCTGGTAATCATTCACACCCTCGGCGCTGTCTTCCGTCGATGCGCCGATAACTTTCAATCCCTGTGCTTCGAGTTCATGTTGCAGAGCGTTCAACTCGGGGATCTCTTCGCGGCAGGGAATACACCAGGTGGCCCAGAAGTTAAGCAGGACCACACGCCCCTGAACATCCTTGAGACGAAACGGCGCTCCCGCAAGCGTTTGAAACTCCACGTCGGGTGCGGGCTGAAAAGTCGTATTTCCCGTTGCCGGTGCGGCGCCTTGAGGTGTTCCAAGACTCAGTTTGCTCTCCCATCCCGGCAGGACTTTGGCGAGCCAGGTGCTCGTGAGCCACGTCGATTGACCGCTCATCACCAGCACGCCGACGACGATTAACACAACGCCGGAAACGACCTCGACCTTGTGCAGGTGCTGCCGAAAGTTCTTGTAGAAACCGAGGAACTGATTGATACCCAAACCGGTCAACAGAAACGGAACCGCAAGCCCGGCGGAATAGAACGCTGAAAGAACGAGTCCACTGCGCCAGCCGCCGCTCGTCGCTGCCAGTCCAATGATGCCGCCGAGAATCGGACCGATACACGGCGTCCAACCAGCGGCGAATGCCATTCCGAGCGTCGCCGAGCCCAGCATCCCGCGCGGTTTGCTGTCGGAGAAATGGCGCGTGTCTTTATAAAGCGCGGTGATCTTCAGTAATCCGATCAGTTGCAGACCGAAAGCGATGATAACGAGACCACCGATGATGCGAACCCAGGGATTGTTCGTGAGCGCGCTGCCGACGAGACCCGCCGTTGTTCCGAGAAGAACAAAAATCACAGACAGTCCGGCATTGAACGCGAGCGAGTTGAGAATCACGGCGCGCCGGCTGCTGGCTCCTTCTTTAAGTGAGTCGATGCTGACCCCGGAGATCAGCGAGATGTAGCCCGGCACCAGCGGCAACACGCATGGCGAGAGAAACGAGAGTACGCCGGCCGCGAACGAAATGATGATGCGAAATAAAGTAATTCCCTGGTCTTCCATAATTTCTAACGCTCGTTGAGGAGTTTCTTGATCATGTTCTCCAACTGCTCGAGTTCCTCTTCCTCGGCGCCGGTGGAGATGAAACGCACCATGCCTTTCCGATCGAGTAGAAACGAAGTCGGGATGGAAAACACGCCGTAGTTGAGATCGTTGACAGTTGAATCGCCGACGAGAAATCCATAGGGCAGGCGGTTTCGCTTTTTGAAGTCGCGGAGATACGCCAGTTCTTCGTCGCGTGTCACCGGCTCCTGTTGTGCGTGGCCGTAGTACTTGGTTACGCCCAGAACAAAGAGCCCCTTGTCCTTGTAGGTATTGTGTAAGCTCGAGAACTTAGGCAGCGTGATCCGGCATGGTCCACACCACGGCGCCCAGAAGTCGAGTAACACGACCTTGCCGTGAAGGTCAGCGAGTTTGATCGGCTGCTGATCGATCCACTGCGAAGCGACGATTTCCGGTGGCGCCGTATCGGGTATGGCCCCTGCGTCCTCGAACACTTTGAAAGGCTCGAGATCCGGTTGAATGCTCAATAACCGGCTCGTCATCCGGTTATAAAGATTCGCCGATGGCAGGCTAAGCGCAAGACGGCGCAGGCGTTCGAGTACGGTGATCGCTTTCTCTTTACGCTGGGTCCTCACGTACGAGTCCGACAGCAGTAAGGCCGACTTCACCAGCATGTCGTCGCGTTTGAACGGCTCTGATTTCTTCTCGTCCGCGAATTCCACCGCCGCGGTGAACATCCCTTCGGCGTGCTGCGCCACCCCGCCATAGTCTTTCGCCCGGAGATAAGCGTCGGCGATCAGAAACTCCATGCGGTAACGATCGTCGGAGTTTTGCGGTGCATGCTTGCGGTATTCGGCAACGGCAGCGACGGCTTCCGCAACGCGCCCTTTCTTGATCGCATAGAGAACGACGACGTTTCGCGCTGCCTGCGCTTTGTCGCCGCCGGGGTTGTCCTTTAATAGAAGCTGCATCGTCGAAAGCGCGCCGTCAGCGTCGGCAGCCACGTGGTAAAGCATGCCGAGGTAATAAAGATCTTCGCTGGTCAGCGGGTTTCGCGCGCTGAGGGTGCCGGCGTTGCGAAGCGCGAGTTCCTGTTGCTCTTTTTTGGTCCTTGCTTCGAGCTGCGGATCGTACGGCAGCTTCTTTTTGTTGAATTCCTGGTAGCGGCGGCCGAGATATCCGTTTGCCTCTTCGAATAATGCCTGCGCGGACCGGTCGTCAGGTTTCGCGGCTGAATCGTCACTGGTGTCCAGCGCCTGCGCGAAGGCAGACGTAGACAACACCAGCAAAAGAGTAACGAGGGCTAAAAGCCTGAAGATCATCTGTGAAACCGTAATCGATTTAGGCGCGCACCAGATCGAAGCGACCTGGACTAAAAGGTCCCAGCAAAGGAGAAGTGACGCCTGCGACGACCGCTTCGGTAATCAACTCGCCAGTGACGGGCGCGAGTAGGATTCCGTTTCGGTAGTGCCCCGTTGCATAAAACAGCCCGCCAATTTCATCACAAGGGCCGAGCACAGGCAAACTGTCAGGAGCGCGCGGTCGCAGTCCGGCCCACGTGTCGACGATGGGCAAAGCGGATATTGAAGGTGCGATTTCGAGCGCGTTTTGGAGTATCGAGCTGATTCCACCGGCCGTCACTTGCCTGGCAAAACCGGCGAGTTCGCTGGTCGATCCCGCGAGTAGTCGACCGTCCCGCCGGGGCACGATGTAGCCCCGCGGGCTGTAGATCACGTGGCGAGTCACTTGCGGCCGGGCGTCAAAACTGACCATCTGACCACGCACCGGCTCGATTGACAGCGGCGCTTTTTGCGCCGCCGGAGAGAACCTGATGAAGCTCGACCACGTTCCCGCCGCAATGACCACCTTCGGACAACTTATGAAACCGCGCGATGTAATCACGCCGGTTACTCGATCTTTTTCGATCTTTAATGACTCGACGTTTGTGCGTGTAAGCATCGATACGCCGAGTTTCGCGACGCTGTTTGCCAATGCGCTAAGGAGTCTTCGATTTTCCACCTGAACGTCGAGTGGAAAGCGCAGTGCACCGAGGACGTTTTGATTGATGCAGGGTTCCAACTCCTGCGCTTGCGAGGCAGTGAGTTTCTCTACCGCCAGACCCGCGGCGGTTTGCCATTCGTAGCGCTTCTCAATCTCGACAAGATCGTGACAGGTCAACGCGAGATAGAGCGTTCCGGTTGTGTCGAGTTCGATGTCGATGCCTGTTTCTTCGCGCAGCGAGGCGGCGAAGTCCGCGTAAAGATCGCGACTGCGGCGAGCGAGCGTGAAAAAATCGTCCTGCGAATTTGCCTCCGCGAGTGGCGCGAGCATTCCTGCGGCGGCGAAGGAAGCTTCCTGCCCCAAGCCGTCGCGCTCGATCAAACAGACGTCGCCGGCGCCGCGCTGGGCCAGCGCGCGGGCGATCGTCAAACCAATCACGCCCCCGCCGACGATTGCGACGTCAGCCGTGCGTTTGATGGGATCTATTTCGTTTTGCACCATCTACGGATTGTCAGTCTTCGCCTAAAGACTTATTCTTGCGGCGTTCTAAAGCAACAAACAAGTTTTCAGTCGGTTGAATTATGCATCGTATCACACTGATTCCGGGCGACGGCATCGGCCCCGAAGTGGCTTCAAGCGTAGTGCGCATCATTGAAGCTTCCGGCGTCGATATTCAATGGGAAACACATTACGCAGGGGCACAGGCGCTCGAAAAATTCGGCGAGACGCTGCCGCAGGACCTGCTCGATTCGATACTGCGCAACAAGGTCGCACTGAAGGGACCCATCACTACTCCCGTTGGGAAGGGATTCACATCGGTAAATGTCGGGCTCCGGAAGACGCTCGACCTTTATGCGAACCTGCGACCCGTGCGCGCGCTGCCAAACGTGCCGTGCCGTTATCCGGAGCTGGATCTGGTGGTCGTGCGCGAGAACACAGAGAGTTTGTATGCAGGCCTGGAGCACGTCGTCGTGCCGGGTGTGGTTGAGAGTTTGAAGATCATCACCGAGAAGGCGTCGACGCGCATAGCGCGTTTTGCGTTTGAGTATGCAAGGCGGGAAGGCCGGAAGAAAGTGACCGCGGTCCACAAGGCAAACATCATGAAACTCTCCGATGGATTGTTTCTCGACTGTTTCCGCCGCGTGGCCCAGGATTATCCGGACATCGTCGCCGACGACAAGATTGTCGACAACGCGTGCATGCAACTGGTGATGCGCCCTGAACAGTTTGACATCATGCTGCTCGAGAACCTTTACGGCGATATTGTTTCCGATCTTTGTGCGGGACTTGTAGGCGGATTGGGACTCGTTCCGGGAGCAAACATCGGCGAGCTCGGTGCGGTGTTTGAAGCAGTACACGGATCGGCGCCGGACATCGCGGGCCAGGGAATCGCCAATCCGACCGCGTTGTTGCAATCCGGCATCCTGATGTTGCGTCATATCGGCGAACGCGACGCTGCTAACAAAATCGAAACAGCCATGTTTGCGGTTTTCGAAGAGGGCAAAGTCCGCACGCGCGACATAGGCGGCACCGCCAGGACCGCCGAGTTCGCAGACGCGATCATTCAAAAGATGAATTCATGAAGAGGTCCCTGTTTCTATGAGACAAAGCCTGTTAATTGGCCTCTCCGTTTTCCTGCTGACTACCGTCGTAAACGCACAGAAGGCGACGACCGTTATGGGCGATGCCTGGACGGGAGTGGTTGAGTCCTCCGATGACGCGACTCGCGAAGTCAAGATCGTCAACCCTAATAACAAGACAGAGACCTTCGTCGGCGTTTTGCAGGACGGTTACCAGGTCAAGTTGAAAGACGGCACTTCACGCGAATTGAAAGTGTCGGAACTCAAGCCGGGTCTGCGTCTCAGGGTCTTTTACAAGTCGAAGACGCAGGATGTGGCAGGGCAAAGGAAGAAAGTAAACCTCATCAATCGCATCCAGTTTCTGGGCCGCGATGACTACACGCGGTTACGTGAGATGTTGAAACTGCAACCCGCGATTCCAGTCACAGTAGCCGACGCCACTAATTTGCCGGCGAAAGATTCGTTGAAGCTTTATCTGGCGCTCGAGCCGCAGGATCTTTTGAAAAGTATGGCTAAGTGGGTGGACCAATGGAACAAGGAGCAGTCGGCGAAGTACGGTCGAGTCGAAATCGTCGACGATCCCGCACAAGCGGACGCGTCTCTGGTAGTAATCTGGGGTTCGGACGATTCTTTTATCACGCCGTCCATGGTGGCGTATCATCGCGGCGATCCGCACAACCTGGGTTTCGCCACAGTCTACCTGACGACAAAAACCGACGCCGGTCTGAATATATTGTGGCAGGAGCGTACGGTTGTAGAGTCAGATCCTCCAGAAGTGAGGCCGCCGGGTTTTGGGAAAAGCCTCGAGAAAAAATTGAAAGCCAGATCTAAGTAGACAACGATTCAATACAAGCGGTCGAATTCATAGTCCCAGACGCATTTCTTCTTAAGGAGCACCACCATGCCAAAGAAGTCCTTCTGGACCTTCGCCCTTGCTGTACTCGCCTTCTGTCTCGCACTTCTGTTTGCCGGAAGTGAAAGCGTTCATTCACAGCGACGTCAAGCGACGCCGCAGGATCTGCAACGACGCCGCGACATCGAAGCCGAGCTTCAGTCGATCGCGATCGTCGAACGCAAGTTAATGATCCCCATGCGCGACGGTACCCGCATCGCCACCGACGTCTACCGCCCGAAAGACACATCCAAAAAATATCCGACGGTCTTCGTTCGCACACCGTACAACTTCAACTTCTGGGACGTGCGCAACGGCGTGCCGCGCGATTTGTCCAACGAGCTTGAAGCCGTCAAACGTGGCTACGCGTACGTTCAGATGAATGAGCGCGGACGCTTCTTCTCCGAAGGCAACTACGACATTCTTGGCCCACCGTTGACCGACGGCGTCGACGAACTCGCCTGGATTTCCAAACAACCGTGGTCCAACGGCAAAGTCGGCACCATTGGTTGCTCGTCGACTGCGGAATGGCAGTTGGCGGTTGCGGCACAGGGGCATCCGGCGTTTACGACGATGATCGTGCAGGGCTTTGGCGCAGGCGTCGGGCGAGTGGGTCCGTGGTATGAACAGGGAAACTGGTATCGCGGCGGCGCGGTGCAGATGTTGTTCATCGCGTGGCTTTATAGCCAGCAGAACCAGGTGCGTCCGATGTTTTCGCCGAAGGCGACGCAGGAGGAACTTGTTGGAGCGGCGCGCGCGTTTGACCTGGCGCCACAGTTGCCGCCGGTTGACTGGTCGAAGGCCCTGCGACACCTGCCGGTGAAAGACATCATGAAAGCCGCGGGTGGACCAACCGGTATCTTCGCCGATCGCATGCCGGTCGACACTGGAGGCGCGATGATCGAGCGCGAGCCGAACGACCGCGCCTGGTACAAAGGCGGACTCTGGCACGACAACATGAAGATCGATGTCCCGGGCTTCTGGTTCATGTCGTGGTACGACGTCTCGATCGGTCCAAACCTCGCCGCCTACAACCACGTGCGCAAGACTGCGTCTCCCGAAGTTGCAAACAAGCAGTTCGCGATCATCGCTCCGACGCTTCACTGCGCCTTTCGCCGCGCGACTGAAAACACGATCGTCGGCGAGCGGAGCGTGGGCGACGCGCGTTTGAATTACGACGAGCTCACGTACGGCTGGTTCGATCACTTCCTCAAGGGCGAGAACAATGGAATTCTCGAAAAGATGCCGCGCGTGCGTTACTACACGATGGGTCTCAACAAGTGGCAGACGTCAGACACGTGGCCGCCGAGTGGCGCGCAGCCGATGACGCTTTTCCTGTCCAGCGGCGGCAAGGCAAATACCGCTAACGGCGACGGCGTGCTCGTGGAAGCGTCGCCCGCAGCGGATAACGCGGACAGGTTTGAATACGATCCGATGAATCCCGTGCCGTCGATTGGCGGCAATGTTTGTTGCACGGGCAACGCGATCACGGCCGGTTCTTTCGACCAGCGCCAAAATGAATCGCGTGCCGACGTTCTTGTTTACAGCACCGAACCGCTGAAGGAAGGCATAGAAGTTAGTGGTCCAATCGAGGTGACGCTCTACGTTTCATCCGATGCGAAGGACACCGACTTCACGGTGAAGCTGCTCGACGTTTATCCCGACGGCCGCGCCTACAACCTCGACGAAACAATTCAGCGAATGCGCTATCGCGAGGGTTACGACAAGCCGAACGTTTGGATGCAGTCGGGCAAGGTCTACAAGGTCACGCTGTCGCCGTTGACGACCAGCAACTACTTCGCACCGGGACATCGCATTCGGATCGAAGTGTCCAGCAGTAACTTTCCGCGTTTCGATCGCAACCTCAACACCGGCGGCAAAAACTACGACGAGACGAAAGGCGTAATCGCGCGCAACGCCGTGCATCATTCGAAGCAGTACCCGTCGTCGGTCAAGATCACCGTCGTGCGCAAACAATCAACTTCAGAGGAGTAGGACATGCGTGGAGCAATGTTTGGACTGATCGCTATTGGTATTGCTGTTTGTGTTTTCGTTTGGCTCCAAAAACGGGGAAGTTAACAAGAGACCCTGACGGCACGAGAATCTTCTATGAAACCTAAAGAACTCACTGTACGCGGCCTGATTCTGGGCGCGCTCATCACCACCGTTTTCACCGCCGCAAACGTTTACCTCGGCCTGAAGGTCGGCCTCACGTTCGCGTCGTCGATACCGGCTGCGGTGATCTCGATGGCAATTCTCAGCGTCGTGAAAGACTCGTCGATCCTCGAGAACAACATAGTGCAGACCGTTGCCTCCGCAGCCGGAACGCTCTCGGCGATCATTTTCGTTCTGCCCGGACTGGTGATCGTAGGCTGGTGGACCGGTTTTCCATTCTGGCAATCGTTTTTGATCTGTCTAACCGGCGGCGTGCTCGGTGTGTTGTTCACGATCCCGCTGCGGCGCGCGCTGGTGACGAACTCAGATCTGCCGTACCCGGAAGGCGTCGCCGCCGCGGAGGTGTTGAAGGTTGGGTCAGGCACGCGCGGTGAAACGAAAGACGAGACCGGCGAAGCGAGAGAAGGACTCACGGCGGTGATCTATGGCGCCGCTGCTTCCGCAGGGTTGGCGATTGTGACGGCAACGCGTGTCGCCGCAGGTTCGTTCAGCGGGTTCTTTCGCGTCGGCGCATTAGCGTCGACCGGGTACGACTTTGCATGGTCGCTTGCGCTGCTTGGCGCGGGCCACCTGGTCGGATTGTCGGTTGGTATGGCGATGCTTACCGGACTGATCATCGCCTGGGCCATCGCTGTGCCATGGCTGACCTCGATAACGCCCGCCGCCGCAGGCGTGGATCTCGATGCGCACACGCTCACGATCTGGCGGACCCAGGTGCGGTTCATCGGCGCGGGCGCCATCGGTGTCGCGGCGATCTACACGTTGGCCCGGCTGGCGAAGCCGGTTGTAGGTGGACTTGTCAGCACGTTGGCTAGTTCGCGCGCTGGAACGTTGCGCGACGAACGTGACCGCGACATACCGGGCCCGTGGATTCTCGGTTTGACGGTCGCGTGTTTGATTGTGAGCGGTTGGCTTGCTTACACGTTTACGCAGCGCTCGGTGCTTGCGCCTAACGGCTTTAGGCTCACTTTGGTTGCGGTGCCGTTCGTCCTGATCGTCGGCTTTCTGATCGCCGGCATCTGCGGTTACATGGCCGGACTGATCGGAGCGTCAAACAGTCCGATCTCCGGCGTTGGTATTTTGTCGATTGTGGTGTGTGCGTCGGTGCTGGTGTTCGTCGTAACACCGACGGCAGACACGCGCCTGCCGCTCGTCGCTTTCGCGTTGTTCGTGACATCGATCGTCTTCGCCTGTGCCACGATTTCAAACGACAACTTACAGGACTTGAAAACGGGACAGCTCGTCGGTGCGTCGCCGATGCGGCAACAGATCGCGCTGATCGTCGGCGTTGCTGCCGGCGCATCTGTGATTCCGTTTGTGTTGAATTTGCTTGCGAGGGCGTACGGGTTCGCCGGCGCCGCGAACGTGAACGTCGTTGCGGAGAATCCGTTGCCCGCGCCGCAAGCGACTTTGATTTCCGCACTCGCCCAGGGCGTGATTGGCGGTAATCTTGAATGGACCATGATCGGGATCGGCGCGCTTGTCGGCGTCGGATTGATTCTTCTCGACACGGTGCTCGGCGCGATGAACAAGTTGCGTATTCCGCCGCTTGCTGTCGGCATCGGAATCTACCTGCCGATGTCCGCGACATTCGCGGTGGTGATCGGAGCGGTATTGTCTTACTGGTACAACCGCCGGACGCGATCTTCGCCGAATCCCGAACGCGCCGAACGACTGGGCACGCTGGTCGCGTCCGGCTTGATCGTCGGCGAAAGCCTTTGGGGTGTGATCAATGCGGGTCTGATTGTCGGGTTGTCGAACGACGCGCCGCTGGGTTTGTTACCGGCCGACTTCGCACCCGCTCCCTGGCTCGGCATCGTGCTCTTTATAGCGCTGATTGTTGTGTTGTACGGGTGGATGCTGCGCCGCTCGAAAGTTGCGCATTAGATCTTAATTTGTTTTCGCTAATGAGTTATAAGAACACGGTTCGTAACCACATTTGGAGGCTCGTGATATGACCACCTCTCGTCGTGACTTTATCAAGACGGCCGGGGTTGCTGCCGGCGCACTCTCGCTTCCGGCGCTCCCTTCGTGGATTAGCAATGTAGCTGCCGCGGAAGAGGCTGCGGCAGCCGTGGTTGACAAGAACGCTCTCGCCGACGTCGCCTTAAGCACCGCGCGCAAACTCGGCGTCACCTATGCCGACATTCGCATCAACCGCTATCGCACCGAGTCGATCAACACGCGCGAGCGACAGGTGCAGAACGTCTCTCGCGCACAGAATTTTGGTTTCGGCGTGCGCGTGTTGTTCAAGGGCACGTGGGGTTTTGCATCGAGCCGTAGTGTCACGCCGGAAGACGTTCAGCGCATCACGCGACAGGCGGTCGAGATCGCACGCGCCAACTCGGTTTATCAACGCAAACGCATCGCGCTTGTTCCCGTCGAGAAAGTAGTGGCCAATTGGAAGAACGCCTTCGAGAAGGATCCGTTTGAAGTTTCGATCGACGACAAGATCCAGTTTCTTCTTTCATTGAATGAAGCCGCGATGAAGACGCAGGGCGTCAGCTTTGTAAACTCGTCGATGGGATGGGTCAACGAGCAAAAGTTTTATGCTTCTACCGATGGTTCGCGCATAGAGCAATACATCATTCGCGCCAATCCAAACTTCGGCGTTACGGCCGTAAATCGCGCCAACGGCGACTTTCAATCACGCAGCGCGCTCGGTGGTCCACAGGGAATGGGCTACGAGTACATGGAAAAACACGACTGGAAACGTGAGGCGCAACAGGCCGGCGAAGAAGCGGTGATGAAGTTGAAGGCAAAATCAGTGGAGGCGGGAAGGTATGATCTGGTCCTTCATCCGTCTCACCTGTGGCTGACGATTCACGAATCGGTGGGCCATCCGACCGAACTCGATCGATCGCTTTGGATGGAAGCGAACTACGCGGGCACGAGCTTTCTGACGCCGGACAAGATCGGCAAACTCCAGTTCGCGTCGAAGATGGTGAACTTCGTCGCCGACAGAACTCAGCCGAAGGCGCTTGCGACGGTGGCTTATGACGATGAAGGTGTTCCGAGCCAGCGCTGGCATCTGATCAAGAACGGCGTCTTTGTCGATTGGCAAACGACGCGCGATCTGGCGGCGATGACCGGACAGAAGAAATCGTACGGCTGCAATCACAGCGATAGTTGGGGGAGCATTTCGTTCCCGCGCATGCCTAACGTTTCGCTGGAGCCGGGTACGGACAATAAGTCGATTGACGATCTCATCGCGGGAGTTGAGAAAGGCATTCTGATTTACGGCGACGGCAGCTATTCGATCGATCAGCAGCGCTACAACTTCCAGTTTGGTGGGCAGGTGTTTTGGGAGATCAAGAATGGGAAGCGTGGCGAGATGTTGCGTGACGTCGCGTATCAGTCGCGCACGACTGACTTTTGGAATTCGTTAGACGGGCTGGGTGGACCAGCTACGTACGAGCTCGGCGGCAGCTTCAATGATGGGAAGGGCGAACCCGGGCAGTCGAACGCTGTAAGCCATGGTTGCCCACCCGCGCGCTTCCGGCAGGTCAACGTGCTGAACACGGCTGCAAAAGCGACGACGTGAAGGTTTTTTTGAACGGGTGTCTCGCGCTGGCGGGAGGAAAGTAAGAAACATTTTTAGTCGTCACTGAGGAGATCGGAGATGCTACTCACTGAAACAGAGGCGCGCGCAATCTGTGAAAAGCTATTGGGTTACGTGAAAGCCGACGACGCCGTCGTAAACGTCAACAGCGAAAACTACAGTCATCTTCGTTTCGCCGCGAACGCGTTCACGACAAGCGGCGCACGCGAGAACGTGAGCATCGGCGTCACCGTATGGATCGGCGGCAGACGCGGCTCGGCCTCGACGAACGAGATCGACGACGAGTCGCTCAAATCGGCAGTCGCACTCGCCGAACAACTCGCACGCATCTCCCCAGTCGATCGCGAGTACATGCCTACGCTCGGCAAACAAACATACAAACCCGTCAACGGCTACGCCGAAGCGACTTCCAACATTTCACTGACGAGCCGAGCAAAAACGATCAACGACGCGATCGCCGCTTGCGAAAAGTCAAAAGTTATCGGCGCCGGATTTCACCAGGCGCGCGGTACCTCAGGAGCATCCGCAACGAAGAACGGCAACTTCATTTACGACCGTTCAAGTCTGGTGAGTCTCGGAATGACTGCTCGTACCCCCGACGGAACCAGTTCCGGCTACTTCCTGCGCAACCATTTCGACGTCGCAAAACTCGACACAACTCGCGTCGCCGGCGAAGCAATCCGAAAAGCGCTCGACGCGAAAAATCCGCGCCTACTCGAGCCCGGCGTCTATCCCGCGATCCTGGAACCGCAGGCTGTTGTCGATCTGGTGGGCCAACTCGCGTTCAATTTCGACGCTCGCAGTGCTGAAGAAGGACGCAGTCCGTTTTCCGCGCCGGGCGGCAAGACGAAGATCGGCCAGAAGATCTTCGACGAGCGGTTGAACGTTTACAGCGATCCGTGGCACCCCGAATTGCCCGGCTCGAAGTCGGCGCAGGGCGGACTTCCGGCGCAGAAGATCTACCTCGTGCGTAACGGCGTGTTGGAAAATCTCGTTTACTCGCGCTACTGGGCCAAACAAAAAGACAAGGAACCGACGCCTGGTCCAGTCAACAGCATCATCGAAAGCTCCGCACCCGCCGTCTCGCTCGACGACATGATCAAGTCGATGGACCGCGGAATACTACTCGGCCGCTTCTGGTACATCCGCGGGGTCGATCCGCGCACCGCATTGCAGACAGGACTCACGCGCGACGGTATCTGGTACATCGAGAAAGGCAAGATCCAGTACCCCGTTAAGAACTTCCGCTTCAATCAAAGCGTGATCCAACTTCTAGCTCCGGGCAACATCGACATGATCGGCAAACCGGAACGCGTTGGTAGTTCAGAAGGTCAGGGCGGCAACTCTGCACTCCTGCCGGCGCTAAAAGTTAAAGAGTTCAATTTCTCGTCGCAGTCCGAAGCTGTTTGATCTGAGGCTTGATCCGAAAATCCAAATACGCACGGGACGTGGATCCCTCAGTTGATCCAAAGGTCTCAATAACCCCACTCTGCAAATCCAAATTCATCAACCCCGCTTGGGACGAAGCGCGCCGCGCGAGTGACGAACGGGCCTGAGCGACTCCCGGCGCCGCGGGCACGTCTCTTGCGCCTTCACTCCACGTCTTAATCGGGTTGCTCTCGTACGTACTCCGAAAGTTCGGAGCAAGTACTGGCGATGAAGTGGACCCAAATTTCATTCGCACCCCAGGCGATCAAACAGCCTCCGAGAACTTGGACGATCAACCATCGACCAGGAACGGAAAGGCAGCCACCGAGAGATCGGACAGGCAATCAGACTCCGGGAAATCTCGGAGCGAACAAAGGAGTTTTGAAGTATGAAGAAGTTAGAACTTCTACTCACCCTTGTCGTCGTTCTGGTGATGGGCGCGCTCGCACCGGCGTTAGCTCAGACGAGCAAGGGCTTCGTTACAGGCGTCGTCGAAGATCCGAACGGCGCCGGCATTGCCAATGCCTCAATCAAGATTACAAATCTAACCACCGGTGTGTCGCGCGACACCGTCGCCGACAGCTCCGGCAGTTTTCGCCTCGACGCGGTTGATCCCGGGACTTACATGCTCGAAGCATCAGCCCAGGGCTTTAAAACTGCCAAACTCGATCGCATCGAAGTCAACGCAGCGCAAACTCTCAACCTGCCGCTGCGACTCGAAATCGGTAGTCCAACTGAACAAGTCGTGGTCAGCGCGGGCAACGAAGTCGTGGTCCAAAGCGCCGACGGCGCGCGAGTCAACACACTCGGCGAACGCGAGATCCGAGACTTGCCGGTACTTGGACTCAATCCCGTCAACCTCGTATTCACACTGCCGGGCGTCGCGGACGTCGGCGGCGCGAACGGTGTCGCCGCAGGCTTCGTGCAAGGCACGGAGTTCTCGATCAACGGTCTGCGGCCGCGCGGTAACAACCAGCTCATCGATGGTTTGGACAACAACGACAACTCGATCACCGGTCAGGTTTATCAACCGACCGTTCGCGACGCGTATTCACAAGTCACCGTGCTTGGCGGCGATTACTCCGCTGAGTTCGGACGCGCGGGCGGCGCGGTCGTGAACGTGATCACGCGCAGCGGCTCAAACGAATTCCACGGCTCGGCCTACGACATCATTCAGAACGCGGCGTTCGACGCTCTTACGCCTGGACAGAAGTCGCAGTCCGAACTGACGGAAGTGCCGCAATTCAGTCAGAACACGTTTGGCTTCTCGCTGGGTGGACCAGTGATCAAGAACAAGTTGTTCTTCTTTGGCACGTTCCAGGCGGATCTCGTGCGCGCGGGTGCGGTTACGGGTCGTGCAGTGGTCCCGACGCAGGCAGGATTGAATCAACTGCGTACGTTGTTCCCGGCCGGCGCCAGTCCGAATCTCGATCGATATCTCGCGATCATCGGCGATCTGCGAGGTGCGACTAATCTGATTAACGTTCCGCTGGGCGGCGGCCGGCCCGATATCGAGTTCGGCACCGCGACCAGATTCAGCGCGCAACCGGTAGACACTTACGACTATCTCGCGCGCGTTGACTGGAGCTTGTCAGATAAGAACAGCTTCTCCGTTCGCTATCTCGCGAACAAGCAACTGTTCAGCAACCAGTTTCCCGATCCGTCAACCGGCGTGACCGGCAGCCAATTCCCAGGGTTCGAAATCGACGTGCCTTCGCTGACGCAGAATGTTTTCCTCAGCGACACACACGTCTTCTCTCCCCGCACTGTAAACGAAGCGCGCTTTGGTTACGGGCGCTTCAACCTGTTCTTTGGACCACGCGACGCCGACCTGGTGACGAGTGGACCACAGTTCGTCTTCTCCGGGACGACGATCTCGACGATCGGGCTGTCGCAGAGTTTCCCGCAAGGCCGCATCTTCAACAATTTCCAGTTCCAGGATACGTTGACGCATACGGTCGGGAACCACACGTTGCGCATCGGTACCGACATACTGATGCAGCGTGCGAAACAGTTCGTGCCGATTAACACACGCGGAACGTTGACGTTTGCCGCCGGCGGCGATTTTCCGGCGTTCGGTAACTTCGTCGACTCATTCTCCGGCGTAGGCACGGGAGCGGCCGCCAAGGTTTTTGGGGCGGGTCTCGATTATCCCAACGTCACGACGCAGGCGTACTTCATCAACGACGCGTGGAAGATCAGGCCGAACCTGACGATCAACTTCGGTCTGCGTTACGAAAACTTCGGCGCCGTTGCCAACAACGCAGCCTTCCCGGCATTCACTGGCTTCGACGCTCCGTTGCAGACGCGCGTCGAGCAACAGAAGGACAACAATAACTGGGGACCGCGCGTCAGCTTCGCGTACTCGCCTAATTTTAATTCGGGCTGGGTGGGACGAATCGTTGGCGAAAACAAGACCGTCATTCGCGGGGGGTTCGCGATCAACTACGACGTGTTCTTCAACAACATACTGAGCAACATCATGGCCACGTCGCCGAACGCGTTGGGCACAACGGTGCTGGGCGCAAACGTCGGCGGCCGTGGTATTGCAAACTTCACGGAAGCGGCTCTGCCGGCAGAGTTGGTTGCAAACCCACAGGCCGGACAGAACACGATTCCGTCGGATCTCAAGAACCCGCAGACCTACGTTTGGAACTTCGGTATTCAACGTGAACTTCCGGGTCACAATGTTCTGGACGTGGCCTACGTCGGCACGCGCGGAACGCGACTGTTCATCAACGAGCAGTTGAACCCGGGCATACCGGGCAGCGCGAATGCAAACGGCCGTCTGTTTGCGACGCGAGGTTCAGTGATTTCGCGTACGAACGGTGGCGACTCGCATTACCATGGTCTGCAAATGCGCCTCGAGCGAAGTTTCAGAAACAACTTCCTTTATCGCGCGACTTACACGTACCAGAAGACGATCGACAACACGAACAGTGAAGTCTTCGCGACCACTGGCGGTAACAGCGTCGGCTCGGATCCTTTCGATCGTCGCGTCGATCGTGGCGTGGCGGACTTCGACGTTCCGCACATCTTTACGTTGTCGGGGCTGTGGGACATTCCGGGAGTCGGCCCGGGCTTTTGGAAGGAAGTGACTGGCGGATTCCAATTCTCGACGATCTGGCGTTACCAGTCAGGAAACGTGTCTTCGCCGTTTGTTACCGGTCTCGACTTGAATGGCGATCTCAGTGGAACAAACGATCGGCCGTCGATTGCGAATCCGTCAGCACCGGCGACGTCGGTTGGTTTTGCGAATGCACTGGCCGCCGGTCAGGGTTGCGACGCGTCGGCGACCGGGTTCTTTGACATCAACTGCAATCCGGTGACGCTTACCGATGTTCGCTACCTGCTCGATCCTTCCATCCGGACGGGTATCGCGGGACGCAACACGTTGCGCGCTCCGGGTTACAACACGTTCGATATGAGCTTGCAACGCTCGTTCAAGATCCCGTTCACCCCTTGGGAAGCGGATCGTTTCGAGATACGGTTTGATTACTTCAACGTGTTCAATTCGCCAATCTTCCGTTTCGAAGTTGGCGGGTTGTCTGATGGCGACGTGACCAATCCGTTCTTCAACCGGCCGGAACTCAATTCGGGTGTGTCGGTAGGCACCAGCGGCGCACGTTCCGGACGATTGCAGTTGCGGTACGTTTTCTAGAGAGCGGCGTAATTCAATCCCGACAACCCGAAAGGGTGAAATAGGGCGGCCTTTGCTTTTCGCGGCCGCCCTTTTTGTTTCAGACGATCCGCGACTTGCTGCGTATCTGGGGCCTCGGATTCGGCCGTAGTCAGCGCCCAAAGTCACAGTTCCAGTGGCCAGCGCGTTCGGGTTTTAATTTCAAGACGTTTCCTTTGGTCCATCGCAGACGTAGCCGGACGAAGTTTCGCAGAGAATCACATCGTAGCTCTCGAGCAGCGGCATCGCGATAGCTTCCAGTTCATTCTTCCACAAGTCACTTCCGTAGAATTCGTTTCTCATCCGCTCCCGTTCTTCGAGCGAGGGGAAGCTGCGCAGCCACACAAACTTGTTTGGGTTTTCGATGTCCAGCAATGGACCAAGCACCTGCATGCCATACGAGCGCAGCGCCGGGATCGCACGCTTCTCAAACAACTCGATGAACTCCGCCCGCCGGGCCGGCTTTATTCGATAGCTTCGCACTTCGACGATCATGTTGCTTCTCCTTGGATATGGCCAAAAGTTAGAGCGTGACTATAATGCTTTGCCGCATGAGAATCGAAATCGCAGAAGTTGCCCCAAATGCATCGGATGCGGTCGAGCTTATCGGCGAACTTGACGCGCATCTGATGGCCCATCCGTATCCCGCGCAGAGCCGCCATGCCTACAGCGTGGAGAAGCTGTTGCGAGAGCGCGTTGTTTTCTTTGTGACGCGGTACGAAGGACAGCTCGCGGGCTGCGGCGGGATTAAGATGTTCGGCAGCGAGTATGGCGAAGTGAAACGCATGTTTGTGCGCCCCGAGTTTCGCGGTAAGGGACTGGGAAAAGCGATGTTGCGTCATCTGGCCGAGTACGCTCGCAGCAACGACGCCAAGCTCCTGCGACTCGAGACCGGTATCTATGAAGTTGAAGCGATCGGACTCTACGAACGTTTCGGTTTTCAGCGTCGTGCACCATTTGGCGAGTACTTCGAAGACCCGTTGAGTGTCTATTTTGAAATGAACATCGAGAACCCATAGGAAGGATTCAGCATGAAGACTCGCGCCCCCGACAATATTGACGAGTACATCGACGGTTTTCCGGCCAACACCCGGTTCAACTTAAATGCAGGCTACATCATTAAAGAAAACGCGGAGGCCGACAACGCCCGCCGCAACCTGCGAGTTACCGCAAAGAAGAGGTGAACAGCTTTGGCAGTTGAAGGATTAGAGATACGTCGCGCCGAACCGGATGACTGTTCGGCGATCTACGAGATGTTTCGTGCGCCGAAGGTCTATGCCGGCACGTTGCAATTGCCTTATCCATCGCGCGAACAGTGGCGCAAGCGGATCTCGGAAACTGACGGTTGTCACAACCTCGTCGCAGTCAGCGGCGAGCACGTTATCGGCATGCTTACCCTCGAGACGTTTCCAAACAGACCACGCCGCGGGCACGTTGGCACGATCGGCATCAGCGTGAGCGACGCGTGGCAGGGCAAAGGTGTAGGAACGGCATTGATGCAGGCAGGTGTCGATCTCGCGGACAAGTGGCTCAATCTCACGCGACTCGAGTTGGAAGTCTACTCCGACAACGAGCCCGCGATTCGGTTGTACGAGCGCTTTGGATTCGAACGCGAAGGAGTGTTGCGGCAACACGCGTTTCGTGATGGACGTTACGTCGATTCGATCATGATGGCCCGCTTGCGTTCCGCGGGAGGTTAGGCCCGATGGACCTGGTACTTTTCAGCGCGATCGCACTGGTCGTATTGCTTACGGTTCTTACCAGCGTGATGGTGTATGTGAGTCGGAGTATCCTCGACAGCTCGAAGTCAAAACGGCAGAAAGCTTTGTGGGTGTTGGGTGTCACAGCGCTGTTACTGATCGTCGCCGTGGTTGGGTTGGGGCTGGTGCTGTCACCATTTGCCAGTGCTTTCGACTGATATCGGCAGGTATCTATGAACCTTGAAACACTGATCATTCATAACACCATTTTCTTAACAGTTTTGCTGTTGTCGGCGATGTCCGCGCACGCGGCCCAGCAGATCGATCGCGACAAGCTCGTTGCGCAGTTGGAGACGCAACGTTGCGTCGATTTCGAGGAACGGAAACTCAAGTTTTGTAAATTCGATTATGAATCTGACGGCCGCAACGTTGAGGCGATCGCGATCTTTCCGCTCGCAACCGGTAACTATCCGGGCGTGGTCATGATTCCAGGTTTTGAAGGAACAGCGAAAACGCTTCTCGGCGTGGGCATGTTTTTCGCGCAACAGGGTTTTGCGTGTCTCGCGCTAACACCGCCGGGGTTCGGGAAGTCGGAAGGCAAGCGTGATTTCATGGGACCGGCCTCGATCGATGCGTTCGCCACCGGCTTCCGCAAGTTTCGGCACGATCCTTACGTCGATTCGACGAAGATGGGAATCTTTGGTTATTCACGAGGCGCCATGGCGGCCTCGCTGCTTGCCGTAAAGTTGGGCCATGAAGTGAAGGCCGCCGTTTTCGGCGCGGGCGTTTACGATTTCAAACGTGCTTACGACGACACGAAACTCGACGGCATTCGCGACAACATGAAATTAGAGACGGGAATGACTGAGAAGGCGATCAAAGAACGTTCGTCGGTGCTGCACATGGAGAAACTGAAGTGTCCCGTGCTAATCATTCATGGCGAGAACGACGGAAACGCGCCGACAAACCAGGCGTTTATTTTGCGCGACCGGTTAGTCGAGCTGAAGAAGGAGTTTGAATTCAAGCTCCTGCCAGATCACGTCCATGGACAATTAAAAGGAGACTTCCTGACGCCGGTGCTTGATTTTCTGAGCCGCAAACTGAAAGGTACGCCGGCCACAAGGAAATTCGCGTGACCCGGATGACTGTACAGCTACCCGGTTTATAAAAGGTTCAGATGTTTCACGCGTCAACCGGAGGCGTCCAGTACCACTCCCAATCCTTCGTGCTCGGATTTATCGTGCACTGACTGTGCAGGTCCTGCTTTAGACTGACGACCCAGACTTCCTGCAACCCGTTGTTCTGTCCGCACGCGGTGATTTCGTAACCAAACATCGACTCCAGATAATCACCCGGCGACCACGACCACCATTCCTGCCCGCCCGGCGCTGACTGTGTACTCTGATAAAGCTTGTAATCGTTTCTGATGATCCAGATGCAGCCGCCCTTCTGCCCGCCGAGCTCAATCGCCGCGATGTTGCGAACTTTTCCTGCGTTGTTCCAATTGGGACCTTGCCACGCTCCCCAATCTCCATCTTTCGCCTTCTGAAATGTGCACCAGAGTTGTAGCTTGTCATCGATACCCCACAACGCACCGGCGCCGTTGCCCTGTTTGCACCCGCTGACCTCGAGCCAGCGAGAGTCTTCTGGCGTCTTGGGCCAGTTTTGCCAGGGACTAAAAGCGCCCGAGGGCACGATCTGATAGCAACCTACAAGAACACCTTCTTCGGTGATGCCCCAGAACTGCGCTCCACGACCTCCGGCGAGCTGCGTGGCCGAGATCTTTTTGAACTTCAGATTGTTCGGCATGTTGTTCCAACCGGGACCTTGCCACGGATGCCAATCGCCTCCAGGTGAAGCTTGCCAGGTTGTCCAGAGCTGGCGCTTCATGTCGAGCACCCACAGTTGCACAGCACCGTCGTATCGTTGCGCCGCGGCCAGTTCGTAAACTTGTTTCGGGTAATTTTTCTCGGCCCAACCGGAGCTCATCCAGTCGCTCCATGCGCCGCCCGGAGTTCGTTGATAGATCGTGTGAAGAGTGCCTTTGATGTCGACGCCCCAGAGTTGTGCCCCACGGTTACCGCCCTGCTGAGAGGCAGTTAGTTTCCTTAACACAGGCGCGTTTTGCCATGACATACACGATTCTCCTTTCGCACGTAAGGTACGAGATGTGTCAGTCACTGTTAGTTGTCGGCGAGGCTTAGCTTGCGTTGAAAACGTCCACTAGATTGCTTGTGGACTAAAGATAGAACTCGGGAGGTCGCGTGGTGCGAACGGTACGGAACCGAGTTGGTGCGACCGCGGCGCATAATACATTTGCGTTGCGCAGACGGTCAACGGATTTGTCAGTGGTGGTAGTGATGCGGAAAACTCGGTTTCCCGCATCCTAAAATCCACTGACTACTAACCACTGACGAACAACGACTGTGTTAGACTGCACCCCGAAAAACTACCTACTTAGATGATTAACGAGGAAAAGAACCGGGTCGCTGACGATCGCGATCCGAGACGCGAAACGTTCTATCAGGGACCAAGCCGTATCCATCTCGCTGCGTATCCGCCAAAGGAAAGATGGAACGATTGGACTGAACTCGACTCACGCGCGTGGCCGAAACGCGTCGAACGACACTACTCGCTCATTCCCACCACTTGCTTCAATTGCGAATCCGCGTGCGGACTGCTTGCTTACGTCGACAAAGTAACCGGCGAGATTCAAAAGTTCGAAGGCAACCCGGAACATCCCGGCTCACGCGGACGCAACTGCGCTAAAGGTCCAGCGACACTCAACCAGGTAACCGATCCGGATCGCATCCTTTATCCGTTGAAGCGCACGGGCAAACGCGGCGCCGGACAATGGGAACGCACCACGTGGGACGAAGCACTCGACACCATCGCCGCGCGCATTCGCAACGCTATCGTCGAGAACCGCCGTCACGAGATCATGTATCACGTCGGCCGCCCCGGCGAAGACGGTTTCACCGAACGTATTCTCGCCGCGTGGGGCGTCGACGGTCACAACTCGCATACAAACATCTGTTCCTCAGGCAGTCGCGAAGGTTATCAACTGTGGATGGGGCTCGATCGTCCGAGCCCGGATCACGCGAACGCGAAAGTCATCCTGCTAATCAGTGCGCACCTCGAGTCGGGCCACTACTTCAATCCGCATGCGCAACGCGTGATTGATGGTAAAGCGAACGGCGCGAAGCTCATCGTCTTCGACACGCGTCTTTCTCATACCGCAACGCACGCTGATTATTGGGTCTCGCCTTATCCCGGATCAGAGGCGGCGATACTGCTCGCGATCGCGAACTACATCATTCAAAACGATCTTTATAACCGTGATTTTGTAGAGCGCTGGTGGAACTGGAAAGAGTTTCTTGCCGCCGGCGAGAACGGCGCCATCAGCGCCGAATTCACGACCTTTGAAGCGAGGCTAAAACAGATCTACGCCGAATACACTTTCGAATTCGCGGCTGGTGAGTCCGGTGTCGACGCGAAGGTGATTGAGCAGATCGCAAAGCTCGTGGCCACAGCCGGTACGCAGTTTTCGAGTCACAACTGGCGCAGCGTTTCTTCGGGTGTGAGCGGTGGGTGGTCCGTCGCGCGGTGTCTGTTCATGCTGAATGCTCTGCTCGGTGCGGTCGCGACGGAAGGCGGAGTTTATCCAAACGCTTGGAACAAGTTTGTGCCGCGTCCGATTTACACCCCGCCGCATCCACAGATGTGGAATGAGACGACGTGGCCGCGAGAGTATCCGCTGTCGATGAACGAAATGTCGTTTCTCTTGCCGCACTTCCTGAAGGACGGCCGTTCGAAACTCGACGTTTATTTTACGCGCGTGTACAACCCGGTCTGGACCAACCCCGACGGTTTTTCCTGGATCGAGATGCTGACCGATCCCGATCTCGTCGGGTGTTACGTTGCATTGACGCCGACGTGGAACGAGACGGCTTACTACGCCGATTACGTGTTGCCGATGGGCGTTGGCTCCGAGCGCCACGATCTTCACTCGTACGAAACACACGATTCGCAGTGGCTTGGTTTTCGCCAGCCGGTGATGAAAGCGCTGCGGCAACGCGCAGGCGAGCAGATCGACGACACGCGTGCGGTCAATCCCGGCGAAGTTTGGGAAGAGAACGAATTCTGGCTCGAGCTGACGTGGCGGATCGACGCTGACGGCAGTTTGGGTATCAGGCAATACGCGGAATCGAAAAAGAACCCCGGCACACGGCTCGGCGTTGACGAATATTACGAATGGATCTTTGACAACTCCGTCCCGGGTCTTCCCGAACGCGCAGCCGAAGAAAACCTGACGCCGCTCGAATTCATGCGCCGCTACGGCGCCTTCGAAGTCAAACAGAAGATTGGAAGGATTTACGACCAAACGGTCGCCACGGAAGAACTTGACGACGCGCTCGAAGATGGTTTCGGACGCGTCTTTACGCGCGCCGCAAAACCTGCCGGACCAAACATCGTCCCGCTGCCGTTGCCCGACGGCGACGCAGACGGGCGTCGGCTCGTCGGCGTCAATACGGGCGGCGAGATCAAGCGCGGCTTCCCGACTCCGAGTGGCAGGCTCGAGTTTTATTCGTCGACGATGAACAGTTGGGGCTGGTCCGAGTACGCGATTCCGGTTTACATCAAGAGTCACGTACACCCCGACAATCTCGAACAAGATCAAACGATTTTGATCTCCACGTTTCGTCTGGCTGTGCAGATTCATACGCGCAGCGCAAACGCGAAGTGGCTTGACGAGATCGCACACACGAATCCGCTGTGGATCCATCCGTCGCATGCGAACCGGCTCGGCGTCCGCACCGGCGACCTCTTACGGGTCGAAACCGAGATCGGTTACTACGTCGTACCGGCGTGGGTCACGGAAGGAATTCGACCGGGCATCGTCGCATGCAGCCATCACATGGGCCGGTGGAAGTTGACTGACGAAGGACAACGACAGTTGATGGCCACCGTGAAGTTGGACCACAGTGGCACGACGTGGCGGCTCGAGCGCGAGAAAGGCATACAGCCGTACGAATCGGGAGATCCCGACACGTTGCGGATCTGGTGGAAGGATGCGGGCGTCCATCAGAACATGACTTTTCCGGTCCATCCCGATCCGATCTCGGGTATGCATTGCTGGCATCAGGCGGTGCGCGTGCGTGCGGCGGAGCCGGAGGACCGGCCGGGCGACATTTTTGTGGATACTGAGAAGTCGCGCGAGGTATATAAAAAGTGGTTGGCTATGACGCGACCGGCGGACAAGCATTCGCCCGACGGGACCCGGCGGCCCTACTGGATGCTCCGGCCGTTGAAACCCGCGCGCGAGTTTTATAAATTGCCGGTTTAGATCTCCACGAGGTTCCAAATGTATTTCAAGCAATTCTATCTCGCTTGTCTGGCCCACGCTTCGTACCTTGTAGGTTCCGAAGGTGAGGCCGCTGTTGTCGATCCGCAACGAGACGTCGACGAATATCTCGCCGAAGCAGCAGCCCAGGGTCTGCAAATCAAGTACGTGATCGAAACGCACCTGCACGCGGATTTTGTGAGCGGTCACCGGGAACTCGCCGCGCGCACCGGCGCGCAGATCGTGTTCGGCGAGAAGGCGGGTGCAAAGTTTGAACATCACGCCGCGCATGACGGTGAGGAGATTCGACTGGGAAAAGTAATCCTGCGTTTTTTGGAAACTCCCGGCCACACGCCCGAGGGAATCTGCGTGTTGATTATCGACACGGAAGTTTCCGATCAGCCGCAAAAGGTCTTGACCGGCGACACTTTATTTATCGGCGACGTGGGCCGTCCGGATCTCGCCGGAGGCAGGGGCTACACGCCGCAGATGATGGCGGAGATGATGTACGACTCGCTTCACGGCAAGCTGTTGAAGCTCCCCGACGAAGTCGAAGTTTATCCTGCACATGGCGCCGGCTCGATGTGCGGACGAAACATGTCAAAGGAAACTACGTCGACTATCGGCGAGCAGCGGAGATTCAATTACGCGCTCAAGCCGATGAGTAAAGAAGAGTTTGTGAAGCTGATGACGGCAGACTTGCCGGAGGCGCCGGTCTATTTTCCGAAAGACGCGGAGATCAACCGCGCGGGCGCGCGCGGGCTGTCGGAACTCTCCGCGCCGGTCGCTTTGTCGCCCCATGAAGTCTTGAGTTTACAGACGAGCGGTCACGTGTTGCTGGACGTCCGTTCGGCCGCGGAATTTGGCGCTGGTCATGTTCCCGGTTCGGTGAACATCGGACTCGGCGGGCAATTCGCGATCTGGTCCGGCAGTTTGATTCCCTTGAACGCCGCAATTGTGATCATTGCGGACACGACGTCGCAGGTTGACGAATCAGTCGTTCGTCTCGCGCGCGTGGGCATCGAGGACGTCAAAGGTTATTTGAACGGCGGTATTCAGAGTTGGCGCGAAGCGGGACTCCCAGTTGCGGCGATCGAGCAGGTCAGTGTGGACCAATTGAAAGAACAGATCGGCGATCGCGAGTTACAGATCGTCGACGTGCGGCGCCCGGCGGAATACTGCAACGGGCACGTGCCGCGGGCGGTGAATGCGCCGCTGTCGGCACTCGACAGGACCATCGATCAACTTCCCCTCCGGAAAGACAAACCGACAGCCGTGATTTGCGCAGGAGGATATCGGTCGAGCGCGGCCGCGAGTTTGTTGCAACAGCAAGGCTTCACGAATTTGATCAACGTCGCGGGCGGCACCGGCGCGTGGATCAATGCCGGTTATCCGGTTGAAACTCC
>CBFGMX010000074.1:0-24685 GCA_965649955.1 uncultured bacterium
GCAGCCGCAACGGTGAACACAATAGCTTTTTGTGCAAGGGCCTCGAGCTGCAGACTGCCTCGGTTAGGCCATGAATGACCAAAGAGTTCGGTTTGGGTTAACGGATGTTCTCTGGGCTAGAGTAGATCACTCGCTACATACCATGAGCAACTGGTATCGGCGAAGGTGGTCCGTCAGGCTGAGCAAGCAACGTCTCCGGTTGCACACCGTCTTTGTACTGAGCCAGCAGCGAATCGAAATCAACTTCCACACCGATTGGGTTCGCCGCAAATGCGTCACTGCTCATATAGAGATGTGCCTCCTCGGCGTTGCGACAACAATCAACCTGGAACTCCATGCGATTGCCGTCGGGATCCTGGTAATACAAAGACAGCGTGACGCCGTGATGGACCTGCCAGTAAGGTGTGATGCCTAACCCTTTCAAGCGATCGTAGGTATCGAGGAGTTCGCCGACATTCGAAAATGTGTAGCCGACGTGGTTAACGCCAACTTTGGAGTTGGCATCTGTCTCTGTTCCCTCAGGATTGAGCACAGCCATGTTGACAAACGCGAAGCGATGATGCTCGTCGTCGTATGTAAGAAACGCGAAAGCCGGATTGTGGTGTTGCACCCTGGCTTCGAAAACATTCTGGTACCACGAGAGCATTTCGTCGTAGCGCCTGGTCATATAGACCACGTGGGCTAATTTGGAGGGAGTTGCCATGTCGTCAAATTCCTTTCGGGGTTTTTACTGCCGTGTTCGATACATCACAACTGGAAGCAACGCTGAAACGGTATTTATTTCAGGCCGCATATTAACCGCTCTCAATTCAGATCACTAATCAACGAAACTCGCTCACTGTGTTCCCCCACAGTGCGTCCGGCAGGGTTAGCCTCAATATCGCACTGGTAACCGCTCATCCACGCACTGTGACGCATCCCCTCACGCTCTAACTGCTTGATCCGAATAATACCGGGCAGTCAGGAAGGGGAATGTCTCGAGAGAGCGGTTTCAATTCTCTTTGCTCAACTTCGAACGCCGACGACGCAGCCGCTAATGGGAAAACATAAACTACCGCAATGGTTACTCCGGCTGAAGCGCTCCGTCTTCGCGCTGAAAACATTCGTTAATCGGAAAGCGTTGCTGCTCTTGGTCCTCTCGCTGGTTGTGGTGCTCGCAGGTGCGTGGCAAGTCAAACAGCGGGCCGACAAACAACTCGCCGAAGAGCGCGCGCGGCGCGAAAAACAGAGTCTAATCCCATTCGAACAAACGAGACTCCGGCCGATTAGCAGCAAAGCGATCGAAATCTGGCAAAGCCACCAAATCACGAGAGCAATCGCCAGGTTCAACGATTCGTACTTCGTGGTATCCGACGGCGGTCTGATCGAGTTAGACCGCTCGGGAAAGCTTGTACGTCACTACACGGTGCTTGACGGTTTGCCCGAAAGTGATTTGCTCACTCTCGCCACCTTCAACTCAAAGCTCTTCATCGGTACACGCACCCAGGGATTGGTCGCGTTTGATGGTGCTCAGTTTCAGCGTTACCGGTGGACCGATAGAAAGTCGCAGTCGATCGATGCACTGTTCGCGGACGAAGGGCGTTTGCTGATCGGCACGAGGGGCGGAGGTTTGATTGCATTTAACGGACGTCAATTCAAGGAACTCACTGCCGGCACTGAGCACAAGCGGCTGCTGGAGATCAATCTTCTCTCGAAAGATGGCGTTCGCTTGTTTGTCGGAACCTTTGCCGATGGACTGTGGATGGAGGAAGGAGGGCGATGGTCCCACTTCACTGTGCGTGATGGTCTACTCTCGAACCGTGTTGTAGGCGTTGCCGTCGCCAACCAGAATCTCTTTGTGGCCACCGATTTTGGACTGACGGTTGCTCCACTCGCAAGCCTTTCAACCGACAACCCGGCGTCTTCACAACCTCGCTTTCTACCACTCGCCACGCTCCCGTCTTTGTCGAGCCTCGCTCTGACGGCTGACAGTGTTGTGCTTAGTAAAGACAACGGCGAAATCTTTAGTTTTCGAACCGACCGTGAAATCTCGGCCTCGAGACAGGTGAATCCGCTTGCCTGGACCAGGTCAGGAAACTCAGTCGGAACGCGATTGATTTCACTCGACAAATATCTCTGGTTGTTGAGCGAGGATGGTCTGTACCGAGCCGGCATAGACCACGGCAGTGAAGGAAAGTTCTCGTCGAATGCCTTCCTCCCGTGGGGACAGCATGATCGCAACCGCACGCTTACAACCAACCTAATTTCAGCATTGACGATCGACTCGCAAGCTCGCCTTTGGGCCGGGAATTTTCGGCGTGGAATCGACGTTCTCAGTTCGCAGGGAACGCAACTGGCACATATGGAGTCGGAGACGAATCGTGAAATCAACTCGCTCGTCAACGATCAAGCATCGAACACGATAATGGCGGCTTCTTCCGCCGGCCTGCTGCGCTTTGACTCCAGCCTGCGAGCAACCGAACAGTGGTCCACCAAAGAAGGCCTCTTGAGCAATTCGGTCATGCAGGTGGCTCGTTGGGGCGTTGAAGGCGAAAACGCGCGCAACCCCTTCCTCGCATTCGCGACCGGCAAAGGTTTGTCACTCGGCACGCGCGGCAAACTTCGTGGTCTAACAACGGTGCAGGGCTTGCCAAGTAACAGTCTCTATACCGTCCTCGTTCAGGGTCCCAAGATTTACGTAGGCACACTTGGTGGACTCGCGGTCGTTGAAGACGGCCGTGTGTCGCGAGTATTCAAGGACACGAATTCGAAGCTCACGACCAACTGGGTTACGGCGCTTTGTGCCGTCGGCCCTCGCGTCTTCGTTGGCACATACGGTGGTGGACTGTTCGAGTTAAATGGCAGTGGAGACCTGCGCAGTTTTGCGCCGGAGGTTGGCCGTGTCGTCGTGAATCCAAATGCGATGTGGAGCGACGGGTTGCGGCTCTTTGTCGGAACACTGGATGGTGCCCTGGTGTTTGAGCCGGCCTCTCAAGAATGGACTCAGATCAAAAGCGAGTTGCCTTCGCGCAACGTGCTCACCATTACCGGCCGCGACAACTACGTCTATTTCGGCACAACGGGCGGCATTGCCCGTATCGAGCATTCCTATTGGAATCGAGATTCGTCGGACCACGGAGAATGAAACATCCACTACGAACAAGTCGCTTCTCAGTGGCCCTGCTAATGGCAGTGGCGCTGTTGCTGCCATTAGGTTTTAGCCAACGCCGCACGTCTGCACAGTCTGGCGTCTTGATCCCTTCCACCAGCAGTAAACCGGACCCCAACACACTGTCTCTTCAGGTAATGAACGTCGATGTGCTGATTGATAACCAACACGCGCGCGTGAGGGTAACGCAGATATTCGACAGCCACTCGGCACAGGTCCTGGAAGGCAAGTACCTATTTGCACTTCCTCAAACTGCTTCGATCTACGACTTCGCCGTCTGGGACTCGGACGTGCGCATTCCCGGCGTAATGATGGAAAAACGACGGGCGAACAAGATCTATGGAGAGATCAAACAACAGCAGATCGATCCCGGACTCTTGCAGCAGGACGACGAGCATGAAGGTCGTTCGGCGTTCTCCGCCAAAGTGTTCCCAATTCCCGCGTACGCGACGAAGCGTATCGAAATCGAGTACACGGAAGTTTTGCCGGTTGAAGGCCTCGCGTCACATTTCACCTTTCCCCTTAAGCCATCATTCGGCGACCCACAACGCGTGGAGGAGTTCAACCTCCACTTGCATGTCCTAAGCGACTACCCAATTTCTCCAATCGACATCGACCGGCACGAGTATCCACTCGTAGTTATGAAGTCGGAGCCGAATGAATTCGAAGCAGAGTTTCACGCGAGCGGTTTGGAGTTAAAGGAAGATTTCTCCTTCGACTACCGCATCAATGTTCCCGAGAGCACACTGTCGTTCACAGCTTACCGTGCTCCGGAACACATCTCGGTATTCGACCTGCGCGATCCGGCGACTGCCGTTCAGAATCCCAGTGGCTACTTTGAGGCTCGTGCAATCTTCAATCAAAGCGCCGGCGCAAGCGCCCAAAACAGACAGCCTCGAAATGTCGTCCTGCTCCTCGATACCTCGCTGTCGATGTACGGCGAAAAGCTCAAGCGGGCAGTCGAAGCACTCGAGTACTTTCTGAATTCACTTTCGCCACAGGACCACTTTGATCTCATCCTCTTCAATGAAGAGACCTACCCTTTCTCGCCCGCACCACTGACTGCGACTCCCGACAACATAGAACGCGCGCTCGCGTTCATCCGGAATTCGATGTTGGGCGGCGGTAGCGATCTGCGCAAGGTGCTCGAAAAGGCGGTTGAGCTTTCGTCGCAGTTTCCTCAAGGGGAACGCAGCATAGTTTTAGTTTCAGATGCCAATCCCACTTTGGGTACGCGGAATCTGAAACAGATTCTCAAAAGCGTTCAGACGAACAGTGGCCCGAACGCCACGCGCGTTTTTGCTTTTGGGTTGGGAAGTGATGCGAATGGCTCACTGTTAGCGGAACTCGCTAAAACAGGTCACGGCTACTTTGCCAGCGCCCGTGAGACCGAGGACATAACAACCGCTCTCAAGATTTTCTTTGACCATGTTGGTAGCACCAGCATCGAGAATGCACGCCTCGCAGCGAGCGACACGAGCAACCTCTATCAGATTTATGCCAGCGGTGATTACAGTTTCGACGGCTCGAGTAGCGCATTCGTCGGTCGGTATCGCACACCCTCGCCGCGAACGACGGTGACGGTTACGGGGCAGTTTGGAGCTGAAACCATCAAGCTCTCGCGCGATGTAGTGTTGCCCGCGCTGGCCGACTTTCATTCGCATCTGCCGCGCGTCTGGGCACGCGCCAGAGTCGATGCGCTCTTGCGGGAGATGGATCTGAACGGTGAGCGGGAAGATTACATCGCCGAGATCATTCGTCTCTCGCAAAAGTATCGCTTCGTCACACCCTATACCGCTTTCATCGCGGCGCCGCGTGCGCTATTGCGCCCACGACTGATTCAACCTGGCGATCCCGTACTGCGTGTCAAGACTGACGAGTCAATCAATTCAGTCTTCGCGGTGTTTCCCTTCGGCGAAACCTTGCCACTTAAGTTCCTGCAGAGCGAAGGCGTTTGGGAAGTGCGCTTTTTTGCGCCGGCGTGGCTGCCCGACGGAACGTATCGCTGCCGTCTATTGATGACTGACAAAAGTGGCAACGGCTATCAAGAGACGAAGACCTTCGTGATCGACAGTCACGCACCCAAACTGAGCGTCAAGATCGGCGATAAACCAGTCAAGGCCGGCGACGATCTGACCGTGAAAGTCTCGGCTGATAGTGACACGGTGCGCCTGTTCGCGCGCATCTATGGTGCTCAACCCGTGCGTTTATCGTGGTCGCAACAGGATCAGACAAACGTTGGAAAATTACGCGTGCCGGCAAACCTCGCCGCAGGCCGTTATACGTTGACCGTTTCGGCTGAGGACGCGGCACACAATCAATCAACCGCAGAAGTTACTATCGAGGTCATATCGCGGTGATGGCCCACCCGTTTCTCATGCTAAGAACATTTTTCGCGCAAAGGCGCAAAGGCGCAAAGCAAGCCCACTGGAAACGCGGTGGCGCTTTTCGCCTTTGCGCCTTTGCGCGAGAAAAACTTCTAAGACTTACAATCTCATCGGTAGTCTCCTTGGGGCTGGTGATTGTCGCTATCGCATTTCTCTCTTCAGCTCGCGCCAAAAACGAAGAGCTACCCAACGCGAACGCCGGCGATGTATCCGCGCAGATCGAAGCCGCGCTCTACACTCGCCACGAGTTCTTTGGCGCGCAAGCAATCGTCCCTTTTCCTACCGCCGAAGCACGCAACCGTCTTGCAGCGGTCGCGGCAAAGTACCCCGACAATGCGCAGATTTATCTAAAACTCTCTCAGCTTGACGAAAAGCTCGGTAACGAAGAGTTGGCCTTACAGGAAATGCGGTCCTTCGTCGAACACGAACACGACGAACTGAAAGCACTCGAAACGATGGCCGAGTTCTTTCACCGTCGTGCGCAATTTCCTGCCGAGGCGGAGACGCTGGAACGCATGTTGAAGGTGGCGCCAACCGAGCAACGCGTCGAGATTTTTCGTAGTTTGATTCAATTGGCAGAAACGCACCTCCTGGAAAAGTATCTCACCCCACGCTTCTACGAGCAGACGATCATTGACAACCCGTCAGCGTATGAAATCGTCGAGGAGTATCAGCAAAGCCTGATCGATAACGGTCACTACCAAAGGGCACTCTCTCTAATCCGGCAAAACAGAGAGCTCTTTCCCCACTACCACGATGAGTTGGTCGAACGGGAAGCATCTCTCCTCGAAGATATGGGCCAATCGAAACAGGCCGAGGAAGTTTACAAACAAGCATTCGATCCATTCTGGTCAAGCGAACTGGCGTCAAACTTTTACAACTTTCTCAAGCGCAACGATCGGTTTCGGGCCTACGGTCACGAGTTGCGTGAAGCGTTCCGGCGTAACCCGTCAGATTTCGAGACGGCCTTGCGGCTGCTTGATCACGCAAAAGCATCGAGAGACAGCCGGCCGGATGTATTTGTGCAGTTGGAAAAGACGAGGGCGGCTCGAAAGATTAGCTGGACCCAGGATGAATTAATCACTATCACTCGACTCCTCCTCTCTGACGGTTATGGCGAGGCAGCTTCCCGTTTTCTATACACGCTTTATTTGCAGGGCGAAATGAAGCCGGGAAGTAAACTGCGCGCCAGAGTTCTCTATCAACTCTTCGAAATACTCTCCGATGCGGGCAATCAAAGACTTTCGTTGACCCGCGGCGATTTGAAGTTCTATCAGGACATCGCCACGGCTGATCCACACCCGGGAATGATGGGCGGAATTCTGTCGCTCATACTTTCCGACACCAATCCCAGACAGGAGTTTGCGATTGAAGAAGAACGGGCCGTTTCGTTTTTCAATCGAGCCGCGGCCTATCGCATTTTCACAGCCTACAAGCAGGAGAATCCGACCGCGCCCGAGTTGGCCCAGATGTATTTGGATATCGTCAGGCTCTATACCGACAAAAAGGACCTTGATGTTGCTTCAGAAACACTTGCTGAATTCGAGCAGCGTTACACAGACGCACTCGAGTTTCCCGAAGTCGCACTGAAACTCGCCGACGCCTACATTGCGACTGGAAAGTACGATGCGGAGCGCGCACTCTACGCCCGCATTCTTGATTACCTCGGTCAGCATCGCGCGAAGGACAGGCCGCTGATTCCGCGTCCAGGTTCCTCCAGTTCGAGTGGTGATTACAACCAACAAACACAGGTGCTGAACTCCTTTTCAGAACCAACGTCCGTTAAGCCTGCGGTGACTGCCTATCCACCTATCTCGAACCCGGGAATCAACTACACGACCACCGGCGCCGCCGACGATTCTTACTATGACAGTGCCTACCCGTCATTTTCCGACCAACTCATGTCGTTACCAGCCGAAGACGATGATGGCGATGACGATGCAGCAAACCAGGTCGACTACGAGACGGTCTTGCAGCGTTATGTTGCATCGCTGGCGAAGGACAACCGCACTAGCGACATTTTGGCTCTCTATTCGAACGAGATTAAGAAGTATCCCGGCGAGCAGGTCCTGTACGAGCAAATGCTGCAATGGCTTGGACAGACCAACATGGTTGATGAGCAGTTGCGTGTCTATCAGGAAGCGATACGCGCGTTTCCTTCGACCACTTGGCGCGATCGTCTGGCGCGCTGGTATGTACGGCAGCAGCGGACCAAGGAATTTGAGGCTCTTTCACACGACCTGATCTCGAAGCTCAACGATGCCGAGGTCGAAAGGTATCTCACGGAATTCATCGACAGCAAAGTTGCGAGTTTTGATTCGCAGCTGTACTTCGCTTTGTATTCGGTCGCCCATCAGCGTTTTCCGCACAACCTTACCTTCGTTAAAGGACTGTTGGAGTTCCACAGCCAACACAAACAGTGGCAACAATGGCGCACTCTAATTGCTGAGTACTACTTTGAATCGCGAGAAAGCCGTGACGAGTTTTTATATCATCTCGCCAGTCGCGGCGAACTGCGGGAGTATCTGACGCGAGCTCGTTCGGCGCTCAATCAGTCAACAGATTCCCAGGCCTTGCTGCCGTACAAACTGTTTCGGGCGGATGCCAGCGCACAACTCTCGAACTTTGAAGAAGCCATTGATGCCTATCGCGAGCTGAACCGGCTCTATCCGAATTCGCCGGAGTTCGCTGAACGTCTGATCAGCTTCACCCGCTCCTTCGGCCAGCACAATCGGCGTTTCCTGGAAGAGTCTGCCGCTATCTCGCAGTCGTTAGCCAACGCATCACCGTCCGTCGCCTCTTATCGAGTCCGCGCCGGCGAGGTGCAGGCGGAGCTTGGCGACTACGCCAAGGCGCGTGGGGAGTGGGAACAGCTCATGCCGCTTGCCCGCGGAGCTGAAGACACCTACCTCGATATGGCGACGATCTACTGGGACTATTTTCAGTACGACGACGCCTTGCGGACAATCCGCACTCTGCGGAAGCAAAAGAACGACGAAACGCTTTTTGCTTTCCAAGCCGGAGTTATTCTCGAAGACAAACATCAACTGCGAGAAGCAATCGCCGAGTATGTCAGGGCCCTGGCGGTTTCGGACTGGTACGAAGACGGCAGCCGGGCCATGAGACGCCTCGTAAAGATCTCCAGGTGGCCTGGTGTTTCTGCCCAGATTACCTCTGCCTTTAACCAGCAACGACGGCGCGAGCAGAATTACAACCTGGCTTTGAACTACGCAGACTTCCTCGAGCGCACGGACCGGTGGCCTGAGGCCTCCCGGCTATTGCGCGATGAGATGGTCCACAACGACTCGCCAGATTTTCTAAGCTCGGCACGCAGCCTGTTCGAACGTCATGACGATCTCGCGGGACAGGTTGCGGCATTGCAACGCTTGATTGCCACGGCAACTGCTCGCCGTTCCGAGATCTCATATCGACTGCGTCTCGCAGACCTCTACAGCAAGAACAACCAACCTAGTCAAGCCGCCACGGTGTTGCGGGCGTTGGTCCAAAAGTATCCAACGAACTATGGCGTGCTGAGCGAAAGTGCCGAGTTCTACTGGCGACTAGGTCTACGCTCTAACTCGCTAACTATTCTGCAATCGGGCATGCAACGTGGTATCGGCAAATTCCACTATCTGTTCGGGCGGAAGCTGGCCGCGCGTAACGTCGAGATGCAGAACTTCAGCGCTGCCCAGGCCGTGCTCGAAAAACTAAATTCCGAAGACCGCCTGAACACCGAAGTGTTCCACGAGCTCGCGAAGGTTTATGTGCGCACCGGAAACCAGCAGAAGTTGCGTGCCACCTTCGGCGCAACCATTGAGGCAATCAAGAAGCAGGATATTGATACGCGCCAGATTCGGGCCCAGGTTGCAAGTCTTCGCACGGAGATGATCGAAGCGTTCACCTTGCTGACAGACTACTCATCCGCGATTGAACAGCACATCGAGATTATCAATCGTGACCCGGACGACGAGGAAAAGGTCGATGAAGCCATCAGTTATGTACGCCGGTATGGCGGCGGCGACACGTTGCTCAATTACTACCACCGAGTCTCACGCGAGGCGTACAAGAACTATCGCTGGAATGTTGTGCTCGCGCAGATCTACGACGCGAAAGGGGATTTCGCCAGTGCTGCGCACCAATATCGCGCGGCCCTCGATAACCAGCCGGAGATGATCGAACTCTACGATGCGCTTGCCGATGTTTACACACGCGCAAAGGACTACGGCTCGGCACTTAGCGCTCTGCGAAAAGCGCAGGAACTGTCGAACGACGATCCGCAGTACACGAGGCAAGTAGTCGCTTTGCTGGAGAAGGCCGGACGACACCAGGAGGCAGAAGCCGAACGACGCAAATTGCCGCAAGAGGAAAGGAAAGAACTTTCCGTAAGTGATCAATTCGCGGAGGCTGCACGGCTGCGCCGAACCAACCTGAAGGATGCGATAGCGAATTATCGGAATGCCTTCAACGCTTTTGCCGCCAATCCGTTGAAGAACGAGTTGAAAGCTTCAGACATCGTTGGTTATGTGCAGAGCGTTAGAACTGAAGAAGGTCTTCATCAAATCATGGAACGGCTTTGGGACTTACGTGCTCGTCTGAGTTCTGAGGCTGGAGGCGCGAATTCGACTCAGGCTGGTAAAGCGAAGGACTTGCTGACGACCCTCGACGGCGCCATCACTGAAGCCGTTGGCGGCCTCGCCGCGGAAAGAGCAACAAGTGATGAGTTGACGGCGTTGTTTAAGTTCGTCGACGAACAAACAAAAACCGCATTGAGCAAAGATGGCGATAACAGCGGCACGTTGGCGCTCATGCGCGGTCTCAGCAGGCGGGCCGGATTTGGATCAATCGAAGAACGGGTATTGATCGCGCAGAAAGAGCGTGCCTATGCATTGCGTGATTGGCCGTCGTATCAAGTTCACCTGCGCGGACTGATCGACTTCTATGACGAGCGTGCTGCTTATCAAACGATTCTCAATGTACTCGAGGCTGAACACGCGCGCGATGCGAACTCAGCCAATTTTGACTTTGCGAGCGTGATTGCGACCAATGCGCGTCTCGTGGGTGACAACGGACGTGAACTACAGGCTTTGAGAGAGCATTATCAAAAGCCGGTAAACGGCCAGATCCAGTTACTAACCACGCAGGATCCTCTCATCGAGCGCTATTTCGAAGTGCTTTGGACAAGCGGAGACAGCGGCAGGCGCGAACTGCTTTCGTGCGCGCAAAACTCAACGCCGCATCAACTCCAGCTCATCACTTTCCTGCTGCGCAAGGAAGACAAGGAGTTGGCCCATGTCGCGATTGAAAGTTCGCCTTTACCGGCGGTGTGGAAGTTCTCGCGCAACGCAGAAGCCAGTTTGGCCCTGAACGAGTTCAACGATCGCGGCGAGAGGTATTTTGCTTCAGCGCTGAAGTTCCAACCCATCGGCGATCTGGTCAAACAAACGCCGAATACCAAAGAGCAACTTGTTGGAGACGATTGGTACCAACTGGCGCAGAAGTATGGTCGCTGGTTGTACTTGTCCCCACGAGCGGAGCAGAAGTTGAAGTCGGGATCGTTCTTGGCGGCAATGATTGAGAACCGGCCGGCGGACACGGGTCAGCAGGCAAACCTGGGCCGCTGGTATCTGCAACAGAGGGATTTTGCGCTCGCCAGGCGGCACCTGATCCTGGCGCACGATGCCGAACCTGACGATAAGACCATTTTGGCCGACCTTGGCTCTGCGTTTTTTCTTAGCGGTGACTCGCGAAAGGCGTACGAATTGTGGGACCGCATCGTCGTCAACAGCGATTCGATTTCCGATCACGCGCTTTATCTCGAAACTCTCGTCAAACACAAGTTGAACGAGCAGGCGCGTCTGCGTGTGACCCCATTTGCGACGACTATCTTGCAGGAAAGACTTCAACAGGAAGAGCAGTATGACGGGACGGAACGAAAGCAGGAGTTCGCGAGTTTGGGAAACTTCATCAAAACTCTTGCTCGCTCATTCTCTCCACTTCAGCATGACTCCCCGGAGGGACCGCTCTCTCCGGCTATCGAGGCGAGGAAGGCCAGGTTCTTCGCTCAACTTTGTGCCGCCGCTCCTGACAACCGGTTCCTGCCGGAGTTCCTGCTTCGCAATTCACTGGTGTCGCGACATGAAGCATCGCAGTTCTATCAGATTCTGATTAAGCGTAGTGAAGGAATAGCGACGTACGAACGCGACTATGCCTATTCCGGACTGATGAATAGTAGTTTCGACGATTCGATGGTTGAGTACGCTCTCGATCAGGAGACCAACTACCGGCGCATGGAACCGGAAAGCGACAAGCTCAAGTGGCAGCAAGAGTATCTTGATTACTTGCTCGAGCAGCATCAAACGGCGCCTGCGCGCAAGGTGATTGCTTCGATTGACGCCGACATCAAGTGGAAGTACGCACGTCCGATCTGGTTGTGGTTCGCGTCTATCCGACTGGACGTTCGCGAGGGCCAGGTCGCTCAAGCTATGGCGAAACTTCAACGGCTGGTCGGAGTCAAATCCAATCCAAACTCGAGTGAGACATTACCGCCGAGTATTGAACGCTTGAATCAAGCGGTTGCTCTCCTTCAAGACGAAGGAAAGCGCGAAGAAGCACGCTCATTGCTCGAAGCAGCTTATGCGCGAGAGCTGGCGCTGGAACAGTTCGAATCGACGTATTTCATCGGATTGGCCCGCATCGCATTCGAACGGGGTGATAAAGCTGTCGCCTTGAAATGGCTTCAACTATTGATCGATTTTACGAACCCGAATCGAAGGCAGGAGACCGCGGCCACAATCGCGTCACTGCCGTTGATAGTAAAGTATTCCGAACACCCGGAAGGCAGCACGTCGACCGAAGAACTTACTCCGATTGATTCGGCAACTGCGTTACAACTTGCGGCGGAGACAAGCAGCGAGTTCGGAGAATTTGAAGTCGCTCTTGCATTTCGACAACGACTGCTTGTTGAGTCGCCCGACGACGAACAAAACCAGCTCGAGCTCGTGCGCTTACTCGCTGCGAATGGAAAGCCGGATGAGGCAATTCAGAATCTCGCAGACATCATCGGTAATCGGACGTTGACCAGAAACACACGATGGCAGGCCGTGTGGCTCGCCCCGGAACTCCTCGCGCAAGATGCTTCCCGCTGGAACAAACTGCGCGATCGTGCACGTACACTTACACCAAACGACAACGAGATGAATGTGGCGCTGGAAGCTCTGTCGCTGACCGCTGCCGGACAGTTTAGTGACGGCGTAAAACTCCTCGTTGCCGAACAGGACCATGCTCCGAATGCGTATCTGAGAAGTCTTCAGGCCATCATTGAAAAGAAGGCGGGCTCTTATGCGGAGAGTCGGAACAGTTTTACGCGCGCATTGATCGAGTCTCATGGGTCAGGCGCGTGGCAATCGTTTGCGTTTCTGGAAGACGAACCACTCGAACAGATCGTCGCGCTCTATCTCAAGGAGAACCAACCGGGTGCGGCATTGAAGACGGCCGAACGCGTGGCAGGCTTTCGGCCGAATAAAGACTCAGCAGAACAACACGATCAAGAGGAAGCACTCGCCGCTCGATATCAAACCTTGTCTCAACGAGCCGACGAACGCCAGCGGGCATCGCACCTAAACTTGCTCGAGTTGTTGTCCGTCGCGGCGGAGAAGCTTGGTGACCTGGATCGTGCTTACGAAGTTGAGCAATACAGGCTGTCGCTACTAACCAGGAAGTCTGACCGCGATCTTGCGCTGGCACGACTCAACCATTTGCGTGAAGTTCGCAACAGCGCACAACCGCGGAAGTTGTCGCTGGTGTTGGACCAGAGGTTCGTGGGAGCTGGTTAACTGTATTCTCAGAAAAGGGATTACTCATGCGCTGGAAATCACGCGTCACCGCATTCACACTTTGTTTCACTATTGGTTTGGCGGCAGCTTTCGTTGTTGCCGGAATCCTGTTGCGACAAAAACATCGTCAACGTCAATCGCAAACACAACTTACGCCTTGTCAGCTTGAAGACTATTTCAATCGACCGGAAGAAGTCCTGACAGCGATCAAAAGCGACGAAGTAGAAGTGCGACGTGAGATGTTCAAACGCCTGCTGCTGCGACCCGATATTTCGACCGTCTATTACGACTACGAGCGTGACCTCAATTATCCCGAGCGAACCGATCGCGCCCGGCTCGATTACGCGCAACTGGACGACACGCCCGAGACGGAAGCGTTACTTACGTTCGTGCGCCTCGAACATCCGACGGCCTTGATATTCAATCGAGAGTCTTGTGGGTGGAGACTGGTTGGCGCGCTGAACAGTTGGCTACGCCTTGAAGATTATCCTTATGACAACTGGCTTACTCTGCCCTCTACGATAAAGCCCGGCATTCACGAGTTGCTGATTCGCGAAAGCAATGGCGACGCGACGTCTTACGCTCGCAAAGCACGGCTGATCCGCTTGGACCGCGGTCACCTCGTACAGATCGCCGAGTTCGACGAAGAGATTCTCGAAGCCGTTGAAGGATACGGGCGTCGTGACTGGAACGACGTCAAACAAAAGCAGTCCAGTTCCGTAACTTTCTCTCCAGGTACGAACCCCGTCATCCAGATCGAAATCACTAAATCGTTGATCAAACTGCGCGGTCCGATACCGTCCTACAGTTATTGGTTAGAAACCGACGGCACCTGGCACGCGAAGAAAAGAAATTGGAGTGCCAGATCTTCACAAGTGATCGAAACACTGGGCGTTACCAAAGAGTCGCTGGTTTGGGACGGGAGTGAAGGAAGGTTTGTTCGCAAATGAACGCGAAAGTTAAATACAGGCTTCGATGGTTTACCGCCTTACTGATTCTGATCTGTGTAGCATTAATCGTCTACGCACGCTCAACTCGTTCAGGCAGGAACCCGTACAGTCTTGCGGGCGACTTGCCTCGGGGCGCGTTGGTCTATGCTCAATTCGAGAATCTTCCGGAGCTGATCAAGCAATGGGACCAGTCGCAGCTCAAGGAACGTTACCTCAGCAGCACCAACTATCAGCAACTTCAGCACAGGCACTTGGCATTGAAGTTGATCTCACGCTGGGAGGAATTCAATAACGCACTGGGCTTTCCGGTTGAATTGGCAACCTTTGGTTCTTCGACTGAAGGCGCCGCGGCTGTCGCCGTCTATGACATTGGGCAACTTGACCTGCTCTTCGTTGCGCCTATCAGCGACGAGAAAGCGGCGCTGACGCAGTTCTTTACGAGCAAAGATCAGTTCGAAGAAGCGGAAACACCAGATGGGACTCCTTATTATTTTCAGGCAGTGGAGGCCGATCGGGGCCGTCAGAAGCAGGTGTTGGCGTTTGCTACTGTGAACGGGCGTTTCCTCCTGGGAACAAACGAAAAACTGTTCCTGCGCGCGATCGCCAACATCAATCGACGCGCAACGAAGGACAGTATTGCGGATGATCCGACGTTTAGGACTCTTAGCCAGAAGGTGAGTCCCCACTTCGCGACGGTCTGGGTGGACCAGTCACGACTCAACGCCGACTACTACTTCAAGCACTACTGGGTGATGCAAAATGTCGCTGAACTGAAACACATTCGTGCCGGTATTTTTGATCTCGAACGGCAGGAGTCGAAATGGATCGAACGGCGCGAGTTTTTGACTACCGTGCCGGTTGAGCGGAGTAATTCCAGAATGGCCGCTGCAGAGTTGCAGCAGTTGTACTCGCGCACGCCAGAGGCGGCGCCTTTCGTCAGATTACGATCGCTCGTGAATGCCCCCGAGCTGTCCGGCAAGATCATACGCGACACGCTGTTTGACAGTCCTGTTGAACAAGACAGCAAAAGCAGTTCCTGGTCGTGGAATTCGTATAGCTCCGATGATTTCTATCCGATCGGCGACGATGACTACGATTCTTACGACCGTTATTCATATCTTGACAAGAGCTACGACACAGCCATTGATGATCCGTACGACGCTCGTGTCACTGAACGTGTCGAACCAGGTCGAAACCCGCTGGCTACGGAATTGGAGCGTCAATTCCTGACCGGCCTGCAGAACGTTCTAAACGCGGCGCGCCCTTCGGCTGTTGCGGTTGCGACTACGCCACACATGACGAAGGGCCCGCTGTTTGTAGAATTTCGCAGAGTCGCCATTTTCACTCTGCGGTCCTCTGTAAATTTGCGGCGTGAGTTGTTGGAGCAAACTGTTGCGCAGGGCGCGCAGGGGCGTCTGACGGTCGTCACCTCCGGCTCCCAACCCAGATGGGAAAGCAAGAGTGAAGCGGGTCTGGCGTGGCGCTCCTTGAATCTGCCAATGCTTGGCTGGGAAATCTGTTACGCACTCAAAGACAATATGCTGATTGTTTCGAACAGCAACGAGCTGATGAAAACCGTGCTGGAATCTAATCAGAAGAATCAATCGAATGTCTCTGCCACAGCCGAGGTCGATGAGCTGACTATTATTCGTTTTGATCGACGCAAGGAATCATTTGATGACATCGTCAATGTACTGGACGCTGACGCTATCAGGCTGCGGCAACAGGCAAGCAACGCGGGTGACAACTCCAGCAAAGGCTCACAGGAATTCTTTTCCGGCAACATCAGCAGCCTGTTGAACGTTGCTTCAGACGTAAGCCGCATTGAGGTCAGGCGACGGTCACTGGGAAACAATCTGCATGAGGAGATTGAGTTGGTGATGAAGTAGGGATGATTGATTGTTGGCGATCTAAAAGAGAGCGGGGAATGACTTTTTATAGGGTGGCCCTTCCTAGCCACCCTGTCTTACGTGATTGTTCGAGCGAGGGCGGCCATGGGAGAGCGCCCGCCGATTACTCCGGCAAGTTGCTCCAGCCTGGAAGTTCCAACTGGCTGACAATCTGTAAAAAACTCGGATTAGTTCGCAGCCTGTCATACTCGGGCCACGATCGGGCAACCAGGACGAACACCGGGTCTCTTTCATCCACTGCTTCTTGAGCAAACTCTATTGCGCGATCCACTTCTCCTGCGGCAGCTGCCGCAATCGAAAGCATGCCTGGCTGGATATATTCGCGCACTCTTCGCACTTCCATTTCCTGGTAGACAGCTCGCGCGCTGTCGGCTTTCCCCCACGCTCCATAGATCGACGTTAGTGTTGCGAGTGCCCAACAATGTCGCCCCGACATCGCAAGCGCTCGTTCCGCCACCGCACTGGCCTCTTCATATTTGGCGTCGCACTCCAACGCTACCGCCAGACTCCATAGAGCCAGGTAAGAGCCAGGATCAAGTTCAACTCCACGTCTTGCATGGTCCACTGCTTCCGCAACTCGCGAATTGCTGGAATTCGAGAAGGAATAGATCACATTGGCATAACCTGAGAGCGGATCGATCTGGAGAAGTCGTTGAAGTTCATCCCGGGCTTCGGCGGTTCGACCCGCAGCCCAATCCAGAAAGAAGAGTCCGTACCAGGCGCGAGCTTGAGGATAGTTGGGATTGAGTTTAAGCGCCTGCTGAAACTCGCGCTCCGCAAGCAAATAATCGCGCTCATACAACAAGCTCGCACAAGCAAGAGCGTTATGTGCCTCAGCCACACTTCGATCGAGCTCGAGCGCTCGACGAGCTGCTTCAAGTGCACGCGGCATCACTTCGATTGGCCGCTTGAGTCCAGAATACCCGGAGGTTGTGTATCCATCCGCCAGCCCAGCCCACGCCTGAGCGTAAAGCGGATCGAGAGCAACTGCCTGTGTGAAACAGTCGATGGCCTTCGGAATACTGAGTCCGCGTTGGTACAGCAAACCACGACCTTTTAAGTACAACTCATACGCAGCGATATCGCGAGTCGGTGGTTGCACCGGCTCTCCCTGAACCGGTTCAACCAGCGACAACTGAAGGCGTCCGGCTATCGTATTCGCAATCTCATCTTGTAATGCGAAGACGTCGGCCATGACTCGATCGTATCGCTCTGACCACAGTTGGTAACCGTTGGTCGCGTCGATCAGTTGTGCCGTAATTCGAAGTCGATCCCCGGAACGGCGCAGAGTGCCTTCGAGGATCGTAGCCACGTTAAGTTTGGCGCCAACGGAACGCAGATCTTCATTGCGACCCTTGAATGAAAACGAGGAACTTCGCCCGGCCACACGAAGCCCGCGGATTTGAGCTAGTGCGTTGATAATTTCCTCAGTGACGCCATCTGCGAAGTATTCCTGTCCGGGATCGCCAGAAAGATTTTGGAAAGGCAGGACCGCGATCGTCTTGATTGCGGAGGCCTGAGAATCGCTGATCTCAGAACGCGATGTTTCGTAACTGTTGTTGGACGGCGGCATTGACGCTGCTTGTTTCGATTCCAATCCGGTGAGCCGCAGGGCTTCGTTGAAACGGCGATCGACATCCGGAGACATGGTACCGAGACACTTGAGTGCGAGTTCCAGCGACAACTCAGGTTTAACTCTTCGTGCCTCATCGACAAGCTTTCGCGCCTCTGCGATTTGGCCCAGGCCGGTTGCGTTCATCGCACTCCAGAGATAGCCCCAGTAGTAATTCGGCGAGAGCGCGATCAGTCGCCGTCCCGCGTCAAATCCTTCCGCGAACCGTCCGGCGTTCAAATAAGCGCTGGCCAGAACATCGTAGAAGAGCCATTCGACCGGATCGTGTGGGCTGAGCCGTAGCGCGCGTTGGACCAGCGCGATGCTTTCTTGCGGAGGCTGCCCGGAGATGTGCCGGTGATAGGCATGAATTGCGAGAGCGAATGGCATGCTCGGATTGAGCTCCAGCGCGCGACGCGATTCCTCCAGCGCACCGTGGCCATCACCCGCGGTCATCAATGCGAAAGAGAGAGCGATATGCGCTTGCGCGTCTAACGAATCCAGCGCGATGGCGCGACGAGCCTGAATGATCGCCGCATCGAGCGTGCGTGCCGGATCGTTGGTCCACTCGTACATAACTTCCCAAACTCCGACCTCAGCGAGGCGCGCCAGTGCAGTAGAGAAGAGCGGATCGAGTGCGACAGCCCGCTCGAGTAAGCTGCGCGCTTGAGTGCCATCTTCGCGCGTGAAGCTGTAGATGAGTGGCAGCGCACGTTGATAGAGACCCCAGGCCTCGAGACTATCCGGCGCGCGGTGCTGGATGCGGGCGCCTTCTGCGCGTTCTAAATCGCCAACGAGCGAGACGGCTATCGCTTCGCTGATCTCGTCCTGCACGGCGAAAACATCGTTGAGTTCTCGATCGAATGTTTTGGCCCAGACGTTTAGTCCTGTAGTCGAGTCGGTCAATTGCGCCGAGATGCGTACCTGATTGTTGGCCTTGCGCACACTACCCTGGACCACATAACGCACGCCAAGCTCTGAAGAGACCTTCTTTAAATCGGCCGCCTTTCCCTTGTAGACGAAGCTCGAGTGCCGCGCGATGACCGGAAATGATCGCCAGAGTGATAGGCGGGTGATTAAGTCCTCGGCGAGTCCGTCGGCGAAATACTCCTGTTCAGAATCGTTCGAGAGGTTTTCGAAAGGTAGAACTGCGATCGCGGGACGACCTTCAAAAGCCGTAACGAATAACGAGCCGCCTGACTTAGTAAGTGACGCGACATCCCCTAAACCTTGCTCGCCAACGACGTCAGGTGTTAGTTCCTCTTCACCAGCGATTTCGAGACCTGCCTTTCGCAAGCCGTCGAGAAGTTGCTCGCATAACTCAGGGTCAAACCACTTCGCGAGAGCTTTCTTTACCGTGGTGCCGAAACGCGGTTGCAGTTTGAGCAAATCGCGAATGGCTTTAGTTGCCGTTTCACGGTCACCGAGCTGACCAGCACAGGCGGCGATACCCGCATGCATCCCCCAGTGGTTTGGCAAATTGGCTTTTAAAATTAAGCTAAGCGCGCCGTGGTAGTCGCCTTTTCGATATGCATGAAAGAAGTCGGCATACCAGAACCAACCAGGATGATTGGGATTGATTTGTTTGGCTCGATTGGCGAGCGCGAGACCACGTTCCGAATCACCCACATAAGTGAGCAACTCGCCGACAAAAGCGAGTGAGTTTCCATCCATCGGATTGAGTGCAACAGCACGCTCTGCCGCATGGCGAAAACTCTGAAGTTCCTTTTGGAAGAAGTGGGCCTGGGCCAGACTGAAATAAGCCAGATGGTTGGAAGGTGCTGCTTCGACAGCACGTTGAGCAGCAGTTCTCCCTTGCTTTAACGAATCCGATTGAAGGTCAAATCCCTGTGCGTAGTCCTGAACGCACAATAAAGCCAGCATGGCCCACGCATCGCCATAAGTCGGCGCCTTCTCAACGGCTAACTCGAGGCAAGATCGCGCTGCCGCGAGCTCTTCGGCGCTCACCCGGTCGAAGTAACGGAAGCTGCGCAGTACAGCCTCATAGGGGCTTAACTCATCTGGACTGCGACTGCACACAGCTTCACACATGCTCCGTGGAAGGACTCCATTCACGTCGGCGGTTGTGGAGACGATCCTCGGCACCAGATCATCCTGTAGTGCAAATATTTCTTCGGTGCGAAATTCGCGATCGTATGTCTCGGCCCACAGATGAGCACCGGTGCCTGCGTCTACCAGTTGCACTGTTATGCGCAACGACGAACCGGCAACACGCAGACTTCCTTCCATCACATAACGTGCGCCGAGTGTCTTACCAACATCGCGGACGTCATCTGTTTCTTTTGCGTATCGAAGTGCCGAACTGCGTGAGATCACTCGGAGGTACGAGAAGCGAGATAGTCCAGTCACGATCTCTTCTGACAATCCTTCAGCTAGAGTTGCGACTTCGGTGTTCGAGCCGGTGAACTTAAACGGAAGAACCGCGACCCGGAAACCTTCACCCACTCGATTCTCGCGCGAAGCAAGGGATGGTTCCGAGGCCGTTGACGCCGACGCTTCATCACCAATATCCAGCCCAGCTTTGCGCAGTCCTTCCAGGAGTGGCTCCATCAGTCCGCTCGCGAAGTGCCAGGTCGCGACGTTTGAGCGCGCGTGTTTTGAAAACTCGGGATCGAGTGCCAACAGATCCCGGACTGCGGCTTCCGCTTCGATGCGCCGGTCCAGGTGTCCGCAGGCCGACGCCATCACCAGGTATGGCCAGAAGAGTCCGGGTACGTCCACTCGGTTTGCACACTCGAGTGCCTGCTCGTACTCGCCTTTGTGGAAGTGGTCCCAGAGGGGAGCGAAATGTAACCAACCCGGGTGATTGGGATTCAGTTCCATCGCGCGGCGCACAATCGCAGTGCCGCGCTCGAACTCGCCCGTGTGCACAATCTGTAATCCGAGGATTCCGAGCGCGTCAGTGTTGAGCGGATTGAGGGCCATTGCTCGCTCGGCCGCTGGACCAAAGGCGGCGAGATCCTGGCGGAAGAAGTGCGTTTGCGCCAGCGCAACCATCGCGAACTGGTTCGCGCGATCCAACTCGACCGCGCGCCGGGCCGCGACGAGCGCGCGATCTAGAGACGTCCCGTCATCGCCGGGAAAGCCAAAGGCGTATTCGTCCAAATATACCTGCGCGAGACAAGCCCAGAAGTCTGAAGGTCGACGATCCTGTTTCGCGGTTCGTTCGAGGCGCATCTTCAGCGCAGCGTGATTCGCGGGCGTGATCTGCTCGCGGTAGGCAAAATATTGGAACTGCCATTCAGCGGGCGTGAGATCGGCGTCGTCTTTCTGACGGATCGCGTCCCTCATCGAATGGACCAACACGCCGTAGCTATCAGCCGCCGTCGCGACGATGCGGGCGGCAACATCGTCCTGTACCTCAAAAATCGTCGAAGTCTGGAGGTCTCGGTTGTAATTTTCAGACCATAGCCGTGCGCCAGTCTCGGTATCGACAAGTTGGGCGCTCACTCGAATGGCGGAACCTCCCTTGCGGATGCTTCCTTCCAACACGTAGCGCGCGCCGAGTTTGGCCCGCTCGGCTTCAGTCGCTCCAGTCAGGCGAGCCGCCGAGGCGCTGGTCACAACGGACAGATAACGGAACCGGGAAAGGCCGGTCACGATCTCCTCGGACAGCCCTTCGGCTAGGCCCGCGACCGCGGGATCGTCATCGCGAGTCTTGAAGGGCACGACTGAAACCCAGAATCCTTCGTCAGTTCGACTGGTTCCCGACGTCGTCTTAATTGCTGGCGAGGCCTGCGACGCTGAATAATTGGAAGCAGTTACACCCTTGAGCTCCTCCTGGAGATCGTCGAGCTCAATCGCCAACTCCTTGATCGACTGATAACGTTTCTCTGGTTCCTTGGCCAGGCAGCGACGCACCAGGCGTTGCAATTCATAAGGAGCGAGTGGATTGACATCTTTCAACTGCGGTGTTGGTGCATGGACAATCTTGTGCAGTGAATCAAGCGCATCTTTACCTTCGAACGCTCTTTTTCCTGTTGCGGCTTCAAAGAGAATGCAGCCAAACGAGAAGATGTCTGAACGATGATCGATCTCGTTTACACGTCCGCTCGCTTGCTCGGGGGACATATAACCAACCGTGCCCATGACCATCCCCGGTGTTGAATGTTGCTGCATTACGGCGGTGACGATGTCACTGGAAGCGCTCTCGCTCGCACCAAATCCTCTTTGCGGTTCGACGAGTTTGGCTAAACCAAAGTCCAGCACCTTAGCGTAGTCGTCGCGCGTGATCATGATGTTTTCGGGCTTCAGATCACGATGCACGATTCCTGATCCGTGAGCTTTGGCAAGTCCCATCGCCACCTGGCCCAGGTATTTGAGCAGTTTCTTGAGTGGCGTCTTTTCGCGATGGATCTTCTCGCGCAGAGTGTCACCATCAATGAACTCCATCGCGATGTAGTGAGTGTCCTGGTCTTCACCTATTTCGTAGACGTGAGCGATGTTTGGGTGATTGAGCGCGGCGGCAGATTTCGCTTCACGGACAAAACGATCCATGCGATCGCGATTGGTAGCCACTTCGGCGGGCAGGATCTTCAGTGCAACTTTGCGATCGAGTTTGGTGTCCTGGGCCAGATAGACCTCGCCCATTCCGCCGGCCCCGATTTTTGAGACTATGCGATAGTGTGAAAGGGTGCTGTTGGCCGAAAGGTCCTTATTCAATCTCTTCTCTGGGAAAAGTTATATGGGCTGATAGGCGGTCACAGGGATCTCTGCCATGTCTTGTTGCAACACTCGCAAGGCCAGTCAGGAAGAGAAGAGTGCTCATTCTGGGTTGAGACCTCTCCTTCGACTTGGAGACCATCCGGAATGGATGAGGGTAAATTATCAGATCAGGGCGGTTACCGTCATCTCAATATCGGAGTTCGAAACCAGCCCAAAAATTAAAAGTCCTCACACGGCGAACGTCTGACGTATTCACACGCGAACGTCTGACGTATTTACGCAGAGAAGAGCACGAAGAGAAAAGTCAAAGTAGACCTCACTCGGCTGTTTGCCAAAATTGATTCGGGATGACTGGTTTGCTAGGTTCGTCGTCATGCCCGAGCCTTCCACCGAGCAGATACGCGAATTGCTCGACTCCCTTTATCGCCTGGATTCAGGACGAATCCTGGCAACTCTGATCCGCCTGCTCGGTGATTTCGATCTGGCCGAGGAGGCGATGCACGAAGCCTTTGCGGCTGCGCTGAGCCTGTGGCCGAGTAGTGGAGTACCCGGCAACCCGCGACCATGGTTGATTTCGACCGCCCGATTCAAAGCTATTGATACTCTGCGTCGACGGGCAAGATTTGATGCGTCACAAGACGAGCTCGTGCGATACCTCGAAGCGCAATCGAGTTCGGAAAGCTCCAATGAAGAGGACAGCCTTGAGGATGGCCTTGAAGATGATCGCCTGCGTCTGATTTTTACGTGCTGTCATCCATCCTTGGCGCCGGAAGCGCGCGTTGCGCTCACCTTGCGTGAGGTGTGCGGGCTGACCACCGAGGAGATAGCAAAAGCCTTCCTCATCACTCCGCGTACGCTGGCTCAACGCATTGTGCGCGCAAAGGCAAAGATTCGAGAGACACAGATTCCGTATGAGGTGCCGGCGCCGAAGGAATTGCCGGAGCGACTGGGCGCGGTGCTTCAGGTCATCTATCTCGTCTTTAACGAGGGTTATTCGGCTGCGGCGGGAGCGGAGGTAACACGGGCCGAGCTAACCGGCGAAGCAATTCGACTGGGCCGGTTGCTGATTGAACTCCAGCCAGAGCCGGAAGTCATTGGACTGCTTTCCCTGATGTTGCTACAGGAATCCCGTCACGCCGCGAGAACCTCTCCGGCCGGAGAGCTGATTTTGCTGGAGAACCAGGACCGCTCGCTCTGGAACCGAGAGCAGATCGCGGAGGGAGTGGCGTTGCTGGAGAAAGCCCTGAAGTCCCAACGCTTCGGCTCTTACACACTGCAGGCTGCGATTGCGGCCGTCCATGCGGAGGCCGAATCGTCCGCGGCGACCGACTGGCCGCAGATTGTTTCGCTTTACGACCGATTGCTGCGAATTCAGCCTTCGCCGGTTGTACAACTAAATCGTGCCGTGGCAATTGCAATGCGCGATGGTCCAGAGGCCGGTCTGACGCTTATCGACGTGTTGTTGGAACATGGCGAATTGGCAAATTACTACCTCGCGCATTCAGCCCGTGCAGATTTGTACCGCCGGCTCGGCAGGACATCTGAGGCCCGGTCCTCTTATGAGAAAGCTCTGGCGCTGACACAACAGGAACCGGAGCGTCAATTCCTGCAGGAGCGGATTCGCCAGTTGAAAATTAGTTGAAATAAAAATTTTTTTGAGTAGCTGTCGATTTTCCGTCTCGCCAACGACTATAGGACAGAAGAACGATGAGTTACGGTTCCGGAGCGAACAGGAAACGAGTCATCGGACACAAAACACAGAAAACAAGGAGAAAAAGTCATGCCACAGTATCTGGTTGCTAACTACCTCCCCGACGACTTCGACCCGTCCACCGTAACCGAAGCGATGATGGAGGAGATCCACTCGCTCAACCGCGAAATGATTGCTGCCGGCGTGAGGAAGTTCGCTTGCGGAATTTCCCCGGCCGGCAACGCGAAGACGGTTCGGAAGCAACCTGATGGTACGGTGCTCGTCACCGATGGGCCATACACCGAGACCAAGGAGCACATGGGCGGTTTCTGGATACTGGAAGCCGCCGATATGGACGAGGCACTCGCGTGGGCGCGCAAGGGTGCCATCTCATGCGATGCGGCGGGCGAGGTGCGCGAGCTTCTTTTCTACCCGGCTCCGGAGGGAGCAACGGAATAGTCGGGCCGGGT
>CBFGMX010000075.1:0-24656 GCA_965649955.1 uncultured bacterium
TTTTGTGGCTACGATGCGCCGAGCGCTTCGAACAGGCGGAGCAGAAGATAGACGCTGACGAATGCGCTGGCTACGGCCAGCCCGATCAAGCCGAGGATAATTCCACCGACAAACAACCAGTCGCCGGCGCTGGCTGAACGCGCTTCTTCGGCTGAGACCGTCGCCCGCTCTCTGAGTAGATCGAGATTTCTTTGATTCGACTTCCACCACGCATCGAGGAAGTCGCCCACCAGCGGTAACGATCCGACAACGTAGTCGATTCCGACATTAAATCCCATTCGCAGCAGAGTAATCTTCGGAACGCGATAGCGAACCGCGCTGACGAGGATGTAGAACGAGACGAGCGACGTGGCGGTGTCGCCGAAGCCGGGAATGAGTCCGATTAGCGCGTCGAGTCCAAAGCGCCAGCCCAAGACCGGCACCCGAAACAGGTCGTCCATCAGCCATGCGAGATTATCGAGGCTTTTTTCTGTGGAGATCCGTGTTACCGGATACGTGTCATTTGCTGCCAAAAGAATTTCCCAACCTTGGCTAACGCTCCGAAAGCGTTTTTGTCACCTGACCGTTGTGGGGCTTGTTTGGAGGGGATACCCAAAGTCGCCGCCAGCTCCGCGTCGGGTGGCGCGATGTCTTCGTCACCCCGTTTTGCGGTAAGCCAGCGGGTAAATGTACGTCCAATGAGGCGTCTTTGTTCGACCGGCGCTTCTGCGACTAGCGCAATTCGCAGGTCTTCCATTTGCGCGATTTCGTAGAGATTGGCCTGGTAGTAGTTACGCAACGCGGCGAGAATCTTCTCATCGCCGAGGGAACGTTGCAGATCGACAAACATCAGCGCGCCCTTGGCGGTGACGATCGCGGCATACTGAAACGTGTTGCGGTAATCGCGCGAGGGGCGGTTTGCGTCCATATCGTCGCCGCCGAAAGTGCGGTAGAGACGATAGACCCCGCGAACCTGATCGTCGAGAACAGCGGCTGCTCTTTCCTCGCCATAAGTTCGCTCGTAGTAAAGCAACGACGACCAGCACGAAAGCGCTTCGTCCAACACCGGTTCACGCGCGGGATCGTTTCCAACGGCCGCACCCCACCACTGGTGAGCGACCAGGTGCGCCACTGTCCATTCCAAACTTTCCTCAACAGACGGGCGTTGCTCGCGAATAATTTCCGGCAGATTGCGCACGGCTGGAGAGTCGAAGTCGACGAAGAAAGCGCTGGCGATTACGTTCAACCCGGAGAATTCAGAACTTCCGAGCCCGGCAACGAGCGGCGCCTCGGCAACACTGACCGTCTTGAACGGCAATGTGCCGAAGGCTGACGTAAAAACGCGGACTGCGTTTGCCGCGACCGTCAATGCTCGTTTACCGACGCGTTCGTGCTCGGCGAAATAGATCGAGCGGACGGTAATTCCGTCGACTTCGGTGTGTTCGCTGCGGAGGCCACGTCCCGCGAGGATCGCAAAGTCGCGCAGCGCGGAGGCCGCGAATGTTTGGCCACCCTTGTCGGATTTCGTGGTTTCCGTACCGGAAGTGAATACCTCTACGCCGGTAGGAACGCCGATCGTGACTTCGTAATCTGCTGCTTCGTTGAAGACGAAGTCTCCGACGGAAGGTTCCAGTTTGCGGCGCCACTCGTCGCCATCGTGAACGGCGAGAACCGGATACCCTGCGCCGAGCAACATCACGCCGCGGCATTCAAAATTGATATCGCGCGCGCGCCGCATCTCGCGATCGCTGCGCAGAGCGGCACTCACCTGCTTGACGACGTGCGTGGTTAGACTCGTTTCGTCACGATCGATCTCCGGAACGGTGCCTTTGAACTTGATGACGACCTCGGCGGTGTTGCCGGATGCGACTTGCTCACGAAGATTGATTCGCAAAATCGTTCCCTGGTCGTCGAGAGACGTAACGAGCGGCGTGTCGTCGGAACCGCCGCGCACTTCGACGATATCCAGTCGCGGCTCGTCAATCTCCGCCTCAGTTGAACTGTTCGCGGAGGACTGATCTCCGGTGCGAAGATTCGGGTAAAGGTGGAAGTACAGGACAGAGCTCGGTTTCTCACCGCGATTGACCCAACGCACGCGTTCAGTGCCGGTGTAGGAGCGTTTATCAAAGTCGATTTTGAGATCGATCTTGTATTCGTGTCTTGTTTGGGCAGCAACATTTTGCGCCGCCAACAAAGCAAACACGAATAACAACAGCTTGATATTAGAGTGCCGGTTCACCTGATTACGATTGACCTGATAACGTCTCCGCGGATGATGTTGTCGACGACTTCCATGCCTGCGACCACCCGGCCGAAAACTGTGTAACCGCCGTCGAGATGCGGTTGCCGCGAGTGGGTTACAAACCACTGCGAACCGCCGGTGTCTTTGCCTGAAAGCGCCATTCCTACGGCCGCGCGGTCGTAAGGCACTTCATTCATCTCGCAACGGATTTGGTGGTTTGGTCCGCCATTGCCGTCGCCGCGTGGATCGCCATCCTGAATCACAAAGTTCGGCACTACGCGGTGAATTGTAATGCCGTTAAAAAAAGAGCGCTGGGCAAGCTGAACGAAATTGTCTACGGTCAGGGGGGCCGCCTCGGGGAGCAGTTCAATAGTAAACGAACCCTTCGTCGTAGTCACGACGGCACGTGGGTTTCTTCGTCCCACGCGAGCCAAAGCGCGCCGGTAATCGGCGTCCGTGTTTCGTGTCTGGACAGTACCGATGCGAGATGAGAGGTCGCCGGCGCCGTTTGCTTTCAGCAACGCGACGGCGCGGCGGCGAATGAGGTGGTCGCGCGAGTCGAGCGCGCCCTTGATGGCGTCGTTTGCGGCTGCGGACTTCTGTTTCCCGAGCGCGCCGAGGATCGACAGTGCGGCGTCGTTCAACGGGTCGTTTGCGGTGCGGGCGAGAGCGGCGATCAGCGCGCGTGTATGTTGTTCGGAAGGCGGCAGGTCGCCAATGAGATCGGCAGCGGTGCCACGCACGATCACGTCGGGGTCGTCGAGATGTTTGAGCAGGACGTCCGCGAGATCGTTTGATTTAAAAGCAGCGAAGGCGCGAAGAACGTCCGAAGCGGTGATTTCAGATTTCTCGGGGACGGCGTCTCTTGTTTTGCCCGCTGGTGAAAGTCGGTAGAGGAGCATGCCTCGAAGAGTCGACTCGGCGGTAGCCGCCATTTCGGCTTTGTTCGGTATGGTTGCCGGAAGCGCGGCTATTTCGCCCAGGGCCGCCGCCACGGTCGAGGCGAACTTCCAATACACGAGGCTTGGATTTGCCGCCAATGCTTTCTTGTCGTCTGCAAAGGCTCGCGTTAGAAAGGCCGGCGCGATTCGAACGATCGCGAGTTCGATTTCCGGAGCTTTTCGCGTCACGGCCCTGTCGACCTTGTCGAGCCACATAACTGCGCGCATATCTTCCTTTAGCGCGAGCAGACGGCCCAGCGTACTCGCAATCTCGAGCACTTCGTTGGTTTCGGACGCGCGGTCAGCCAGGTTCCGCTGGGTGAGGACCTCGCCCCGTTTTAGCAACGTCTCCGCGGCCCGTTCATCCTTCAGCAGCGCAAGTGAACGGATCGCGCTCACGCGTACTCGGGAATCGGGATCTTCGACCGCATGTTTTAGAAGCGAGTCAAACGAAGCTTTGTCTTCCGTTGCACCGAGCACGCGAGCAGCGTTGGCGCGAACAATCGGGTCCGCATCTGTGTTCAGGAGTTTTCGTAACTGCTCGTTGCCGTCGTTTAGACGCAGGCGGGCGAGGGTGTTGCCCGCATCGGCACGTACACGCGCGTCGGCATGAGTCAGAAATTTCGCGACGGTCGGACCTGCATTTGCCGGGCGCGAACGCAACACCGCGGTCAAACCCAGAATCGCAAAAAGGCTGTCCGACGATGCGGCTTCGGTTTTTAGTGACTCGACGATTGCCGCGCCGAGCTCGAGTCGACGCGCTTCCTGTTCTCTCGGTAACGCACCTGCGATCTTGCCTAACGCCTCGATCGCCCGCGCACGAACGATCGGCGGCTCGTTCGTGTTCTTCAGGACCGGTAGCAAGGAATCCGCGCCGCTGGGCGCTTCAACTTCGCCCAGCGCAAATGCCGCCATCGCGCGAACGTCCACCTGTTTGTCCTGCAACAGGTTTGCGAGCGCGGCTACAGAATCCTCATTCCCGATGCGTCCGGCAGCGAGCGCCGCCCTTTTGCGAACTGCAGCGTTTGAGTTAGAAAGCAGTTCTTTTAAATCGGCGTCCCATCGTCGTTCGTCTTCCGCTTTCAAAATGCGCAACTGCACATCCTTTTGCGCAAAGCCCGTAGAAGACACGACAACAACGACGACGCATACGATAATGAATCGCGTAAGGAAGTTTTGGTTAGGCATCGGGCCGTCTTTTATCAGGCCTGATATACCTAATCAAGTCTATAAAACGTGAATTTAACGAGCGGGACGCTGGAAAATCGCATCGTCTATCGCGACGTTATGCCTGATCTCGTCGATCGTAATGACCAACGTCAGGTTGCCGATCATCTGGGTCATGCTGCATGGCAGGCGAAAGCCGTCGACGTTGCGCCAGTCGCTGAAGTAGATTTCCGCCTGGATCGGACCACGGTCACTGGTGCGCGTAAAATCTCGATGGACCAGCAGCCCGCTTTGTACGTCGAAATACAACTTCTCCGGCGTGCCGCTGCGAGGCGCGGCTTCGACCATGTAGATTTCGCGGTCGCCTTCTCTCGTTTTCCCAAGCAACTTGCTCTTCGGGTACAGGTCGGTGAGCTTTGCGGCCCGGTAGTAATCGGTAACCGCGAGCACTGCGTTTTCCGGAAGACTTGAACCCTTCGAACCTTTTTCGGATACGGTCCAGCCCGATTGTCCGTCAAAACCCTGCTTCACGACTCCCATCGGTTCCACGCTCATCACCGTCAACGATTTTCCACCACTCGTCGCATAAAACTCAAACCGCCCGCCAAAACTTAAACCCGGCACGTCGATTCGACCTTTGATCACGCGGCTGGTCATTCGCGCAGGCGCATTCCCGCCACCCGTCACTCGCGCGTAATTTGTCAGCACGGCGTCGGCTGTGGGCAGGGGCGCGTTCGAAACAAACTTCGGCGCTACTGGTTCGACGACCGTAATTTGAGCACCGGGAGCCTTCGTGACACCTTTGACTTCGGCAGATTTCGGGGCTTCACTTATTTGCGTGCCGTTTGCGCCCCGCGGCGTCGTCACGTCGCGGCATCGCTGAGCAAACTCAGCCGCCGTCAAACTCCGGCCGCCCCGTCGAAAAGGACTCAACTGAACTGGGAACGACTTCGGACCGATCACAAAAAACGACGGATACCCGCGTATGCCAAACGCCCTCGCCACCTCTTCATCGGCGCGCGTCAACTCCGGATTGATGCGAATCTTGACGACCTCTCGCAAATACTCTCGCATCGCCTGCGCGGGAAAGTATTCGTTCTCGAGCGTTTTGCAGTACGGGCACCAATCGACGTAGAAATAAACGACTAGCGGCACGTTCAGCTCACGATGCAACTGCATCGCTTTTTCGAAATTGGCGCCACCAGTCAACCAACCTTCCGGCACCTTCGCGGAAGCACTCGTCGAAAGCGAAATGAGAACGACGGAAGCGATCGCCGTTAAGCGCAATAAATTTTTCATGGTCTTAAACCTGAACGCGGATTCAACTGACGAGAGTCGGTGAGGTTTGGGGGGCTGTTTTTGACAACAACGGGGTGGCCACAGTGGACCACCCCGCATAAACATGCTTGCTAAACCGATTCGCGTTAACTCACGACGTTTGAAACGCTCGGAATCTCTGCTGCCTTTGCGGCGTCGGCTGCGCGAAGTGGTTGCATTTTGGACGTGTCGAGCGGTTCGTCGACTTTCTTGCTGTCTTTCTTCGACCTATCCACGGCTGCTGTCATTTGCACCATTTTGCAACTGCCCTCGAATATTGCGCCCTGCTCGATGATCAGCGACGGCGTCTGAATGTTGCCGTGCACTTTGGCGGCGCGGCCGAGTTCCAGACGCTGCGTGGCGATAATGTCGCCATTAATCGTGCCGTGAATCACGGCGACGGCGACTTCAATGTTGGCGTCGACTTTACCGTTCGCGCCGACGATCAACGTGCCGCTTGAAGAACTGACGCGGCCCGACAAGTGGCCATCCACCCTCATCATCGCCTTAAAATTGGCTTCACCAGTCACTACAGTTCCACCGCCGACGAAACCGCTGAGCGTGCCTTCTTTGATATCACGCGCGAGCGTTTCGCTTTCGGTCATCGCGCCACGGGGGGCCGACGCCGTTTCGGTTGCCGGTTTTGCTTCAACACCTGTTCCCTGATAGGAGGAGTAGGTTTTGGCAGTGGAGTAGTCAGGAACCTCCGGTTTATGGCTGGAGTGGTCGTTATCTTCCTGATCCTTGGGATTCTTTCCTATCCTGAGCATTAGTTACCTCCGTTATGTGGGGGCGCGGATGTTTAGTCACCGGCTGTCGGAACCTTGAAGCAACGAAACGACGCGCTTGCCTTTTTTCGTGGATTATTCGCTAGCTTTGGATGCGAGCGACGAATGATTGACCGCAACAAAGCGGGCTAGTCATGATAGACAAACATTTGGCTCAGTGTCTAGTCCAAATTTTTCGAAGAACGCGCCGTATCTCGTTATATTTCGGTTACAGACGCTATACTCTCTGTGGATTTTTAAATGCGCACTGAACATAAAACCCAGACCAGATTACTGCGCCGGATGGGCGAAGCTATCGCCGACTTCGGCATGATTGACGACGGCGACCGGATAATGGTCTGTCTTTCCGGCGGCAAAGACAGCCATACCTTGCTCGACTTGCTGCTAGACGTTCAACGTCGGGCGCCGGTTCGTTTCGAGTTACTCGCCGTCAACCTGGATCAGAAACAGCCCGGGTTTCCGGCCGAGATCCTGCCTCGATATCTCAGCGAGTTGGGCGTACCGTTTCGCATTGTCGAGCGCGACACCTACTCGATCGTCAAACGGCTGGTTCCCGAAGGTAAAACGTTCTGTTCCGCGTGTTCGCGCCTGCGTCGTGGAATTCTGTACAACATTGCGGTCGAGGAGCGATGCAACAAGATCGCGCTCGGTCATCACTCCGACGACATCATCACGACGCTCTTGCTGAACCTCTTTTACGTCGGGACGCTCAAGGCGATGCCGCCGAAGCTGCGTTCCAAAGACGGTCGCAACACGGTAATTCGCCCGCTGGCCTACTGTTCCGAGCGAGATATTGCGGAATACGCCGAGTTTCGCCAGTTTCCGATTATTCCGTGCGACCTCTGCGGGTCGCAGACGAACCTGAAACGTGTGAAAGTCAAAAACCTGATCGCGGAACTCGAAAAAGACATTCCCCATGTTCGCGCGTCGATGCTGAACGCGATCGGGAACACGGTGCCTTCGCACTTGCTGGACCATCAACTGTTCGATTTCAAAAATCTTCTTCACGCCGAGACGGGCGATATCGAAGCCGAACTGGAACTGGTGTGATTGATCCATGAAGTCCGTGGTTCCTGATTTCAGTGAATTTCCTCCTGGCACGGTCACTGAATACACGACGCTCGTCTGTCTCGCCTGCATCTTCGACATCTTCACTAAACAGATCGGACTCGCACCGCGATCTGCATATTCCGAGATCAAACGTTACAGTCCGACGGTCGAGGAGCTGACGTCGCGAAAAGCGGTGCGTCCGTTTTTCGACAGTGCAGAAAAGCATCCGCGTTGTCCGTACTGCGATGCCGCTAAACGCTGGCACGCGCGGCTCGACACACACTGCATCGAAGGCGGCAAGACCACTGACGCGCCTCGTCGCAAGCTCGTCAAGACGCTTGAAAAGAAAGGCGATCAGTTTGCGATAACCGAGCAGAAATCAGACCGCCGTCGCGCGTTCTTTGACTGGCTGGACACGTTGCGCATTTCGCTCGATCTCGGTGATCCGGAGTGGCTGATTGGCGCCACGAAGGCTTTTCTCGAACGCAAAGAAGCGAAGCAGAAGTGGGACGAAATCTTCGAAGGATTGCGGTCGATTCGTCCGTCGGCGCGTTTGGAGGACGGTTGGGAACGCGAGGGATCACGGCTTTTCCTGTCGCCTGCGCTTTATAACGAGGCATTGCTCGTGCAGTACCTGGTGAGCCGTTCGCACGAGCACGGTGGACGCACTCTGGCGGGACGGTTGACGTTGATGGAGCTGATCCGGCGCATGCGGCGAGGCGGTTATCTTGAGGCGCACAACATTTCAGAAACCAACATCGATCAATTCGAGATCCTGGAGAAGCTGATAGATGAAGTTGCGGGATCGGGAAATGTAAAACTCTATTTCGTGGTCGACCGGCGCGAGTTTCTCGACAAAGTCAAATCCGTATACGCTGCGTACGCGTGATCATTACCGTCTGTACTTGTTGATTAGCTGCTGCAAGCCTTTGGTCGATTGGTTGTTTCGATACTTGTAGTAGTTCGTCAGATCGGGAATAACTTGTTGCATTAGCTGCTGGTATTCCGGGCGGCCTATTGAGAGGCCCGCAGCGCGGGCGTAGGCGTCGATGATGGTGTCCAGTAACGCGTCGAGTTTCTTCTTAGTTTCCTGCTTTTGTTTCCCGTCCGGCAGAGCTTCATTGGCTTCCGTTTGCTTCACGTAATCAGCATGAATCACGCGGCCCAGCAAGGCGAAGTTTGACGGGTCGTCGGGTCGCAGCGTAGTGGCTTTCGTGAGTCGCGCTTTCGCCTCTTCAGTGTTTCCGGTGCCGAGGTAGAGAATGGCCGTTTGCTGATAGAGGTCGCCGAGATCCACGTTGGGGTTCCTGGCAGTGGCGGTGGCCGACAAATCGTCATCCAGTCTCGACGTCTTCGTGCGCGCTTCAACCAGTTCGATCGCTTTCAGTCCGTACTGCAACGCTACCTCAACATGCTCGCGATTTCTTTTGCGAACTTCAGCGGCGCCGGCGCGAGTCATCTGAATGAGGACATACAAATCGTTCGGATCTTTTGCGAGAAGCTCCGTCGCCAATTTGAACGCATCTTTCGGCCGGTTGCCGGTGGCGTACGCTCCCAGCGCCACTGGTTTGAAAATCTCTCGCTCTGTATCAGCAGTGAAGATCGCCTGCGCTCGCTCGACGAGCGTGATCGCAACACTGCCATTGCGCACCTTCAGAATCTCGGCGGCAACGAGTTGAGCGGCTTTGATACGCGAGCTACTTTTGGGAAAGCGGTTTACGAAGTCTTCCGCGGCTGCGAGTTTTGTACTTGGATTGGTCGCGAGTTCGATCGCCGTCAACGCGTCGGCTTCAGTCAGTTGGGTCGTCTGCGCACAGACCAGGCCCGTGCAGAGAACCATCGTGCAGAACAACGTGACCGACAACCTCCACATATGAACAGACCACTAGAAAGTAGCGAGAACAAGTCAGGAAGGCGGCAACGCCCCGCTGTAACGGCGAGGGCGCGCTTTGCTTGCCTCATTCCCGACCTGTTCTTAGTTTGTGAGAGTTCAACCCAAACCAGTACTCAACAATGCTCGCGCGTGCTCGAGCACGTTGTCGACGTTGAATCCCAGGTTCTTCAACGCGACGTCACCCGGCGCGGACGCGCCAAAACGATCCAGACAAACCACATCGCCCGCCTCCCCGACGTACCGGTCCCATCCCTGCCGCACACCGGCCTCCACCGCCAGACGCGCCTTGATGGACGGCGGCAAGACTTCATCGCGATACTCTTTCGCCTCAGCCTCAAACAGTTCCAAACACGGCATCGAAACCACCCGCGTCGGAACGCCTTCCGCCTGTAGCTTCTCGCGTGCTTCGAGCACCAGTGAGACTTCCGAACCGGTGCCGATCAGGATCAGTTTCGGATCAGTCGCTGCACCCTCCGCGTTCACCGCTTCCGCGAGAATGTAACCCCCGCGCCGCAGTCCTTCCGCCGCCGCAAACTTCTTGCGATCGATCACGGGGACCTTCTGCCGCGTTAACGCGAGTGCAGTCGGCGCTTTGCGTCGCAGTATCGCGATGCGCCAGGCTTCGCTCACCTCCGCCGGATCCGCCGGACGGATCACAAACAGATGCGGAATCGCGCGCAATGCCGCGAGATGTTCGATCGGTTGGTGCGTTGGACCATCCTCGCCGAGGCCGACCGAGTCGTGCGTGAAAACATAAATGACCTGCACTTCCGACAGCGCCGCCAACCTGATCGCCGGACGCATGTAATCGGAAAAAGTCATGAACGTGCCGCCGAATGGAATCAAACCCCCGTTCAACGAGATGCCCGTCAGAGCGGAGCCCATCACGTGTTCGCGCACGCCGAAATGAATGATTCGTCCGTCGTATGCACCCGCCTCAAAACTGTGACTGCTCTTGATATCCGTGTTGTTCGACACCCCGAGGTCAGCCGAGCCACCGATGAGCATCGGCATCACGGGCGCGAGCGCGTTGATGACTTCACCGCTGGCAACGCGCGTCGCGACAGGTTTCGCATCTTCAAACTTCGGCAAGTGATCTTCCCAACCGGCAGGAAGCTCGCCACTCATCGTATCGCGCCAGAGTTTGCCTTCTTCGGTGTGTGCCTCTTCGTAGCGTTTCACCAGCTCGTGCCACTCGTTTTCATACTGCTCGCCACGCTCGATCGCCTTGCGAAAGTGGGCCAACGCCTCGTCGGGAATGTAGAACTGCTTGTCTTCGGGCCAGCCAAGATGCCGCTTCGTTTCGCGCACCGCGTCTTCTCCCGGCGCGTCGCTGTGAGCTTTGCGTGTACCCTGGGTCGGCATGCCGAAACCGATGACCGTCTTGATCGAGATCAGGCTGGGCCGGTCCGTTACGGTCTGTGCTTCACGAATGGCGGCTTCGATGTCGCCGAGGTTGTTGCCGTCGAGGACCGTCAACGTGTGCCAGCCGTACGCTTCAAAACGCTTCGGTACGTCTTCGCTGAACGCGAGGTTTGTGAAGCCTTCGATCGTTACATTGTTATCGTCGTAGAGATAGATCAGTTTACCGAGTTTTAGATGGCCGGCGAGTGAGGCCGCTTCTGCAGCGACGCCTTCCATCAGATCGCCGTCAGAAACGATGGCGTAAACGTAGTGATCGATCAGCGAAAAGTCGGGCTTGTTGAACTTCGCCCCGAGATGCGCCGCGCCCATTGCCATTCCCACGCCGTTCGCGAAGCCCTGGCCCAACGGACCAGTGGTGATCTCCACACCGGGCGCCAGTCCATACTCAGGATGGCCGGGAGTTTGTGAGCCCCACTGGCGAAAGTTCTTCAGCTCGTCCAGCGACAGATCGTAGCCAGTTAGATGAAGTAGCGCGTACAGCAACATCGATCCGTGGCCCGCCGACAACAGAAAACGATCGCGATTTTCCCATTTCGGGTTTTTCGGATTGTGCCGGAGAAAACGGGTCCAAAGCACGTACGCCATCGGCGCGGCGCCGAGTGGCAGACCCGGATGGCCCGAGTTTGCCTTTTGAACAGCGTCGATAGCTAACGTGCGAATTGTGTTGATGCAAAGTTGATCGAGTTCAGGGGTGGTGTTTTCCTTCTGCACAGGCGCGCTCATTAGGTTCCTCTAAGAAGTTTCCCGCAAAGGCGCAAAGCCGCAAAGGGAAGATGCAAAGGAAATGCTGAGGTTAAGTCAGCTTTGCAACCTCGGCGCCGTTTCTTCGCGCCCTGGCGTCTTTACGGGAAAGTTTTTAAGTCTTTCGACCAAACAATCGTTGATACAACTCTTCCTGTCGCGCAAGTCCTTCGCGATACCGGGCATGCCGCGCCATGTCCGGTTGAAAAACCTCCGCGGTCGAAACAGAAACGTCTTCGATAGCCGCTATTTTGCCCACCGCTTCAAGCGCAAGCAAGGCAGCCCCGCGGATCGACGCTTCGGCACTGTTTCTGACTGCGACGGGACGACCTAAAGCGTCGGCAATGATCTGTATCCAAACCGGCGACGCTCGGAGCGCATTGCCGGTAGCGACGACAGTCGCGTCCGGAGCGACGGCGGTCAGAGCACGCGCGATCAGCGCAAAGCGATACGCAATCCCTTCAAGCGTCGCACGAATGATTTCGACGGGTTGTGTTTCCTGTTTCAGTCCGAAGATAACGCCACGCGCGTCGGGCGACCAACCGGTGCTCCGTTCGCCGGACCAGAAAGGCAAAATCGTTAATCCGTGCGAATCAGGTTCAAGCGCGCCAAGTTCTGACTCAACATCCACTATTTCGAGATTCAACGACTGCCGCAACCAGCGAACCAATCCACCGCCATCCGAGAGCGCACCGCCAACCGCCACGTGCGTCCGGTTCACGCGATAGCTCCAAAGCGCGGAAGGAAGCTCAACAGGCGGATCACCTGCGTAAACAACTCGCATCGCGCCAGAAGTGCCGATCATCAATGCGATCTTGTCGCGCGTGCTGCACCCGGCGCCGATGTTGTTCGTCGCGCCGTCGCCCGCGACGATCGCCAGCCGCGCAGTCGACAGTGCGGGCCAGCGACGTGCGAAAGCCTCCGTCAATCGTGGACGGTTTTCATCGTCAATTCGCGGAAACGTGGCGGGCGAGATATCGAGCGCGCGAATTAACTCCCAATCCCAATCGCAGGCTCGTTGGTTGAAAAGACCTGTTGCAGACGCGAGCGAAATACTCGCGGCCGTTGCGCCAAACAACCGCTGACAAAGAAACTCACCAAAACCAAGCCATCGATGCGTTGCCGCAAATCTCTCCGGCCACTCGCGTCGCAACCAAAACAGCTTCGCGGGCCAGTAACTCGCATGAAAACGGCAGCCGGTGCGCGCGTGGATCTCCGACTCGTCAAAAGTAGTACGCAGATCGTTGGCGGCGCCGGCGGCGCGGGTATCGGCCCAACTCAGCAGCGGCGTCGTTGGTAAACCTTCCGGATCGACCCCGACAAGGCTGTGCCAAAAAGTCGAAATAGCGATTAACTCGATCTCCGCGAAGTTGACTAGTGAAGAAGCAAAAAGCTCGTCGATCGTCGTGATAACTTCGTCGACCAGCGCGTCGGGATCAAACTCGCCAAGATCCGAAAGCGGACCTTCGCTGCGTCGTCTCGCCTGGTGCGACGTCGTTTCCGCGCCGTGTTCGTCAAACAAAGCCGCGCGCACACCTGACGTACCGACGTCGATGCTCAGGAGGAAGGCGGGGCGCGTGGACTCCATCATCGATAGAATGCCGGGCGCCGGCTCAACTCCGTCAACCACCTCATCGAGGACGCTGCTCATTTGCTTGTGTTGGTGCGCGCCAAGAATCCCACATCCGCTGTTATCTGTCCATTCTGTGGTTTAGAATTCTCCAGCTTGCCGTCAAAATTATTGCGCTGGTTGTTCATTGCAGGCGTCTTTCACGTGGCGCTGACCACGATCATTTTCCTCACCGGTCACTTTCAACTGCTGCCGGGCTTCTTCGATTCAAACGGAATCGGAATGACTTTCGCGATCGACGGCGGCACGTATCGGCGACTCGCGAGCGACATGGCGACGCACTTGCAAACGTTCGGCGTCTCGCCGTGGCTCGAAGTAAAAGCACCGTTGCACTGCCGCCTGTACTCAATCGCCTTCGCCGTCGTGGGCCGGCTGGTGGGCCACAACATTCTCGCCGCCGAACCGCTGAACCTCTTTTACTATCTCGCGACGCTGACGGTGGTCTATTTCCTGGGTCGCGAGATCTTCAACGCTCGCGCAGGTTTTTTGGCCGCTGCAATCGTCGGTCTGTGGCCGTCGTTCCTGCTTCATTCGACGCAACTGATCCGCGATCCGCTTGCGATCCTGTGTTTGCTGAGTCTCTTGTTGGTGTTGACGTTGCTGTTGAACCGGGAACTTGCGTGGCGCCAGGCGTCGGCGCTTGGGGCGGCCGGCGTGGTGCTCGTAACCGTGTTTTGGGTAGCCCGCGGAAACATGTGGAACGCCGTCGTCGTCGCTGTCAGCCTCACGCTGATTTTGCTTTTGCTGCGAATGATTCGGGAGCGGAGGTTTCTGGCGAGAAATGTGATCGTGTTGCTGGTGATCGTCATTGCGACGTTGTTTGTTCCGTCGCGACTCGAAAGCACGACACTGGGCGGACACCGCGCACCGGCAACGCCACTCGCGCTGCCTTCATCGTCACAGCCTGCGCCGCCCGAAGGAGTTTGGACCAGGGCCATCAACCAGATCAGGGACCGGCGCGGTGGTTTTCGTCACTACAGCGCACAGGAATCAAACATCGGCGGCGACGTTCAACTCACGAGCGCTTCCGACATCCTCCGTTTCGTGCCGCAGGCCGCAATAATTGGATTGCTCGCGCCGTTTCCGCGCATGTGGTTCGAAGCGGGAAGCTACGGCGCCGCCGGACGACTGCTCAGCGGCGCTGAAACGTTGGCGATGTACTTCCTCTACCTGACAGCCGGGATTTGTTTGTGGCGAGAACGTCGCCGGCTCGCGATGTGGTTGATTTTCCTGACGGCTACGGCGGGTCTGATTGGTCTTGGACTGGTGGTGGTAAACGCGGGCGCGCTTTATCGATTGCGCTACGTGTTTTGGATCATGATGATCGTTACCGCCGCCCAGGGAATCTACTTAATCGTTCGTCGCACGAGCGCGACGAACTCGTGAATGTCGTCTTCCGTCGTGTCGAACGAGCACATCAACCTCACTTCCGAGATCGTTTCGTTCCAAATGTAGAAGAAGTACTTCTTCTGTAACTGCGGAATAAATTCTTTCGGCACGACCGCAAAGACCCCATTCGACTCGACGGGTTGCGTCAGCTTGATTTTACCCCCCGGTACGTTTTCCAACTCGCTCGCCAGGAGTCGCGCCATCCGGTTCGCGTGCGCAGCGCTGCGACGCCACAGATCTCCCGACAAAAGCGTTTCGAACTGCGCGGAGATGAACCGCATCTTCGACGGCAGATGCATCCCCTGCTTGCGAATGTATTTGAAGTCGTGGGCCAGTTTTGGATCGAAGAAGACGACCGCCTCGCCGTAAATCATTCCGTTCTTCGTGCCGCCAAAAGAAAGTACATCGACACCGGCGTCTCCCGTGATCTCTTTAAGACTTGCATTGAGACTCGCGGCGGCGTTTGCGAGGCGCGCACCGTCGACGTGCAACAGCATGTTGTTTGCATGCGCGAACTTCGCGATCGCTTTCAGCTCGTTTTTTGTGTAGACGGTGCCCATCTCCGTCGCTTGCGAGATCGAGATCACGCGCGGTTGCACGTGATGCTCGTTACCAAACACATGGACCAGCGGCTCCAACTGCTCCAATCGTAACTTGCCGTCCGGCGTTTGAAGCGCGATCAGTTTGCAACCCGTGAACTTCTCCGGCGCTCCGCACTCATCGACATTGATATGCGCAGTCTCGGCGCAAACGACCGCCTGGTACGGTTGCGTTATGGCCTTTAATCCGAGTGTGTTTGCGCCCGTGCCGCCGAAAACGAAGTAAACCTCGACGTCTTTTCCGAAATGTTTTTTGAATATTTTGACTGCTCGCGCCGTTACATCGTCGTCACCATACGCGATGACGTGGCCCTCGTTCACGGCGCGGATTGCTTCGACGATTTCCGGGTGCACACCGGCGTTGTTGTCGCTGGCAAAACTTCGGCGTGGGCGTTGTTTGCTCATAGTTTCCCCGCTTTGAAGTCACGCGCGATCTCGCGGGCTGCGTTCGCGCCCGGAAGACCTGTGAGGCCGCCGCCGGGGTGCGTTCCGGCGCCGCAGAGATACAAATGCTTGAGCGGCGTGCGATATTGGGCCCAGCCGATCAGCGGACGGAAAGTGAAAAACTGGTCCAGTGTTTGTTCGCCGTGATGGATGTGTCCGCCACTGAGCCCGTAGCTCTGTTCGAGATCGAGAGGTGTGATCACCTGCCGTTCCAGAATTAAGTCGGCGATGTTTGGAGCGTACGCAGACAAGCACTTAACAACTGCATCCCCAAATTCGTCGCGCCGCGTGGTCCAATCCCCTTCCTTCAATCTATACGGCGCGAACTGCGCGTGAATCGACATAACGTGTTTATCCTCGCGCGGGCGAATAGCGATGTCGAGATACGGTTCGCGCGAGAATTCTCCGTACTTTGCCGCATCAAACGCGCGCTCGAGGTAGTCGATCTCCGGTCCAATATGAATCCGGCCAGACAGTTTCGATTCATCATCGACACCGTGAAAACTGGGCAGTCCCGACAACGTTAAATTGACTTTCGCAACCGTGCCCGGCGCGCGATAGTTGCGCATCTTCAAAAGAAAATTCGGCTCGAGCTCTACCGGATCGACGAGTTTCAAAAACGTCGTCCGCGGATCCGCATTCGAAAGGACTGCTCGTGCTTCAACCTCCTCGCCGCTTCGCAGGACCACCTTCGCTCCGTCAATCCGCTCAACTTCTGCCGACGTGCGGATCTCGGCGCCGGCGCTTTTCGCGGCGTCAGCGAGTGCCTGCGCCAGCGCACCCATTCCACCCTTGAAGAAAACGGATGGGCCGATGGCGCTTCCGTCAGTCGCGGCTTGCCACAACAACCCGAGACTCGTTCCCGCAGACCATGGACCAGCAAACGCTCCGTGAATCCCTCTCGCCGCCACCGTCGCCCGCAGCAACTCCGTCTCGAACCACTCGCCGACAAGATCGGCAACGGCCATCGGTCCCCAACGCAGCAGCCGGTACTCGTCCTTCTTGCCTAATCCACGAAACGCAAGTCCGACTTTGCCGAGCTGCCACAAGTCAGTCTTCGATGGCTGATCGATCGAGGGTGGCGTCATCGACAGCACCGGCGCGAGCACACGGCCGATACGCGCGAAGCAGTCAACAAACTCCGGATAGCTCTTCGCATCCTTCGTTGAAAACTTTTCGATCTCTTTAACAGTCGCTCCCACATCTTCGTTGTAAATGCACAACGAACGACCGTCCTTTGACAGCGCGATCACTCGCACTTTCGGCGTGATCAAATCCAACTGCAAACCCAAATCCCCGGCAACTTGCGATGAAAACGGGCCCGCCGCGTGATCCAGTTCAGCCCCGCCGCCAACGACTTCTCGACGCTCCAACACAAGCGTCTTCACCCCGGCTTTCGCGAGATAACACGCCGCGACCAGGCCGTTGTGACCACCACCAACGATGACGATGTCGTACTTGGGCATTAGATCTTTCCGCGCTTCCAGTCTTTCAACAACTGCAACGCGCCGTTGCGTCCGGGCGCGCCCATGATCCCGCCGCCGGGGTGCGTCGCGGAGCCGCACATGTAAAGGCCCTTGATCGGCGTGCGGTATTGTGCCCAGCCAGGCGCCGGTCGTAGAAAGAAAAGCTGCTCGAGCGTCAGTTCGCCCTGGAAGATGTTTCCTTCCGAGAGACCAAAGTCGCGTTCGAGGTCCAGCGGCGTCAACACCTGCCGGTCGCGAATCAACTCCCTAATGTTCGGCGCATGCTCGGCAATCGTGTTGACCACCGTGTCGCCAAACTCGTCGCGCTTCTCGTCCCAGTTTCCCTCTTTCAAGTTGTACGGAGCGTATTGCACGAAGCACGACATCACGTGTTTGCCCGGCGGAGCAACCGACGGATCGGTCAAACTCGGAATCACCATGTCAATGTACGGCCGTCGCGAAAAGCGCCCGTACTTCGCTTCGTCGTACGCGCGTTCCATGTAATCGACACTCGGCGAGATGGAGATCGCGCCACGCAAGTGCGCGCCTGTACCAGGCAACGATTTGAAGTCGGGCAGACCATCGAGGGCGAGATTCACTTTTCCTGACGAGCCGCGATACTTGTAACGCTTCAGATCGGTGCAGAAATCATCCGGAAGATGCTGCTCGCCAATCATCTTCATAAACGTCAACCGCGGATCGACGCTCGAAGACACTACATTCGCTCGAATCTCATCACCGTTCTCTAACACCACGCCGGTAGCGCGTCCATTCTTCAACGCAATCGAAGCAATCGGAGCTTCCGTGCGGATCTCCACGCCTGCTTCGCGTGCGGCATCCGCAATCGCATTCGAGATCGCGCCGGTGCCACCACGTGCAAAACCCCACGAACGAAAAGCACCATCGATCTCGCCCATGTAATGATGCAGCAGCACGTAAGCCGTTCCCGGCGAACGAACGCCCAGAAACGTGCCGATGATTCCCGACGCCGACATCGTCGCTTTGAGCACGTCAGTCTCGAACCATTGATCGAGAAAATCGACCGCACTCATGGTCATCAACTGCACCTGGTTGTATTTGTCGTCGTCGGAAAGCTTTTGAAACCGGCGGCCCAGGAACGCGAGGTTCTTCCAACCTTTCGGATCCAGCGTGGTTGGGTCGGGGGGCGTCATGCTCATGATCGGCTTCACAAAGTGGGCCATCTCGATCATGGCTTTGCCATACTCGTCGTAAGCTTCGGCATCGAGTCGCGAGTGACGCGCGATCTCGCGTCGTGTGCGGGCGTGATCGTTAACGCGCCACAGGTAGTCGCCGTTTGGCATCGGCGTGAACGTGCCGTCGAGTGGAAGTATCTCCAACCCGTGGCGCGGCAAGTCGAGTTCGCGAATTATTTCCGGTCTGAGCAGCGAGACGACGTATGAACAAACGGAAAATTTAAAACCGGGAAAAACTTCCTCAGTCACTGCCGCGCCGCCAAGCACGTGACGGCGTTCGAGCACCAGCACTTTCTTTCCCGCGCGCGCGAGGTAAGCAGCGTTCACCAGACCGTTGTGTCCGCCGCCAATCACGACGACGTCGTACTTTTGCGTCATGTTTAGTTGGGTAATGCAGCTTGCTGAAGAATCGTTAGCATACTTATAATCGCTCGCCCTGACAAATCTGTGTTACATAACTCGGGACCAGAGCACTACCCGCAAAACCACACAACATGCCGATCGGAACCGCATTTCACGAACGAACGTTTCAACTCTGCGAAAGTCTCAACTATCGCGAATGGTCCGGTTATTACGCCGTCAGCTCGTACGAACCGCATCACGAACACGAGTACAACGCCATCCGTAATGCCGCTGCGTTGATCGACATCTCACCGCTGTTCAAATACCGAGTCACCGGCAAGGACGCCACCCGCCTCGTCGATCGCGTGATCACCCGCGATATGCGCAAGGTGTCGGTGGGCCAGGTCGTGTACACGCCTTGGTGCGACGAACGCGGAAAGGTGATCGACGATGGTACTGTGTCGCGTCTCGATGAAAACGTTTATCGCTGGACCGCCGCCGATCCGAGCCTGCGCTGGTTTACCCAAAACGCTGCGGGAATGGACGTGGCAATAGAAGACATCTCCGAAAGTGTTTCGGCGCTCGCGTTGCAAGGTCCAACTTCGGGACGGCTCTTGAAGAGTCTTGTGTCTGACGCCGACCTCGCAAACCTGAAGTATTTCCGCGTGACGCGAGGGACAATCGCGGGCGTGCCAGTCGAGATTTCGCGCACGGGTTACACGGGCGACCTGGGTTACGAGATCTGGATCGCGTCCGACCATGCGCTGAAGGTTTGGGATGCGTTGATGGAAACGGGCAGGGCGTTTGATATTCACGCCGCAGGCATGCTCGCGCTCGACGTCGCGCGCGTCGAAGCGGGCTTGTTGCTGATCGACGTCGATTTCAACAGCAGCAAGAAAGCGCTCGTCGACGAGCAGCGCTACACACCTTACGAAATGGGACTCGGACGGCTCGTCAATCTCGACAAGAACCGGTTTGTGGGCCAGGCTGCGTTGATTGCCGAAAACAAACGTGGTCCGGCGCGCGAGATTGTTGGTCTCGAGATTGACTGGCCGCAGGTCGAGGGCATTTACGAAGACGTTGGTTTGCCTCCGTCGATCTCGCCGATGGCGTCGCGAGTTGCGGTACCCATTTACAAGGAAGGAATCCAGGTCGGGAAGGCAACTACGAGCACGTGGTCGCCGACGTTGAAGAAGATGATCGCGCTGGCCACGATCAATCGCGGTTACACGCGGTCCGGTACGAAACTACAATTCGAGATCACGGTCGAAGCGGTCAGACATCATGTGCGCGCGACCGTGGTGAAGACTCCATTCTTCAACCCCAAACGCAAGACGTCAACGCCGGTTGTGTAAATGAATCTCCAAGACATCATTCGCAGCTATGATCCGCGGCTGAGTCTCGATCGTGCCTCAACTATTCCTTCCTCGTGGTACACCGATAAAGACCTCTACGATCTCGAACTAAAGTCCGTGTTTTCCAGCACATGGCAGCTTGCGGCGCGCACGGATCAGGTAACACAACCGGGCCAGTACGTCACCACAGACGTAGCCGGGGAACCGATCGTCGTCGTGCGTGGCAATGATGGTGTTCTTCGCGCGTTCTTCAACGTTTGCCGCCATCATGCCGCGGCGGTGATGACCGAGCCACACGGAAACGCTGCCCAGCTTCGTTGTCCCTACCATGGTTGGACCTATTCACTGGAAGGGGAGCTGAAAGGTACGCCCGACTTTTCGGGCGTCTGCGATTTCGATCGCGCGCAGAATCGACTTGCGCCAGTCGAACTCGCGGAGTGGGAGAATTGGGTTTTCATCAAGCTCGACAAGAATCCGCGGTCTCTCGCTGACTTCTTAACCACCGATCTCATCAACCAAATCAAGCCGTTGCAACTCAACACTCTTCACTGGTTCGAGCGCCGTCATTACAACTTCGATTGCAACTGGAAAGTGTTTGTCGACAACTATCTCGACGGCGGTTATCACGTTCCCTACTTGCACAAAGGCCTCGACAGCGTGCTCGACTACAGCAACTACATGATCGAGAACGGCACGCGTCATTGTTTGCAGTGGAGCCCGATCGTCAGCGCGGGCGCCGAGGCGCAAACGGGCGCCGTGCGACAAGGCGACCGCGCCCTCTATTACTGGATCTATCCAAACTTCATGATCAATTGGTACGACGGCGTGATGGATACGAATCTCGTCCTTCCGCGCGGCGTGGACCAGACGGAAGTGATCTTCGACTTTTACTTTCCGGACGTAACCAGCGAAGAAGCGCGCCAACGCAATCTCGCAAGTGTCGCAGTCGGCCAACGCATTCAGGACGAGGATGTGGCGATCTGCAAGTCGGTCCAACGTGGTTTGAACTCTCGCGCTTACAACGCCGGACGGCTTTCCGTCAGGCGCGAAGCCGGCGAACATCTGTTTCATCGACTCTTGCATGCTGATCTGAGTTCGCAACTCTGAAAAATAATTCAAACTTGCAACCCAACGACGCAGCTACGTTAACGACACAACGCGGTCAGTTGTGGCGTGTGCTTGGCGTCGGGTTCGGGCTGGCGGTGATCATCGGCAACACGATTGGCGCCGGGATCTTTCGTGCTCCGGGAACGATCGCGGCGCAGTTGCCAAATCCGTGGCTGTTCCTTGGCGTGTGGGTGATCGGCGGATTGTATGCCTTGCTTGGTGCGATCTCGCTAGCGGAGCTGGGCACGTTGATTCCGCGATCCGGCGGACAGTATGTCTACTCGCGTTACGCGCTGGGCGAGTATGCGGGTTTCATCGTCGGTTGGAGCGACTGGATCTCATCGTGTGGTTCGACTGCGACCGTCTCCCTGCTAATCGGCGAGTTTTCCGGTGCGCTTGTTCCGGCGTTGGCGGGTAAAGGGCCGATTGTCGCGGCCACGGTAGCGATCGTGTTTGCGATGTTGCAATGGCGCGGCATTCTTTGGGGCAGCAACATTCAAAATCTCACGAGTCTGCTCAAGGCGCTTGCATTTGTCGCCCTGATCGCCGCCGGTTTCATGCTCGGCGGCGGTGGTTCGTTCACCACCTCTGAAACTTACTCGACGCCTGTTGGCCTCGCTTTGATCGTCGGCGTCGTTATTTCACTTCGCGAGGCAATCTACACATACGACGGTTGGAGCGGCGTGATCTATTTCTCTGAGGAGGTGCAGAATCCCGCGCGCGACATTCCGAGATCGCTGTTTGGGGGCGTGGTGACGATCACCGCCATCTATTTGCTGGTTAACGTGGCGTTGCTGTACGTGTTGCCGATCTCCCAAATTGCCGGGAAGGAGTTTGCGGCTGGTGAAGCAGCAACTGTCATCTTCGGCGCTTATGGCGACACGATCTTTCGTTGCCTCACGATCGTATCGATGCTCAGCGGCATCAACGCGCTGCACTTGATGGCGACGCGCGTGATTTTTGGGATGAGCCGCGATGGCTTGTTCACGACGAAGGCAGCGGTCGTCAACGATGGTGGTACGCCGAGTGTTGCGCTGTGGCTGAGCGCGCTGGTGGCCGTGCTCTTCATTATTTTCGGACAGACGGCCGGGCAGGTAATCACGATCGTCGCGTTCTTTTTCGTAGCGAATTACGTTCTTTCGTTCATTTCGCTTTTCGTGTTGCGCCGCCGCGAACCGGAGAAGCCGCGTCCGTATCGCGCGTGGGGTTACCCATGGACCACGGGTCTCGCACTGGTCGGATCGCTGTTGTTTCTAGCGGGTGCCGTCGCCAGCGATACGAGGAACAGTGTTTACGCCTTATTGCTGCTAGCGGTGAGTTATCCGGTGTTCCGGTTGATTAAGTGGTTCAGCTAAACGACCCTGCAGCCCTCATTGTCTACGTCCAGCACTCTAACAGTAGATTCAATTTTGTGTTCAGCGAAACAGTTCGCGATCTTTTTCCCTATCTGCTTCTCGTGATCGTCAACCAACGCGACGATGCTCGGTCCGGCGCCACTCAATGCGACGCCCAACAATCCCGGCATCTGCGGCAACGCCAGCGCTTCGGATAGACCCGGAACGAGCGACTCGCGGCGAGGCTGGTGCAGGCGATCGCGCGTCGCCTCCCAGAAGTAATCATAACGCTGCTGTGCGAGCGCGGAGATGAAGAGTGCCGTTCGTTGAAGATTGTGTACGGCGTCGCCGCGTGTGATGCTGCGGGGCAGCGCGGCGCGCGCAACGTGCGTCGGCAGTTGCGATCGTGGAGAAACCACCACCACACGAATGTTTGTGGGCCAGTCGAAGCGTGTAGTCACAACCGACCCATCGCTCTTTACGCAACTGGCAACAAACCCGCCGAACAACGTGGCCGTCACGTTGTCCGGATGCCCTTCAAACTCCGTGGCGTAGTTCTGAATCGCCTGGTCGTTTAATTCGCGACCGGCAATCAAGCCGCACAACTTAATTCCCGCGACGATCGCCGCGGCGCTGCTACCGAGACCGCTGGCCAGCGGTATTTCGTTATGCACGATTAAATCCACCGGCGGCAATTCAATGTTTTCACGGCTGGCGGCGAAACTCATTGCGCGATAGATCAGGTTCGAGGCGTTGCGCGGCAATGCCCGGTTCTCTTTCGCACCCGTTGTGCGAACCCGACAAGGCTCTTTCGCCTTCGGCGCCGCCGTAGCTTTAACCGTCAGATAAAGTTTTAGCGCGAGGCCGAAGCAATCAAAGCCTGGACCAAGATTCGACGTCGATGCGGGCAAGCAAACTTTAAATGCGGTTGATTCGCGTGCCATCCGGAGCGACAAGTGTCCCTTCGTGATATTTGATCACGTAATCCGTGTCTTTTAATAAGTGTCCTGTAAGAACAGCAACCACTGATTCGTGTTTCTTAATGCGATTGTCGTGTACAAGCCTGCGGATGCCAGCGACAGTCGTCGCCGACGCTGGTTCGCACCCGATGCCGTCGCGGCCGATGATCGCTTTCGCGCCGGCGATCTCCTGCTCGCTGACCGTGATCACGCGTCCGCCGCTGTTGTGCACCGCGCTCGAGGCTTTTTTCCAAGACACAGGCGCGCCGATCTTGATTGCCGAAGCCAACGTTTGCGGATGTTCTTCGTCAACGATCTTCGCCGCGCCCTCGTGGTAAAAACGGGCGAAAGGCGCTGCCCCCTCCGCTTGCACCACGGTGATCTGCGGCTGTCGATCCAGCAAACCAGCTGCGATCAGTTCACGAAAACCTTTGCCAAACGCGGAACTGTTTCCCAGATTTCCTCCCGGTACGACGAGATGATCCGGCGCGCACCAGCCGAGTTGTTCTGCGAGCTCAAACGCGACTGTCTTCTGACCTTCTATGCGAAACGGATTGATCGAGTTGACGAGATATGCCGACCCATCTTCCACGAGTTCGCGAATCGCGCGCATGCACGTGTCGAAGTTGCCTTCGATCTCCTGGATCTTCGCACCGTAATCCAGTGCCTGGGCCAACTTCGCGGCACTAACCTGCCCCGCAGGCGCCATGATCGTACACTCCATACCCGCACGCGCCGCATACGCGGCCAAACTCGCTGCCGTATTCCCGGTGCTCGCACACACGACGCGCCGCATTCCGAGCTTCTTCGCCTGCGTCACGGCGACAGTCATGCCGGTGTCTTTGAAAGAACCTGTCGGATTATTGCCCTGGTGCTTCAACCGCAGCGCGTCGAGGCCGCAATACGCTGCGCAACGCGGCGCGTCGTAAACCTGCGTATTTCCCTCGCCGAGTGAAACAACCTCAACGTCGTCGTCAAACGGCAAAAACTCGCGAAACCGCCACACTCCGCTTCGATCTTTAACATCCAGGGACATGCGTCGCTCACGCCACACTTCACGCAACGACGCCGCATCGAAACTACCGGCCTCCGTTCGTTCAATCTCGAGCAAATCCCCACACTTCGCACAAACGTACACCGGCTCATCAATCCCAAACACACTTCGACACTCGTCATTAATGCAGCGCTGTACAAACGTCGTCATGGCGCCCTAAGCATACTGCAAAAACTTGTCTTTCATCTGGCGAAATCCGATGTCGCTCGTTGCTTTCTC
>CBFGMX010000076.1:0-24619 GCA_965649955.1 uncultured bacterium
TTGGGCGAGTTCCGGAGTTCTTCGCCGTCTGAGACTTTCAACTACGGACACCAGCTCGGCGCGCGGCTGGAAGGCGGCGAGATTCTGTTACTGAGTGGCCCCCTAGGCGCAGGCAAGACGATCTTCGTCAAAGGTATCTGTGCCGCACTCGGAATCGACGAAGAAGACGTCACCAGTCCTTCATTCACGCTGCTAAACCCTCATTTCGGGCGCCTCCGCCTCTATCACATCGATCTCTACCGTCTCGACGAGGGCGCCAGCGCCGCCCATGCCGTCGATCTTGACGAGTTATTGGTCGACGAGCTGGCCGTGATCGTCATCGAGTGGCCCGAACGCATGGGCCCTTATCCTCTTCCGTCCGACGTCTGGCGCATCAACATCGCCGGCGACGGCGAGGCCCCACGAACGATTTCGATCTGCTAATATCTCGAAGCGAAAAAAGAAGATCTGAGGAGGTTGTGAAGATGCCATATCCCGAAATCATGATTAGACCGATGCGCGAGGATTTGACGCGTTTAGGTGTAGAAGAATGGAAGACGGCGGACGCCGTCGACAACGCGGTGAAGAACAGTAAGGGAACGTTAATGGTCGTAGTGAACTCGATTTGTGGCTGCGCGGCGGGAAAAGCACGGCCGGGAGTCGCGCTCGCACTGCAACACGAGGTGAAACCCGATAAAGTCGCGACCGTATTCGCCGGCGCAGATATCGAAGCCACGGAACGAGCGCGCAGTTACTTCACCGGCTACGGGCCTTCGTCGCCGTCCATCGCCATCCTGAAAGACGGCGAACTGGTTTACATGCTGGAACGATTTCAGATCGAAGGCCGCGATGCCGGCCAGATCGCCACCGAACTCACACAGGCATTCGACAAGCATTGCGCTGCATAAATGAAGGAGAAAAATCCGTGTTTTCTGCCTCCCGACGTCCCCTTTTGCTTTTCGCGCTAATTGCGGTCTTCTCGTTTGCGGCAAAAGCCCAGGAGCCGATCGACCTCTGGAAGAATTTCGACTTCAGCGAAAACAGAATCAGGCAAGCGGACATTCAGAAGCTCAGCATCTGGGACTTGAAACTCATGCGCGGTTTGGTGTTTGGCCGTCACGGCCGCATCTTCAAAGACGCCGACATCAAGAACTATCTCGAGGCGCAGCCGTGGTATCAGCCGGACCCTGAGTTCAAAAACTCTATGCTCAACGAGACGGAGCGGCGCAATCTCGATTTGATCCGGATCGCCGAAGCGTCCAAGCACGAAACGATCCAACCCGGAGACATGCGTTACTGGCGCGATCGCGCGATCCCGGCACGCAAGTTAGGCAAACACAGCGGCGCCGAGTGGAAGGTGCTGCAAGCTGAGATCGAAGCGATTCATGGCAAGCGTTTCGACGACGAGCCGTGGCTGCAACAGTATTTCGAAGAGCGTTACTGGTATCGCGCCAACGAAAAGTACGATTCGAAGAAGCTCACGGTCATCGAACGCAAGAACCTCGCAATGCTGAGTACCGCGCAAAAGAAGCAACGCAACGTTGCTCTCCTGCCCGGCGACATGGAGCTCTTCGAAAACAAGCCGATCACTGAACAGATGCTGCACGGGTTGAGCCTGCACGAATTGCGGCTGCTGCGGAACGAAGTCTACGCGCGGCACGGTCGCATGTTTCGCGCTGAGTGGCTGCAACAGTATTTCTTCAACCAACCGTGGTACACGCCTGACGAAAACTTCAAAGACGACACTCTTTCCGGCAACGACAAGCTCAACGTCGAAACGATCGTGAAGTTCGAGAACCGCATTCACCAGGAGCTGGGCACGAAACCGATCACACGCGCGCTGCTGGACGGGTTGTTCATCGAAGACGCGAGCCAGATGCGGCACGAGATCTATGCGCGGCACGGGAAGGTCTTCAAGGAGCCGTGGCTGCAAAAGTACTTTTCGAGTTTCGACTGGTACAAAGCCGATCCGAACTTTACAGACGCTGCGTTGAGTGAGGTAGAAAAGAAAAACGTCGCGACGATTGCGGCGTACGAAAAGCGTGCCGTCACGGCGATGAGCACGATAGAGGGTTGATAAGGCCCACCTCAGGCCCCGCGTGACGGGGCCCCTAAAACGAGATTATTGGTCATTGGTCATTTGACATTTTTCATTTGTCATTTTGACTTTTCGAAAGGGCTTCTGAACTCGCAAAGACCTTCTCGCCACAGAAAATGACAAATGAAAAATGTCAAATGATATATGACCAATGATTCGTTCTTCACACTACAGCCGATACCGAACGCCCGCGCGCTTGGCGGCTTCTTCTTCGAGATCGAGGTTCTGCAGACGCAGCGTGACGTCGGCATTCATGTCGAGACCTCCGCGTTCGCCCGCCCGGAGCTTCACAGTTCCCGCGGCGGCGATCATCGCCGCGTTATCGGTTGAAAGATGCGGCGACGGGAAGTACACCGGTAGATCCAACGACGCAGCCATCTCTCGAGCCACCTCACGCAACTTTCCATTACACGCAACACCACCGGCGATGATCAGCGTCTTCGGATAATACTCATCCGCAATCTTCTCCATCGTCTTAACGAGCGATTGGACGACAACGTGCTGAAAGCTGGCAGCCAGATCCTTGATCCCCTGCGACGGCTCTCCTCCATTTTCAACCGGCGACAATCCCGTCTCACGCACGTGCTTGGTCACCGCGGTCTTCAGCCCGCTGAAACTGAAGTCAGGCAATCCGTCTCCCATCCGCGGAATTGAAAACGGCACCGCGTTCGGATTCCCTTCTCGCGCCAATCGTTCGATCACCGGCCCACCCGGATAACCCAACCCGAGCATCTTCGCGACCTTGTCAAACGCTTCCCCGGCCGCGTCGTCACGCGTCCGCGACACGACTTTGTACTTGCCTGGCTCAGGTATGAAAAAGATATTCGTATGCCCGCCTGAAACGATCAACGCCTCAGCCGGATACTCGATCGGCGGGTTCTCAAACGCGACCGAATAGATGTGCCCCTCGATATGATTGACGCCGACAAACGGCTTCTTCAACGCATACGCCATCGCTTTCGCGTACGAAACGCCGACCAGCAACGAACCGACGAGCCCCGGCCCGATCGTCACCGCGATGCCGTCGATATCGGCCGCCGTCAAGTTTGCCCGTTCAAAAGCCTCGCTGACGACGGGAACGATCTTGTCGAGGTGTTCGCGTGACGCCAGCTCCGGCACCACGCCGCCATAACGTTTGTGAATGGGAACTTGAGACGAGATAACAGACGACACGATCTCGCGTCCGTCACGCACGACGGCAGCCGCCGTCTCGTCGCAGGATGTTTCGATACCGAGTACTAGCATATCTGTGGGATTCTAACCTTCGTAGAAGCTAAGTGACGAATCTCCCTGTTTTAAAATCCGCGTTCTCGTTAACGTACCAATTGTCTCAGGCAAGCTGTTCTTATGATGATGCTCTACGATCACCAATCCTTCATAGTTACCGAGCAGATCGAGGGTGCGCGAATAATCTTCCTTGTACGGCGGGTCGAAAAAAATAATGTCCCACGGATAGGTCTTTGACTGGCGCAGGTAGTCTTCCGCCGCCGTTTGATAAATCTCGTATTGCTCCTCGGGAATGCGGCACAACCGAACATTCTCCTCAATCAGCCGGCAGCTCCTTCTCGATCGATCGACAAACGTCACGTGCTCGGCGCCGCGCGACAGCGCTTCGATACCGACCGCGCCCGATCCGGCGCACAGATCGAGAAATCGCGAGTCTTCAATGCGCGGCGCGATGATATTGAATAAAGTTTCGCGCAGCCGGTCAGACGTCGGCCGCACCTGCAGCGACGGCGGACTTTTTAGATTACGCCCCTTGTATGCTCCCGCAATGATTCGCACAACGATGACCTTATCACCCGATGGCGGCCAGTCCTAAGCGCGCATCTTTCATTACGTGGTCCACCATTTTGATCGTCGCCGCAGACTTCTCCCGACTCAAATAGAACTCCGCCTCGCGACGCGCCTGTTCCAGCACTTGCTGATCGCGAACGAGATTTCCGATGCGAAACTCCGGCAAACCCGACTGCTTCGTCCCGAGCAACTCTCCCGGACCACGCAATTCCAGGTCCTTTTCGGCGATCAGAAAACCATTGCTCGTCTTCGCCATGATGCCAAGTCGTTCTTCGGCGATCGCAGTCCGCTTGTCGCTAGTCAGCAGAATGCAATAACTCTTCTCTGCTCCCCGCCCGACGCGCCCGCGCAGTTGATGAAGCTGCGACAGACCGAACCGTTCCGCATGTTCAACGATCATCACTGACGCGTTCGGCACATCCACGCCAACCTCGATCACGCTGGTCGAGACCAGGATCTTGATCTGACCCGCGACAAACGCATTCATCACCTCTTCCTTCTCCGCCGGCTTCATCTTTCCATGCAACAGTCCGACCGAGAGTCTCGGGAACACGGTGTCGCGCAGGTACTCGTAGCGTTGCTTCGCATCGCGCAAGTCCATTTTTTCCGACTCTTCGACCAGCGGATACACGACGTAGACCTGCCGCCCCGCGCTGACTTCCCGTTTTATCAAACGCTTCACTTCCTGCCGGTGGTCCTCGCCCACGACCATTGTTTCAATTGGCGTGCGACCAGGCGGCAGTTCGTCGATCACTGAAACGTCGAGATCGCCATAGACGGTCATTGCAAGCGACCGCGGAATCGGCGTGGCGGTCATTACCAGCACGTCAGGATTGAAACCACGCGCGCGCAACTCAGCACGCTGCATCACGCCGAAGCGATGCTGTTCGTCGATGATGACGAGTCCGAGGCGGGCAAACGACACTCCTTCCTGAATAAGCGCCTGCGTGCCGATAACGGCATTGATCTCGCCGTCCTTCAAAGCTGTCTGCAAGCGTCGTTTCTCTGCGGAACGAAGCGAACCCGTCAACAACTCGACGCGATACGGCGTTCTTGCGAGCAGGCGTTTGATGTTTCGTGAATGCTGTTCGGCGAGTATTTCCGTGGGCGCCATCATCGCGGTCTGAAGACCGTTTTCGATCGCCGCGATCATCGCGATCAGGGCAACTATCGTTTTACCGCTGCCGACGTCGCCTTGTAGCAATCGATTCATTGGCGACGTCGATTTCATGTCGTTGAAGATGTCGCGCGTCACCTTTCGCTGCGCGTCCGTCAGCTTAAAGGGCAACACCGCCTTAATGGCATCCTTGACCAACTTGTCGATGCGGATGGTTACGTCCTTCAACTCCTTCACGCGCCGGCCGCGTTTGAAACCGAGCGCGAAAGTAAGCCAGAAGAAGTCTTCGAAGATCAGCCGCAGGTGCGCCTGACTGCGCGACTGATCGTAATCCGACAACGACACGTCCGCGGGTGGAAAGTGAATCTCGCGCAACGCCTGCGCGCGGCCGATCAGTCGCGCTCGCTGGCGCAGATCCTGCGGAAGTGTTTCTTCGATCGTTGCGTCGTCAAGTTGGGCCAGGACTGCGTGGACAATCTCGCGCACACGCTTCGAATTGAATTCGCCGAGTTTTCTATACACCGGCACGCGTCGCGCAACGTGGATCGCAGCCAGCGCCGGGTCAGAAACATTTTCTTCGACTTGCTCCGGATCTGGTGCGATCGGCTCGATGTTGGGAAGATTGGCGGGCTGGTCCGGAAGAGCGATGATTTCGAGTTCGTCGGCCGGGCGCTGCAAACGCAGTTTGTACGCGCCTCTGCGAGGTTCCAATTCCCAACGTCCGAATGTTATGAAGCGTGTGCCGGGAACCAGCCGCGCCGTGTAGTACTTGATGATGTCGTAGGCGCGGGGACCCGAGACAAACCACCAAACGACCACGTCGCGTCCGGTCTTTCCCGCGTCGCTGGCGGCGACTTCGAAAATAAACAATCGCGCTCTTCGGAAGCCCGCTTTGCCTCGCACCGGGTAACCGTGAGCATGCGTAACGGTGAGGTCGAGTGATGCTTCGAGTCCGTCCTGGAGATCTCTGATCGCCGCGGTACGCGAGCGATCCTCGTAACGCATCGGGAGGTACGTGAGCAGATCTTCGACAGTGACTTCAGATCGATTTCGTTTATGGACCTGGCCGGCGAGCGCGGACGCGAGTTTGCGTGAAGGATTCTCGCCTAGTCGTGCGATTCGGAACTTGTGAAGATCCTCAACCGGACTGTCGAGGAAGATGGCGCTGGGCATCGCCGCGATCATAAGCTATTTTCCGGGTTCAGAAGAAACACGGATCACACGGATTTCAGGACAGGGGGCACGGATGGCAGACGAAAAGGTGTCGCAGATCACACGCGACCAGTTGAAGCAACTACGCCAGGGCCTGTTGCGGCTGCACAAGACGCTGCTCGATCTCGAGCGACGCGGTTACGAGCGGGCGCGTGGACGGATCAGCAATAGTTATGAATTTTTGCAGTTGGTTTTGAAAGACCCGTGGTTCGATTGGCTGCACCGGCTATCAGAACTAATCGTCCAGATCGACGAGACTCTCGACAATCGAGATCCGGAGCAGCCTACGACTGAAGAGGACGCAAAGGCGCTCGTTGCGCGTGCGAAGAGTTTACTTGCGCCCGCTGAAGCGGGAAGTGAGTTTCAAAAGAACTACTTCCTCGCCTTGCAGCAGTCGCCCGACGTGGTGCTGCTGCATGCGGAGTTGATGAGGTTGTTAGGAAAGTAGACCGGCGAATTTAGCCAAATATGTCTCGCACCTTGTCGACCAGCTTCTTATCCGCCAGGTCCGTGGTCTCGACTTCGGCCAGCTGCTCGAGGAGTTTTCGTTGTTCGCGCGTCAGACTTGTCGGCGTCATCACGGTGACGGAAACGAACAGATCGCCACGGCCGCGTCCGCCAAGTGCCGGCATTCCCTTCCCTCTCAACCGAAAGACAGTGCCGGTCTGCGTGCCCATCGGAATCTTCAGTTTCTCTTCCCCATCCAGCGTCTTCACCATCAACTCAGCTCCGAGCGCGGCTTGTGTGAAAGTGATCGGCACGGCTTCGTAGAGATTGTTTCCCTGGCGTTCAAACTGTTCGTGCTCCGAAACGTGGATCACCACATATAGATCGCCGGCAACGCCGCCGTGTGTCCCGGCTTCGCCTTCTCCCGGTACGCGAAGTCGTGAACCTGTCTCAACACCGGCCGGAATCTTGACCTCCATCTGTTTTTCGCGCTCGACTCGGCCGGCGCCGTTACATTTCGTACACGGAGTCTTGACGACGCGACCGGCACCACGACACGCGTGACACGTACGAGCGACTGAGAAGAAGCCCTGCTGATAGCGAACCTGGCCCGTGCCGTTGCACGTGTTGCAAGTCTCGGGCTCTGTACCCGGTGCTGCGCCCGTGCTTTTACAGTTCTCGCAACCCTCGAGACGCGGGATCCGCAACTGTGCGGTCATACCATTGGCAGCATCCTCGAGTGTAATTTCCAGATCGTAACGAAGATCGGCGCCACGTTGCGCCGCTGACCGTCGCGAGCCGCCGCGACCGCCGCCAAACACATCGCCAAATCCAAACAGGTCGCCGAGGATGTCTTCGATACCACCAAAACCCGGCGCGCCCCACGCTCCCGCACCGGCACTGCTCGACACGCCCGCGTGACCGAACCGGTCATAGCGTTTCCGCTGTTCCGGATTCGACAAGACACTGTAAGCCTCTGCTGCTTCCTTGAACTTCTCTTCCGCCGTGGCGTCGTTGGGGTTCTTGTCGGGATGGTACTTGACGGCAAGACGACGGTACGCCGTCTTCAGCTCCTGATCGCTGGCCGTACGGCCCACGCCAAGTACTTCGTAATAATCACGCTTACTCATTCAGTCTCGGTCGTTGGTCATTTGTCATTTGACATTTCTCATTTGCCATTTGCGGTTCCGTTCGTGGTTCTGAACTCGCGTTGTTGTGACCACGAAGACCGTGGCTAAACAGAAAAATGACAAATGAGAAATGTCAAATGAGAAATGACCAATGACTCTCTCTCTCCTTCCGCTAAACTTCGCTGGTAGTCGCGTCGGGTGTGGGGTTCAGCATTGCGGATGTGAGTTGCCCGGCGACGCGCTCCAGTTTGTTCATTACAATAGTGACTTCTTCAAGCTTCTCCGACTGCCCCGCCGCTTCAGCTTCCCGGAAAACGGCTTCGGCCGCCTCCTGATCGCTCTCGGAGAGCAGGCCACCAAATTCTACAAACGATTTCTTCGTATTCCGAAGCAGCGACTCGACCTTCGTCTTCAACACGAGAAGATCCTTGGCGCTCCGATCGCTGTCCGCGAACTCCTCCGCTTCACGGATCAGCTTGTCAATCTCGTCGGGCGACAGTCCCGAAGTTGGCGTGATGCGGATTTGCTGCTCGCGTCCGGTCGCTTTGTCCTGCGCAGAAACTGACACGATGCCGTTGCCATCGACTTCAAAAGAAACCTCGATCTGGGGCACGCCGCGCGGACTCGGCGGGATCCCGACCAGTTCGAATTTCCCGAGCGACCGATTGCCCTTGGCAATCTCGCGTTCGCCCTGCAAAACGTGAATCTCAACCGATGATTGATTGTCGACAACGGTTGTAAACGTGCGACTCTCCCGCAGAGGAATTGTGGAGTTGCGCTCGATGATCTTCGTAAACAGACCGCCGCGGGTCTCCAAACCCAAACTCAGCGGCAACACGTCGAGCAGCACGATGTCTTTTACGTCACCACTCAGAACACCGCCCTGGATTGCCGCCCCCATCGCAACAACTTCGTCCGGATTGATCTCCGCCGACGCTTTCCTGCCGAAGATCTTCTCGACAGTGCGCGCAACGATTGGCGATCGAGTCTGCCCTCCGACGAGGATTACTTTGTGAACGTCAACGGGTTGCAGTTTCGCGTCGTTCAGCGCCGTCTGGCACGGCTCGACCGTCTGCTCGACCAGGTCTTCAACCAGCGACTCGAACTGTTGCCGCGTGAGCGTCTTGTTGAAGTGTTTGGGACCGGTCGCATCGGCGGCGATGAACGGCAGGTTGATGTTGGTCTCCAGTTGCGACGACAGGTCGCACTTCGCTCGTTCCGCAACCTCCTTCAGGCGCTGTAAGGCGAGGCGATCCTGGCGCAGATCGATACCGGTGTCGGCGAGAAACTGGTCGGCCATCCAGCTCATGATTCGCTCGTCGAAGTCTTCGCCGCCGAGAAATGTGTTACCTGACGTCGACAGCACTTCGAACACGCCGTCGTTCATTTCAAGAATCGAGATGTCGAACGTGCCGCCGCCGAGATCGTAAACCGCGATCCGTTCGGAGTTTGATTTTCCGAGACCGTACGCGAGTGCCGCAGCCGTCGGCTCGTTGATTATGCGTTCGACTTTCAAGCCCGCGATCTTGCCTGCGTCTTTCGTGGCCTGGCGCTGCGTGTCGTCGAAATACGCGGGAACGGTGATGATCGCGTCCGTTACCGATTCGCCTAGAAACTCCTCAGCCGCAGCCTTCAAACGCTGCAATACGATGCCCGACAATTCCGGCGGGCTGTAGTTTCGATTCTGAACACGTACGCGAGCGTCGCCGTTTGTCGAGTCGACGATCTCGAACGCCGAGGTCTGGCGCATCCGCTCGACTTCGCGCGAGCTGAACTTCCGGCCAATCAGACGCTTGACCGCATAGACTGTGTTGGCAGCATTCGTAACCGCCTGGCGCTTTGCGATCTGGCCGACCAGCCGCTCGCCTTTGTCAGTAAAACCGACGACGGTCGGCGTCGTGCGGCCGCCTTCTTTGTTCGGCACGATCTGGACCGCACCGCCTTCAAGGACGGCGACGCAGCAGTTCGTCGTACCTAAATCTATGCCAATCGATTTTCCCATTTAACTGACAGTTACTTTCGTGTAGAGACTTTTACCAGCGCCGGGCGGATTAGTTTGTCGCCGAGCCGGTAACCGCTGCGGATTTCCTGAATCACTGTGTCGGGTTCGTATTCGTCGGTTGCTTCGGTAACCACTGCTTCGTGAAAGTGCGGATTAAACTGTTCGCCGGCGGCGGCTACCGGCTTTACGCCCAGTGCATCGAAGACGCCGTTGAGTTGTTTCCAAACCAGGTCCACGCCACTCAGGAAATGACGAAACTCGTCGGACTCCGAGGCTTCGACCGAAGATTCCGCCTCGAGCGCGCGTTTCAAATTGTCTGAAACGGGCAGGAGTTTCTCGACAACATCGGCGACGACGCGGTTGTAAGTCTCGCTTCGCTCGCGGTCGACGCGTTTGCGGTAGTTTTCAAAGTCCGCCTGACGGCGGGCGAGACTGTTTTTCAGTTCCGCGTTTTCCGCCTCGACGCGTTTCAGTTCGGCGCGCGTGGCGATTAGTTCGGCGGTGTCGGGTCCACCGGGCTCTTCGGCACTTAGATCGTCGAGACCGAGGGCTTCGTCGGCTGAGAGTCCGGCGCCGGCGGCGGATGAAAGACCCTCAGCTTCAATGTCGATGTCGGGGTCAGAATTGGAATCGGGCTCTGGTCTATCCATCTCGGCTGCTCTGCTCGGAGATTCACTCTCACTTTCAGCGTCGCTGAACTTGATTGGGATGCGGAACCCGCGCTTGTCTTTCCTGTCAGAAGTCATTAGGAAGGGTCGGAATCTCCGCGAGTTTAACGGGCGGTCTGCTCGCCGAGGCGTTGCTCTATCAACCGCGCCATGTAGTTTACCATAGCCATTATCCGTGCATATTCGATTCTCATAGGACCAACGACTCCGAGTGTGCCGATGCTTTCGTTGGATCCCACACGATAAGGCGCGGTGATGAGGGCGCAGTCGCGCATCGAGCTCGCAAGATGCTCGCGGCCGATAGTTACGTGCACGTCGCCTGGATAAGTTGGGGCCTCATGGACGCACTCATTCAGAATCTTGATCAGGCGCGACTTCTCTTCAAACATCTTGAACAGGTCCCGCATGCGTTCGACGTCGTCAAAATCGGGCTTGGTCAGAATGTTGGAGGCGCCGTCAACGTAAACTTCGCCGGTCGCTTCCTCGCCTTCAAGACTCCGCTCGCACAACAGCACCGCGTTCTGCAGCAGCCGATCGTAAAGCGCCTTCTCTTCTTTCATCAGCTCCACGATCTCGGCGCGGATCGCGACGAGGCTCTTGCCGTGAAACTCGACGTTCAAATAGCTGGCGGTTCGGTCAAGTTCGGTCTGCGTAAACTCGTCGGCGACGCGTATGACCTTGTTGTTGATGATTCCCGACAGAGACACGAGCACGACAAGAATGCGTTTGTCCGGGAGTTGCACGAATTCGATGTGCTTCAAGCGGTTCTCCGCTAACGACGGTGAGACGACGATGCCGACGTTCTGAGACAGCGCCGAAAGTACGTGTGACGCGGTCTCCATCAACCGGTCCGGAGCCGACGAGGCGTCGATGTCGTGGGCGGAAAACAGGTGATCGATGGCTTTCAGGTCGCTCCGCGAGAGTCGAGCCTCGCCAAGCATGTTATCGACGTAGTAGCGATAGCCTTTGTCGGTCGGCACGCGACCCGCCGAGGTGTGCGGCTGATCGACGAGTCCGGCCTCCTCGAGGTTTCCCATGACGTTGCGGATCGTGGCCGGGCTCCAGCCGTAACCATGTGAAAACCGGTCGGAGAGCACACGGGAACCGACGGCCTCGCCGGTGACGAGGTGCTCCTTGATCAGGGCGGCGAGCAGCACTTCAGCCCGCGGATCCAGTGGGCTTTTGTCGCTATGTTGAAGATTTGAGGCTCGCTTGGGCATAAATTACACGGTTTTGGGCAGTATACAGTCAAAACCGTCTTTCTGTCTGCTGGCGTCACCAGAAACCGGGTGCCGGCAGGATGCCCGCCGCGGGTTGACGGGCCGCGCTCGGCATCCTTAAGATTACCCCCGCTGGAGTTCAAAAACCTGGTCACGCCAGCCACTCGGTCCGGTCAAACAACTTACACCTTTCGATTGCCGGTTAGGCGTCACTGTCCCCGACCAGAGGTTTGTAGCTGCGAGTATCCGATGAACGATGTAAAAAAATACTTCGCAGACGCATTTCGCCACATGGGCGGGAACCGTGGTGTGCCCGTTATTGAGATCCGGTTTTACCCTTACGCCGGGTTACGACACACGATTCGCCTGCGCTCAGGACGTGTTTACGTCCGTCTTTCGGATATCTGCAAAGACTCTCCGCCGGATGTTTTGCGCGCACTGGCTTGGATCCTGGTGGCGCGACTGCTGGGAAAACGCGTGCCCACGATTCACGACCGCGTTTATCGCGACTATTCGTTGACTCCGGCAGTCATGCGTTCGTCTGACCTTGCGCGACGCGGGCGCGGACGGAAGATGATCTCAACGGCGCAGGGTGAGGTTTACGATCTCGAACGGATGTTCGGCAAATTGAACCGTCGATACTTTGACGGGGAGTTGGCGAAACCGACGTTAACCTGGTCGCAGCGCCGAACGCGCAGCATCCTCGGTCATCACGATCACATTTACGACAGCATCACGATCAGCAAGACGCTGGATTCGAAAGAAGTCCCGGAATGGTTCGTGGAGTACATCCTTTATCACGAGATGCTCCACATCAAACACCCCGCGCGGCTGATCAAGGGGCGGCGCTACTATCACACATCCGCGTTCCGCCTGGACGAGCGTCGATTTCCGCACTACGAGCAGGCGCAGCGCTGGCTCGAACGTCTGGCGCGCCTGCGTCGCGTGCCACGCGCACGCGCCGCGTGAGTTCGCGAGTTATTGGAACCATCGCCGTTCTCGTACGTTTATGACAGCGAGGTAGGTGGGCTCCTCAAGAGAAGGGCGGTCTTGCCGGGAAGGCTACTCCAGGCAGACTGCCCTTTTTGTGTTTGGGTCCGATGGTGTCCTAGATTAAACGTTTTTCTCTGCGATTCTCTGCGTGCTCTGCGCCTCAGCGGTGAACTTATGTACCAAAACAAGTAAACCGCAGAGGCGCAGACCACGCAGAGAACGCGCAGATTTGAAAATCAGGATACGACCCGTATGTCTTACCCACTAGACAACTTCCAACCCGCCTCGTTAGACTACCGACTTTGCTAAGTGTGCCCTACCTTTATCTAACGGAGACTTCTGTTTTATGGCAATTCCTGCAACCCAGATTCGACGCGGTATGGTGATCGTTTTCGAAGGCCAGCCCTGCAAGGTCGTCGAATTTCGTCACCACACGCCCGGCAATCTGCGCGCAATGGTGCAAACCAAGCTGCGAAACATCCGTACCGGATCTTCGTTCGAACATCGCTTCCGTTCCGCCGACACGGTAGACCGCGCGTCACTCGAGCAGCACGAGATGGAGTATCTCTACTCCGACGGCTCGCACCACCATTTCATGAACACCGAGAACTACGAACAGATCGCCCTCAGCGAAGAGGATCTCGGCGACGCAGCCCAGTGGCTGACTCCCGGCCTCAAGCTCCAGGCGGAGTTTTACGAAGGCGCGCCTATCGGAATCGACCTGCCGCCTTCGATGGAACTGATCGTGACGCAGACCGAACCAACGCTGAAAAGCGCGACCGTCTCAAACGTGAACAAACCTGCAACGCTCGAAAACGGCGTGACGATCACAGTGCCGCCTTTCATCAACGAAGGCGACCGCATTCGCGTCGATCCGACCGAAGGACGATACATCGAGCGAGCGAAGTAATTCGATGTACCTGGCTTACAGCCTACTGTTATCGCTCGGCCTTCTGGTTCTAATCCCTCACTTCCTGTATCAAGCGTTGGCGCACGGTAAGTACCTTGAAGGTTTGCGCCAACGCTTAGGTTCGCTTCCTCAAATCCCTGCACAACGCCCGCTTATCTGGCTGCATTGCGTTTCGGTTGGAGAGACGCAGGCGGCGCGGCCATTGGTTCAGCGATTGAAACGGGAGTTTCCGAACCATTCGCTCGTCGTTTCCACGATCACGCGCACCGGACAAACACTGGCGTCCGAGGTTTTTGCGCAACAGGCGGACAGCGTCTTTTACTTTCCCTTCGATTGGCGCTGGTGCGTGCGGCGCGCGCTGCGGGCGATAAACCCGTCCGTCGTCCTTCTTATGGAAACGGAGCTGTGGCCAAACTTCCTCCGTGAATGCACAGCGCGAGAGATACCGGTAGCGCTAGTCAACGGACGCATCTCCCGGCAATCGTTTCGCCGTTATGCGTGGATAAAGTTTTTTCTGAAGCGAGTGCTGGAGTCGTTGAGCATCGCGGTGATGCAGTCCGAAGCGGACGCGAGCAGGTTGCAAGATCTGGGCATGCGCGCGGACGCGATCCGGACCGCGGGTAACTTGAAGTTTGACGCCGGCGCACTGCCGCCCGCCGGTGAGAAGACTGCGGAGATCCGCAACCGGTTCGGCCTTCATGCGGGCACGCCACTCATCCTCGCCGCAAGCACGCACCCTCCCGAAGAGAAGATCCTTCTCGAGAGTTTTAGACTGCTCAGTGCGTCGCAAACCGTGCGCCTGATGCTCGCGCCGCGACATCCCGAACGTTTCGCCGAAGTCGCGTCGTTGATAGAGAACGCCGGATTGAGTTGGACCAGAAGGACAAACACGCCTGAGGCGGCGGACACGCAAGCGAGCGTCATTCTTCTCGATACCATCGGCGAATTACCGGCCGCTTACGCGCTCGCCACGGTAGTTTTTGTCGGCGGAAGTATCGTCGATCGTGGTGGTCATAACGTGCTCGAACCCGCAGCCGCGGGAGCGCCCGTCGTCACGGGCGCGCACACTCACAACTTTCACGCGATCGTAAGTTTGCTGGAGCAGGCTGACGCGATCGTTCAATTGCCTCCATTGGACGCGAGCGCCGCTTCCGCGGAACTTGCCAGGGTCCTGAACGACTTGCTCGCCAAACCGGAACGTCGCGCCGAACTTGCGGCACGCGCGAAGCAGCTCGTGGCCACGAACCAGGGCGCGACTGAAAGAACTGTCAGAATTATTACTCCGTTGCTATCGACCCAACGGCGCGACAGCTCTCAGTCAAATTCAGTCCTGGCCACCAACGCCCAGACTTCATGAGGTCTCTCATTCTTCCGCCACTGAGCGTTTTGTATGGCGCCGTCACCAGAACGCGCCTCTCGCTCTATCGCCGCGGAACTTTTCACTCGACCAAACTCGACCGGCCGGTCATTAGCGTAGGCAACATCACCACCGGCGGCACCGGCAAGACTCCTCTCGTCGAATGGGTCGCACGCTCTCTCGCCGGTTCAGGTAAGAAGGTCTGCATACTCACGCGCGGTTACGGCCGCGACAATCCGCAGCAATTGGTCGTCGTTTCCGACGGCAGGACCGTCATGACGACGCCGTCGGAGGCGGGTGACGAACCGTTTCTCCTGGCGACGAATCTCCTCGACGTGTCAGCCGCTCTGATTTGCAGCGCAGATCGCGTCGCAGCCGGCAATGAGGCGATCAGGCGGTTCGATACAGATTGCTTCGTTTTGGACGACGGATTCCAACACCTGCGGGTCGCGCGTGATTTGAACATCGTCACGATCGACGCGACAAACCCGTGGGGTGGCGGGCATCTATTGCCTTACGGCCGGTTGCGCGAACCCTTGAGCGGCCTCAGTAGGGCCGACTGCATCGTCATCACTCGAACAGATCAGGTTAATAATATTGACAGTGTTCTTAATGAGATCCGCCGGTTCGCGGGCGCTGTTCCGGTATTCAAGTCGCGGATGCGTACTTCGCGGATCAGATCGTTGGATGGTTTTTCAGACGAGATCATTCCACCGGTTGCGGCGTTCTGCGCGATTGGCAATCCTCGTTCGTTCTTTAATGCAATCACACATGAGGTCATCTTCCAGAAAGCCTTCCCCGACCACCATCGCTACACACAAACGGAAGTCGATTCACTCATCGAAGCGGCGAAGCGTGCGGGCGCAAACAGCCTAATCACCACCGCAAAGGATGCAGTGAAACTTCGCTCGCTGTCCTTTTCACTTCCGTGTTACGTGCTCGAAATCGAGCCCCAGATCGAAGACGAAGCAGAGTTGATCCGGTTGGTTCTGAATGCGGCTAATCAACGCCGATCGAGCGCTTAAGGCTGTTCGGGCGAAGGTGTGGGCGCCGGTGGTTTTGTTGCCGCAGGCGTAGGCACAGGAACATTCCCCGGCACTACACTTCGCGTCGGCTCCGGCAACGGAGGCGCTTTGCGGTTGGCGTTTGAGTTGGTGTTGCCGTTGCTGTTTGCGTTCTCATTAGCAACCGGGCTGACGTCTTCGATCGGCGTCTGAACTTCGTCTGCATTTACGTTCGGCGAAGCGTTGGCGTTGGCGTTGGCGGAAGGCTTGACCGAGCCGCCGGAAGGAAGTCCTTCCTCAGCTTTGCCGGTTGGCGGTTGAGCGGGTTCGACCGGTTGGCTGTTGGGATCGGCCGCGAGTGTTGGCCCCGCCTGGTTGCTATTGGTAGTGCTGCTGGCGGGCGAGTTCATGGTCCAGAGGTAAAAGGCCGCAAACACAACCAGCAACGCAGCGGCAGACGGGACCAGTATCTTCCAGGGATTGAAACCGCCACCAACAGGAGCGTCTACGGGCCGGACCGGAACTGTTACGGGCGCACGCCGTGGGATTGCCGGCGGATACTGCTCCGCGGACGGAGTTTGCTCGCGTGCGCGAACGACTGTGACTTCGTCCACGTCGTCGCTCGTCACCGCTGGAGCGCTGTTAGCCGCGGTAGTCGCTGCCGGCGGCACAGGTACAGGCACGATCATTCCCGACGCGATCGTCAGATCCTCGATCAACTCCCCGACAGTTTGATAGCGATTGCTCGGCACCTTCGCCATCGCTCGCGCAACCACACGGCCGATCGGCGGCGGCACGTCGTTGCGCTCCTCGAGCACTGACGGCACCGGCTCCTGCAAGTGCTTCATCATCACGATCGTCGCCGACTCGCCCGAAAACGGCACGTGCCCGACCAGCATCTCGTAAAGAATCACACCCAGCGAATAGATGTCGGAACGCGAATCAATGTCCGCGTCCTGCGAACACTGCTCGGGCGACATGTATTGAGGCGTTCCGATTACCAGGTTCGGCGCGGTTAAACCACCGTCGAAATCTCCGTCCGGCTCGTTGATCTTGGCGATGCCGAAGTCGAGCACTTTGGCGTGATCGCCCACAGACGTCGTATCGAGCAACATGATGTTGTCGCTTTTCAGATCGCGATGCACGACGCCCTGCGCATGCGCAGCGGCGAGTGCGTCGCCGACCTGGCGCGTGATATCGACGATTCTCTGCAACGGCAACGGTCCTTCGTCGCGGATCACCTGCTTGAGCGTTTTTCCGCTCAGAAACTCCATCACCAGAAAGACGATGCCGTTTTCATCCTCGCCGATGTCGGTGACGCTCAGTGCGTTGGGATGCGAGATACGTGAGGCGGCGCGTGCCTCGCGTGAGAAGCGCGCAACGATCTTCTCGTCGGCAGCCAGTGATGGACGCAGCACTTTGATCGCGACAGTCTTGTCCATCAGCACGTGCGTGCCTTTGTAGACATTGCCCATGCCGCCTTCGTTGAGACGCGCGTCGATGCGGTATTTGCCGGCGAGCGTGGTACCGATGAGTGCGTCGTTCGTAGTTTCGAGCGCGACGCCGTCCGCTGGACACAGCGTCGTGGCGTCGGCATATTCAACTCCGCACTTCGGACATTTTTTCATTAGCAGTGCCTCGATTATTCCATCCGTACCATTCGCGGTCAACAAAGACGCGGGCGAGAGAAACTATTCCCTCGCCCGCACCCACAGGAAACGCTTTGATTCGGATCTCAGCGCTTAGGTTGTTGGTCTCACTACCGCGAAGATCACCAGCAGTGCAAACAGCACCAGCGACTCGATCAGCGCCAAACCAAGAATCATCATGGTTTGAATGCGCCCGGCCGCGCCGGGGTTTCGTGCCGCGCCTTCACACGCCGCCGCGCCGATCCGTGACTGTCCGATGGCGCCGCCAAGCACGGCGATTGCGAAACCTATGCCCGCGCCGATCGCCCGGTACTTGTTCACGCTGCTAGCGTTATCTCCGGCGCCCGTGGCGCCTTCGACTTGCGCGAACGTGGTCATCGCACTGAAAAGAATGCCGACCACGGCGAACAGCAGGATTCTGAATTTGCTCATAGTTCCTCCTACGATCTGAGTTCCAGACTGCTCACCCGCCACATCGCTGTTCCCACCGCAGCCTTTTATTATTTCGCCTGCATCCGGTATCCACCGCCCCTCTTACAACGGCGCTCCTGCGAGACAGACACGGTTTGCTTCAATAGAGCCGAAGCTATGACTTGCCCGGTGTTTACGGAGTGTGACTGGAAAACAATCTATTCGGAATGCGCGGCAACGTGTGCGGACGCTCATGTCGCATCGCTCACCGCGCGCATGGATAAAGCCGTTAAGTTAAAACGGGCGCGATCATCTCGTCGTCCTCGTCATGAGCGCCGTGTCCGGCGTGCTCTTCATGAGGATGCGAGACCTCGCTGATATACAGCTGCGAAAGCAGTATGAAAACGAACGTCTGAATCAAAGCCACAAACACGCTCAAAGGCATCAGGAAAATGGGTGCGATGAATGTGTAAGGCGGCGCCAGGTATGCCACCGTCGCCATTACCTGCTCGTCCGCGAACAGGTTTCCGAAGAGACGAATGCCGAGTGAGAACGGGCGGATGAGATTACTGATCAACTCAATCGGGAAGATCAGCGGCGCGATCCACCAAACCGGACCGGCAAGATGCTTCAGGTGGATCACGATCCCGTTTTCACTGATCCCGATGTAGTTGTAGTAAAGAAACGAACTCAACCCGAGCGCGAAAGTCACACTCGTCGCTGCCGTTGGACTCATAAAGAGCGGAAACAGTCCCATCAGGTTCGATACGAGGATCAGCACCGCGAAGGTCATCACCACCGGGAAATACTTCAGCCCGTGTGATCCAATAATGTCCTGGATCATGTTGCGAACGGCGAGCACGCTGACCTCGAGTGTTTGTTGTGCGCCGCCCGGCTCCGACTCCGACAACTTGCCTTTGAAGATCCAGATGAGCACGACGCTGAGGATACAAGCGATAAAGAACATCACCGTGTACCACGGTATCGCATTCTCGGCGGTGTATGGACCAAAAGCCGCTTCAGGCGTGGTGCCAAAGTATCCGAGCACCTTGTCCCAAACAGGCTTGGTGTACTTCAACTCGAAAGAGAGCGCCGCTTCACCGAACCAATGATTCACGAGCTCAACAATGATGGGTGTATGATGGGCCGCCTCTTCGGCATGCTCTCCCGATTCAGCGGCTTCGGCCAACCAATACATCAACTAATTTCCTCTCGCTGGATAATTGCGAAGTAAAACTCTCTCAACGCTTCGACGAATATTGCTACTACAAAACTCGACAGGCCCACCAGCACGGCAGGCAACGACAACAGGTTGAACTCATGAAGCGCAAAAACCACCGCCCCAATCACAAGATAACGAAGTAAAAACTGGGCCAGCCGCAAACGCGGCGCGGCGCCGCCGATTGACAACTCAATCGCCGCGGCGACGGAGTTCTTCAACCAGCGGTGACTGAACAAAGCCAGCAGTCCTCCGGCGAGCAGACCAGTCGTCACGCGCCATGGGCCAATCACCGCGGACACAGCTACGCTAAGGCCGGTGGCAATTGCCATCGTGCGAAAAATCCTCAGATTGATAGCATTGCTTGCTGTTTCGGACATTCGCAAAGCCGCCGATTTTAGTTTAATACGTCCTGGAACTCAAACGAACAAACTCGAAAAGTCCCGCCGCAGAGCCGAGAACGATTCCTGCCACCAGGCACCACGGCTGCGTCCCGAGCCATTTATCCAGCAAGTATCCCGCGCCCGTAAACGCGGCGACTGTTGCGAACAAAGCTATGCCCGCGGCGTAGGCGAATCCCGCCTTGCGGTTCTCTTCCGGCGTCGGTTTCGAGGAATCGCGCGACTCGGGCATCGTTCACCAGCTCTCGCGGGTCAGGAAGTTCTTCGGAACTTCGTAAAGCGTCGCCCGGCGCGAGTGACGCATCGAGTCGTGAATGAAGCAAACGTGTGTGCACCAGCAGGACTTGCCACCGTCGATCGCCGCAAGCTCCGACTCGCGCTCGTGAGTGGCCCAGAGGGCTCCGAAGTCGTAGTCGAAATCTTTCAGCGTGGCAAACTTCTCGCGCAACTCGCAGGCGCGTACGTCGCCGTTGTAATCGATGACGGCCGTAGTCTCACCGGCCGTGCAGGGAAACGGCCACGGTGTTGACTCTTGAAAGTTTGCGTGCTGCGTGCGGTAGTGGGTCGTGATCGTGCCTACGTAGGCGGCGTTTTTGACGAAGCGTTTACTCGCGTCGTCATTGGCGAACATACGATCGCCGTAACGCTTCGTGAGTCTCGCCACGTGCGAGTACATCGCGGGCAAAACTTCAGGCGGCACTTGTTTGATTTGATCGCCCACGAGAGTTTCACCGCGAATGATGTTGAAGTACTGCCCGTCGAGGTTGTAGTTCTCCCACATAAACTCCGAGAGCATTTCGATCTCGGTGTAGTTGGCAGCACAGACGACGGTGTTGACATTCAACCGGAAGCGGTCCGTGTATTTGTCCTTCAGCGGGTAAAGAGATTCGATGCAGTCGAGCGCCTTTTGCCAGTTGCCGGGAACGCCACGGATACGATCGTGAGTTTCGCCGTAGCCATCGAGTGCGATGTTCAAATAAAGATCGATGGCCGGATTGTTTGAAAGTGCCCGATCGACGATGTCGAGAACACGCGACTTGATCAGACCATTAGTTGGAATAATCACGCGGTTCACACCGTTGTTCGCGACGAACATGTCAATGACCTGCGAAACGTCGCCGCGCAAGGTCGGCTCGCCGCCGGAGAGCCAAAGGTCGGTGATCGGCGGCATCGTCTGCGACACTTTTTCGAGTTGTGCAAACGTCATGTCGCCCGGACGGTTCAACTCCGCGTGATAGAAACACGTTTGGCAGAGCGCGTTGCAGCGTGAGGTGACGAACAGAATTACCGTGCCGAGACGTTTCTCGCGTTTCGACGTGCGTAAAAGCTGCACAAATTGGACCGCTTTTTGAAGCATTTAGTTACGAGTCATGCAGGTTCGCGCGAGATAATGACAGCTTCAGATGGCGATTTCAATTCATAGGTAATGCCGCGCCATCTGATGCGCCGCGAAAAGCCGGCGACGATCGTGTTGTAAAAATAGACCAGGGAGGCAAGTGGCCACAGAACGAGATGCGCCACTTTATCTCGATTCAGCTTTGATCTGTGTTCGGCGAGCGGAATACAGATCGCTCGCCAACGGATGAAACTCTTCGCTGCCCCGAGCAGAAGCAGGATTGCCAGAATGACGAGCACAGCCAGCGAGCCAGTCACGAACAACAGAACTATGCCGCCGAAAAACACCACCGTGAACAGACCCGAGCCCAACAGCAGCGGCAGCCACAGGTGCGGCGCATAAACACGCGTGATCTTTATCTGACGCGTCGTAAACTCCAACAGCTCGCGGAGATCACAGTCGCCGACGGACGGGACCAGACAATTCGGCGTGAAATGGATCGGAAGTCTCGCTTCCTTCAACACTCGCGTGATCGTGAAATCGTCGGAAACAGTGCCGGCCCAGTGTTCCGGGACGTTCAAACGCTCAAAAGTCGCTCGCCTGATGGCGGTTGAACCACCCCAGCAAAAGTTTTTAGCAGTGTCTGCGCCAAGCGCGGAGGCTATCGACGCATTCCAAACTCCACGCAACCTCGACGCCAATCCACCACGCTCGGGAATAAACCAGCGATACCCGGTCGAGGCGCCGAGGCTCTCGTCACTTAGCGGTGCAACCAGTTTGCGCAACCAACTACGTTCCGGCCTCGCGTCAGTGTCGACAAAAACTATGACTTCACACCGCGGATCGATCTCTTTCACAGCCGCAATCAGGTTGTGGACCTTCTGCCCCGTGCCGTTTGCGGGACCACTGATCACGGTTCTCGCGTCAAACTGTTTCACGATCTCGATGGCGCGATCTTCAGGGTCGTCGAAAACGAACACAACTTCATACCCGGGATAATCCTGCTCCACTAACGGACGCACGTTCTCCGCAAAACCAGGTTCGACGCCGCGCGTCGGCGCGATCACGGAAACAAAAGGACAGTAGTCCGGCAGCGGACGACTCGTCTCACGCCGCACATAAGCAGCGAACTTCAAACCATTCAACAAGGATTGGAAGCCAAACCAGCAGGCAAGTGCCGCGAGGAAGTAGTAGACGTACACTGAAGGGAAATTAACCGAATAACGACCCGAACGTCGCCCGCACAAGGTCGCTGGTCACCTGGACCAGCGGTTGCGGATAGACGCCGATCCATAGCACGCCGATCACCGAAACAAAGAGCGCCGTTTGCAGCGCGGGCGAAAGTGCGAGCGGCCGGTTGTCGGCGACGCGATCGCCGAGATACATCACCTTGATGAAGCGGAAGTAGTAGTAGAAGGAAACAACCGTATTGATGATGGCCCAAACGGCGAGCGCGTAGTACCACGCTTTCCCGTCCGCGCGGCCGCGCTCGATCAAACCGCCAAACAGAAAGTACTTGCCGATGAATCCACCGGTGACGGGCAGGCCGCCCAGCGACAACATGAATATCGACATCATTGCCGCCAGCACCGGCGCCTTTTGGCCCAGCCCGGTCAGATCGTCGACATTGTCGCCGATGATACCGCGACGCCGCAGGCTGATGATGATCCCAAACGCACCCATGTTCATCAGCGTGTAGACGAAGAGATAGACGACGAGGCCGATGTAACCGTAAAGGTTGTGGGCCACAAGTCCGAGCAACAAGTAACCCGCGTTGGAGATCGACGAATACGCCAACAGGCGTTTGGAGTTTTCCTGAGTCACCGCCGCCCAGTTGCCGACCATGATCGTGACCGCCGCGACCAGGCCAAGCACCGGCGCCCAGTCAGCGCGCATGCCGCCCAATGCCTCGCTGAAAATGCGCGCATACAGCGCAAAGCTCGCCGCTTTCGAACCGGTCGAAAGAAACGCCGTCACCGAGGTCGGCGCGCCTTCGTAAACATCCGGCGCCCACATGTGAAATGGCACCGCCGCTACTTTGAAGAATAGACCGGCGCCCAGCGCAATCATTGCCAGCAGCATCATCGGCCGCAATCCCGCGAGCGCGTTCTGAGTCGCACCCGGTTGGCTGTTCGCCAGAATCGCGTTTTGAACCTCGGGGACTAGTTGATTGATGCTGTTGCCGATCTCGCCCAGGTTGGTCGATCCGGCGATGCCGAAGAGTAACGACATTCCGTAAAGCAGCACGCCCGAGGAAAACGCGCCGAGCAGGAAGTACTTCATGGCCGCCTCGTTCGATCTCTTTTCGCGCTTCGTGAATGCCACCAGCACGTAGAACGTCAGGGCCATCAACTCGAGACTGATGTACAGCGAAATCAGATCGTAACCACACGCCAGAAACATCATGCCGACGGTGGCGAATAGAACCAGCGCGTAGTACTCGCCATGCTGTTCGCCTTCGATGTCGAGATAACGCGTCGAAATACCTATGGCCAGTGCGGCGGCGACCAGAAAGATCGCTTTGAATAACAGAGCAAACCCGTCGATTCGCACCATGCCATAAAAACCGTCGAACGGGAGCGCGCCGCGCATGGTCCACCACTGGAAACCGAGTGAGACAAAGGCCAGGGCCACGCCGACGAGCGCGAAGTAAGCGGTGAGTTTGCTCTTGCGATACGGAAGTATGACTTCCATGATCAGCGCCACGCAGGCGCAAGCGGTCAGGATCAACTCGGGCGCGATCAGTTGCAGATCCGCGACATTAATCAGTGACGTCGTGTTTGCTTGAAGGAAGAACATTGGTTCTTTTTATCGTTGCGCGCGTTCCGTTTCCGGCGCCTGCTGTGGCATTCCCGGAATCTGATACTCCGGCCGCACCTGTTTCACCAACGCATTGACGGGCTGCTGAATGTATTCAAGAAACGGTTTGGGATAGACGCCGATCCACAGCGAGAGGATCATCAGCGGCACCATGTACGCCCACTCGCGAACGTTCAGGTCCGGCAGCCGTTCGTTCTTCGGGTTGTCAATCGTGCCGAAAAACATTCGCTGGTAGAGCCAGAGAAAGTAGCCGGCGTTAAGAATGATTCCGAGTGCCGCCCAGCCCGCCCAATAGACGTTCGCCTCGAACGCGCCGCGCAGTGCGAGAAATTCCGAAATGAAAACGGCGAGCAGCGGCAGTCCGATCGCGGTCATCACCATGCCGAGAAAGATCGCAGCGTAGCCCGGCATGACGTGCGACAGTCCGCCAAACTCCGCCACGTTGCGCGTGTGGCGGCGCTCGTAAATGATGCCGACGAGCAGGAACAGTGCCCCCGAGTAGATCCCGTGATTGATCATCTGCATAACGCCGCCGTTGACGCCGTTCGGATTGACCGCAAACAGTCCGAGCATCACCATGCCCATCGACGAGACGGACGAGTAAGCGACCAACTTCTTAACGTCGCCGTCTTTCTTGACCACGAAGTACATCGCGGCGAGTGCGCCGTAGATGATGCTGACGATCGCCAGAAACACCACGACGCTGCGCACGCCAAAGGTTCCGAAGCTCGTCACCCAACTCGATTGGTCCATCGAGGCTTTGGGAAACATCGGCAGGTTGAAACGATAGAAGCCATAAGTTCCGAGCTTGAGCAGAATGCCCGCGAGAATCACCGAACCCGCAGTCGG
>CBFGMX010000077.1:0-23957 GCA_965649955.1 uncultured bacterium
AGCTGATCCGTTGGACCAGCCGGATTGAGAATCGTTGTTGTCAGCGTGATCGCCGGCGGCAGCGAGTTGCCGCTCGATGAGATTGTTATCTTGCAGTTCGAGCTCGAGATTTGTGTCAGGTTGAAGAACTCCGTCGCCGTGCCGTCGACTGTCACCGCATCGCCGGCAGCAACTGTCGGAGTGCTCGAAGTGAATACGAATATTCCTTCGGAGGTATTGTCATCAGCGTCGGGAATCGGATCCTGCATGAAGAACCCGTTCGACTTGATGCCAGTAACGATGCCGGAGCTGATCACTTGCTGTCCGGAAAACGGCGTCGATGTCCCGCTGCCCTGGACGTCGTGAATCGCAAGAACGCCGGCAGCCACCGGACAAATGTTCACCGCGTCGGGAGTGGGCGTTTGTGTTGTGTAGAAGCAGGTGTTTCGGAAACCGCCATCACCGTTCGGACAGCGACCGATCGAAACAGTCGCGCTGCTGCTGGTGGCGTTTTCGTCGACTTGCGGCTGGCCCGAATTCAGCAGCGGCAATAGTCCAGGATCGCTGATGCCAGATCCGTAGACGACGGCGTCACGAAGATTGACTGTAGTCACGGGAGTGTTGGCCGGGAAGTTAGTTGCGTCAGCTGCGAAGAGCGCAACTGCGTCAACGCCGTTCTGAAGTGTGTTACCCGGGAAGACCAGATCCACACCTGGGACCGCAGCGTTTCCGAGCGTGAAATATCCCTGCGCGTTCGTACTGAACCCGTCGAGGTCCATAGCGCGATACGAAAGATCGTTAGCGCCGTTATAGAAGACGACGACGAGTCCGCTGAGCGAAGTGTTGCCCACGCCACCGTCGTACAGTTCGACAAACTCCAGCGCGTCGGTGCCCGGCGTGTCAGAATCGATTTCGTTGATGATGATGTTGTTCGCAACGACCGGCGGACCGGCGGCGACTGTGAACGAGAAGACAAAGTTTGCCGCCATCTGATCAGGTGGATCGTTCACGTCCTGGTCGGTAATCTGAGTCGCGTCCACCGTCACCGTGCAAACTGTGCTGGCCGGAAGATCGGCGTTCGGATTCAATGTGTAGGTAGTGGCCGGCGAAGCGCTTTGTGTGAAACTGATAGGCGTTCCCGTCGGACATTGAATCGAGAACGCGCTCGACGTCGCATTGACGCTCTCGCTGAATGTAATGATCACATCGGAGTTTGCGGCCACGTTGAGGGCGCCGTCTACGGGCGAAGTGTTGATAACGGTCGGTGCGGTATCCGCCCCGCCAAAAGTTTGTCCCTGGTTCACGGCGCCGAAGCTTGCGGTAGCCGGCGCATTCCAGGTGAAGTCTTCGTAGAACTGGCCCGTGCCGGTCAGCCGGAGCGATTGTCCGAGCGCCTCTGTTCCGTTTTCGGAGACGCCGATATCGGTGCTCAGCATTCCGTTTGCTGGACCACCGACGGCGGTGAACGTTCCTTCATAACTCAGAAACTGGACCACCGTGCTGGACGGATCGACCAGTGCGATTCCGTCGGGTGAGCCATTCTGAATTCCGTTTACCGGATAGGCGAGACTTATCGTGCCGAACCCTGCCTGTTGATCCGGAATAGTCCCACTCAACACGTCAGTATCGTAGGGCGCGCCGCCGGCGCCGTTGTAGAGGACGATCGACCATCCGGTCAGGTCGGTACCGGCAGGACCCGCGATCTCGATCGCTTCATTGGCATCTGTGCCGGTGTTGTCGTAGTGAATCTCATTGATGAAGACGCTGATTGCAGCTTTCGCGGGGCGCGCGAAATACAGCTGCTGAATGACCACTGCGGAAAGCAAAAGAGCTGTGAAAGCAATTGCGATCAGGCGGGCCCGTGAAGGAACCGGGGACAAAGATTTACGCATAAAACTCCTTGCAAGAAAATTCGAAACCAATCCGTACGCTATTTATGAGGAATACCGGAGGAAAACACCCGAGGCCGGTAGGAAATTTGTGCCAGCCTTGTATCAAGTTCTCGAGTGGCTGGTCAAGTTACGATGCCCTTAAATCTATCTCCTCCGAAAAACACCGGATGATCCTGAACCGCAAGCTGACAAGTACTTGGCAGAAAGGCATAATGCGTTAACGGAGGAGCAACTTTCACACCTTGATCATCGAGTCGATCGAACTGCGCGAAATACGCCTGCCCCTCGTCCATTTCTTCGAAACAAGTTTCGGTCGTACTACTGAACGACGTATCGTCCTGGCGCGCGTAACCGACAGCGATGGCGGCCAAGGATGGGGCGAATGCACCGCCGGCGAAGGACCGTTCTACAGTGATGAGTGGACGGAAACGGCCTGGACCACGTTGCGTGAGTTTCTGGCGCCGATGGTCCTCGGAAGGCAATTCGAGACCGCGGCGAATGTTTTCGCGGCGATGAAACCCGTACGCGGCCATCGCATGGCGAAGGCCACGATCGAAAACGCGTGTTGGGATCTCGAGGCAAAGAAACTCCGCGTGCCTTTGTGGCGTCACCTCGGCGGCACGCGTAACGAGATCTCCTGCGGAGTCTCGATCGGCATTCAAAACACGCCGGAGATACTGCTGGAAAAGATTCGCAAGGAAGTTGATGCGGGCTACCAGCGCATCAAGATAAAAATCAAACCCGGCTGGGACCTCAAGATTGTTGAACGCGTGCGCAAAGAGTTTCCGGAAATACGATTGATGGGCGATGCCAACTCGGCGTACACACTCGCCGACGTCCCCTTGTTTCAGGAACTCGATCGCTTCAACCTGATGATGCTCGAACAGCCGCTCGCGCATAACGACATCTTCAATCACGCGAGACTTCAACTACAGATTCATACGCCGATCTGCCTCGACGAGTCGATCCGTTCGGCCGACATTGCGGTGCATGCGATCGGGCTTGGTTCGTGCAAGATCATCAACGTGAAACTCGGTCGCGTCGGCGGGCACAGCGAAGCGAAACGGCTCGAACAGGTCGCTCGCGAACGGGACATTGCGGTGTGGTGCGGCGGCATGCTCGAATCCGGAATCGGACGGGCTCACAACATCGCGATGTCAACGCTCGCCGGTTTCAGTTTGCCCGGAGATGTGTCGGCGAGCGCGCGATACTGGGAAGAGGACGTGATCGAGCCCGCTGTGACGGTCAGCTCGAGGGGCACGATCACGCCGCCCGACGCGCCCGGCATCGGATTCAAAGTTAACTTGCCCCGTCTTGACGCACTGACTGTGCGCAAGGAAACGATTACATCAACCAACGTTTAGTCACTGCATGTCTGAAACCCCTAATTCATTTCGCGCTGCTCGGAACATTTACGAACTACTCCAGTCACGACAAGTCGAGATTGAATCGTTCATCCGCGCTCTTGTTGAGATTGAGTCACCTTCGGGAGACGTCGCTGGCAGTCGCGCTGTTGTCGATCTGCTTGCGGGAGTGGCGCGCGGCATTGATTGCGTGAGCGAGATCAAGCGCGTTGACGTTCCTGACTTCGGGCAACATCTCGTGATTCAGGCGTTCGCCCAGCAGCGATCGAAAGGACAGATTCTGGTTGTTGGACACACGGACACGGTCCATGCGCATGGTTCGGTCGCTGCGCGTCCGTGGCGTCACGAAGCGGGGAGAATTTACGGTCCAGGCATATTCGATATGAAGGCAAACTGCGCGTTGATTATCGAAGTGCTGCGGGCGATGACGGAGTTGAAGATCGTGCCGTCATGCGCAGTGACTGTTGTGCTGACGTGCGACGAAGAGGTCGGCAGTTTTAACGGATGGCCATTGTTGGAAGAGACAGCGAAGTCTGCGAACACCCGTTGCGCCCTGGTTATGGAGCCGCCGGCTGAGGGTGGACGAGTCAAGACGGGCCGAAAGGGAACCGGCATCTTCGCGATGAAGGTCGAAGGCAAAGCGGCGCATGCCGGTCTCGAACCTGAAAAGGGCGCCAGCGCGATTCTCGAATTGGCCCGGCAAACCGAACGACTGCACGCCATCAACGGATCGGGATCGGGTATCACTGTAAATGTCGGCGTCGTCCGCGGCGGGACGCGATCGAATGTAGTCGCCGCCGAAGCGGAGGCGGAGATCGACGTACGCTTCTCGACGGAAGCGGAGTCGCGTGAGATCGAACGAATACTCGGAAACATCACGCCGATAGACGAGCGCACGAAAGTCTTCGTATCCGGTGGCATCAATCGGCCGCCTCTCGAAAGGACTCTGGCGGTCGTCGAGCTGTTCGAGAAAGCGCGCGCGATCGCGGCGCAGGTCGATTTCAAGCTCGGCGAAGCGCAGGTTGGCGGCGCGTCTGACGGAAACTTCATCGCCGCGCTTGGCATTCCGGTGCTCGATGGACTCGGAATCAGCGGTGATGGCGCTCACGCCGTGCACGAACACATTGAAGCCAGCGACATCGCGCGCCGCGGCGCGCTGATCGGTGGCCTTCTGATTTCGAACTAATGCTCATAGCGACCTGGAACGTCAATTCAATTCTCGCCCGCATGCCGCTGGTCCTTCGTTGGCTCGACGACGTGAAGCCCGATGTCGTCTGCATGCAGGAAACAAAGTGTACTGACGACAAGTTCCCCACTCTGGTTTTTCAGGAACGTGGTTACCAGTGCCAACTGTTTGGACAACAGTCGTACAACGGCGTGGCGATTCTTTCGCGCACTACGTGCGAGACCACTCATCGTGGGTATCCCGGCGATGACGAAACAGCGCAGTCGCGACTCATCACGTCAACTGTCAACGACATTCAAATCGTCAACGTTTACATTCCGAACGGGCAGGCGGTCGGTTCCGAAAAATACGCGATGAAGCTCGGATGGATGCGGCGGTTGCGCGAGTTTTTCGATCAGAATTATGACCCCGCGAAGCCGGTGCTACTTTGCGGCGACTTCAATGTTGCGCCGGAGGAGCGTGACGTTCACGACGTGCGGCTGTGGCAGGGACGAATCATGTTCAGCGAGCAGGAGCGCGCCACCTTGCAGCACATAAAGGATTGGGGATTTACGGACGCGTTTCGGTTGCACGTTGATGAGGGTGGGAAGTTTACCTGGTGGGACTATCGTGCGGGTGCGTTCCGACGCAACCTGGGACTGCGCATTGATCACGTTTGGATCACACAACCGCTCGTCTCACGGAGCGTCCGAACCTGGATCGACACGGAGCCGCGGAAGTGGGAAAAGCCGTCAGATCATGCGCCGATGATCGCAGAGCTTTAGCCACAAAGAGGAGCGGAACTTTAGCCACAAAAAGGCACAAGAGGGAGCCACAAAAAGGCACGGCGTTTTTAACCACAAAGAGGCACAAAAAACACAAGAGGCACAAGAAGTAATTAAGTTTTTTACTTCGAGCTTTCCGTTAAGGCGATGTTATCTTCTTGTGCCTTTTTGTGGCTTTGCTTGTGCCTCTTTGTGGCTAAAAACTCCCGCGCCCTCGTGCCTCTTTGTGGCTCTAGTTCGACGTCAGTTCAGCAGTCTTTTCGGTGATATCTTTCTGCGCCCACTCGTTGTCGCGACTCGCCTCACCGGCCTTCGAACGTTTCGCCGCCTTCATCCGCTGCACCAGATCCATATGCGTTGAAAAGTACGGCAGACTTTTTCCGACGATCTCCTCGATGGACGTGAAGCCCTTATCGACCATGAACTTCTCGACGCCCTCCTTTAACTCGTCAATCATCTTCACCCCCTGAAGCATCACGCCTGTGCAGATCTGCACGGTTGACGATCCAAGCAACATGAACTCGAGCGCGTCGTGCGAGTTTTCGATTCCGCCGATGCCGCTGATGCTGACGCCTTCGGGAAGCCCAAGCGCGAGCTGACTGACCATCCGCAACGCAATGGGCCGCACAGCCTGCGCTGAATAACCACCGGGTACGCAATGTCCTTCGACGGTCGGCATCGGTCGCAGCGTGTCGAGATCGACGCCAATCACCGACAGGATCGTATTGATCGCCGAAATACCAACCGCGCCACCCGCAACAGCCGCCAGCGCCGGCTCGCGAATGTTCGTGATGTTGGGCGTCATCTTGGCCCATACCGGAATCTTCGCAACTTCCGTCACCCAGCTAGTGACCTCTTGAGTGAGATCCGGGTGTTCACCCATCTCCGATCCCATCTTCCGTTCAGTCATGCCGTGCGGACATGAAAAGTTGAGCTCGAAACCATCGACGCCGGTCTCCTGTACCATGCGCGTCAACTCCTGCCACCGGCTCTTCTCGTACTCCTCCATGATCGACGCGATCAGGATGTGGTTCGGGTATTCCTTTTTTATTTGTCGAAACTCTTCGAGCCAAACGTCAATCGGACGATCGGAGATCAGCTCGATGTTTTCGAAGCCGATGACCTCGCCGGTCGTTCTCGAGCGGAGCTTTCCGTAACGCGGAACGACGTTCACGACCTTTGCCGATTCCAGACTCACAGTCTTGGCGACGGCGCCGCCCCAGCCCGCTTCGTAGGACTTTGCAAGCACTCGCGCGTTCGTTCCCGGTGGGCCGGAGCCCAGCAGAAACGGATTGGGGAACTTCATGCCGTTAACGGTGATTGATAGGTCCATGGAATTAGTCCTTTTCAGTCTGCTACGAGTGCACCGTAAGTATCAGGTCGTCGATCCCGGAAAAACTGCCACGTGTTTCGCACTTCACGGATCTTATCGAGATCGAGATCGGCGACGACGAGTGCGTCGTGATCGCGCGGCGCCTCGGCGAGGAATTGTCCGCGTGGATCGCAGAAGTAACTCTGTCCGTAAAATTCGCCGATGTCCCACGGTTGTTCGTGACCGACGCGATTGATCGCGCCGATGAAATATCCATTCGCCACCGCGTGCGCCGGTTGTTCGAGTCGCCAGAGATACTCGGAAAGTCCGGCGACAGTCGCCGAAGGATTAAAAACGATCTCGGCTCCGTTCAGACCAAGCGCTCTGGCGCCTTCAGGGAAATGCCGGTCGTAACAGATGTACACGCCGATGCGCGCGAATGCCGTATCGAAACACGGGTAACCAAGATTGCCGGGGCGGAAATAGAACTTCTCCCAGAAACCGGGATTGACGTGCGGAATGTGGTTCTTACGATACTTGCCGAGATACTTACCGTCGGCGTCGATTACGGCGGCGGTGTTGTAGTAGATGCCGGTGATCTCTTCCTCGTAAATCGGAACGATCATCACCATGCCGTTTTCCTTGGCGACTTCCTGCATCAACCGCACGGTTGGTCCATCGGGAATACGTTCCACGGCTTCATACCAACGCGTCTGTTGCTCGGCGCAGAAATAGGGTGTCGTAAATACCTCCTGCATACAGATGATCTGCACGCCCTGCTGCGCAGCCTGCTCGATGAACTTCAGATGCTTCTCGATATTTAGTCTCTTAATCTCTTCGATCGGCTGATCGGTCGGCGCTGCATTCGAGCACTGAATCAATCCGCATTTAACCGTGCGTGGCATTAAGCGAGTCTCCCTTCGAACCGCGTGTTAGGGCGTAGTATATGACGAATCCGAGGCCAAAAGTCACGAACCATGCATAAGTGTACAGGTGATCGAAAAACGTTGGATTGCTGACTTGTCCGCCGGGCGTCGATGCCGCGCGAAGGAACCCTGGGACGACGGGAGCGATGGCTACAACAAGGGCAATTACCGCGCGCATGTTAAAGCCATTGCCGTAGGAATACGGACCTTTTGGATCAAACAAGCCTGCAAGATTTAAACGCCGCTTTCGGATCACCCAGTAGTCGCAGATCAGGATTCCTGCGATTGCGCCCATCAGTCCTGAATAACCGATCAGCCAGGTGAAGATGTACGCCCCCATTGACGACATGAGTTTCCACGGCATCATCAGAATGCCAATGACGGCGGTAATCAGGCCTCCCGTCACGTAAGAAATCAGTCGTGGGTTGAGATTGGAAAAGTCGTTTGACGGTGAAACGACGTTGGCCGCCATGTTCGTGGTGAGCTGCGCCGCGAAGATCACCGCGGTGGCAAACAGGATGACCAGCATGCTATCGAAACGCGCGAGCAGATCGACTGGGTTCGGAATCGCGACGCCGTAGATCAAAACCGTCGCGCTCGTCACTGCAACACCGATAAAAGCAAACGCAGTCATCGTCAGTGGCAGTCCCATCGCCTGGCCCAGCATCTGCGATTTTTGCGATCGCGCGTAGCGAGTGAAATCCGGAATATTCAGACTCAGCGTGGCCCAGTAACCAACCGAGGCCGTCAACGCTCCGGGAAAGATGTTCCAGAACTCGTTCCGTTGCTTCTGTAATGCGGCTGACTCCGTCAATACGCGGCCAAGCCCACCGGCCCGCCAGGAGGCCCACACGAGCACCGCCAACCCACCGAATAACAACAAGGGCGCCGACCACGTCTCCAGATACTTGATACCTTCCACCCCTCTCAGAATGATGACGACCTGAATGGCCCAGAACATAAAAAATGCTATCCACGTATGCAACGGGACGTCGAGGATCACACCGCTGAAGGTCGTGGTCCACGCGGGAAACATGTAGCCGAGCAGCACGTCGATCGCGGTGCCGCCGATCCATGTTTGAATGCCGAACCAACCGCACGCGACGATCGCGCGTAACATCGCCGGAATGTTGGCGCCCTTCGTGCCAAATGCTGCGCGGCTCAATACTGGAAACGATACGCCGTATTTCGTTCCTGCGTGTGCGTTGAGGATCATCGGGATCAGCACGATCGTGTTGCCCAGCAGGATCGTGATCATCGCCTGCCACCAGTTCATTCCCGCCTCGATAAACCCGCCGGCGAGCGTGTAGGTGGTAATGACGACGCTCATGCCGATCCAGAGTGCGGCGATGTTCCAGGTGGACCAGGTCCGATCTTTTATCGTGGTCGGCGCGAGGTCAGGGTTCCAAAGAGGACTGTGGGAAACGTCAGTGTGTAGCTCTTCGAAGTCGCGTTGAGTGGGGGATTCGATGCTCATTCGTTTTTCGTCTGGGGTTTGCTACATAGCGACGCAGGTGCCGCGTTTCAAAAACTGTCCATCGCCCGCCTTGCCCTTGAACTCCCCCCGGTCAACCACAACTTTCCCGCGCGAAAGCACAGTTTCGACGACGCCTTTGATCTTCTTGCCTTCGTACGCGTTGTAGTCGACGTTCATGTGGCTCGTTTCGACGCTGAGCGTTTGCTCTTTCTCGGGATCGAAGATGACGATGTCCGCATCAGAGTCGACCGCGATGGTCCCTTTCTTCGGAAACAGGCCAAACATCTTCGCCGCGGCGGTCGAAGTCAGCTCGACAAACCGGTTCAAGCTGATGCGGTTCTCGACTACACCACCGTTGTAGATCAGCGGCACGCGGTTCTCGACGCCGGGCGCGCCGTTCGGGATCTTGGTGAAGTCATCAAGCCCGAGCTCCTTCTGCTCCTTCATACAGAAGGGACAGTGATCGGTTGAGATCACTTGCAGGTCGTCCATCTTCAAACCTTTCCACAACTCCGCCTGGTTCGACTTCTCCCGCAATGGCGGCGTCATCACGTACTTCGCGCCATCGAAGCCGGGTTCGTCGTAGTTGTCGATCGAAAGGAAGAGGTACTGCGGACAGGTTTCCGCAAATGCTGGAATGCCGCGGTCGCGCGCCTGGCGCACCTGATTGAGCGCATCAGCGCACGACAGGTGGACGATGTAAACAGGCGCCTCCGCCATCTCGGCGATCGCGATGGCGCGATGAACGCCTTCTGCTTCGGCAATCGTCGGGCGTGTCAATGCGTGATACTTCGGCGCGGTCCGTCCGTTTTCCAGTGCGCGTTTGATGATCTCGTTGATGACGATCCCGTTCTCCGCGTGCATGCAGATCAAGCCCCCGCGCGAGCCCGCGGCAGACATCGCACGAAAGATCGTCGCATCGTCGACGAGAAAAACGCCGGGATACGCCATGAACATCTTGAAACTCGTCACGCCTTCGTCCATGGCGGTGTAGAGTTCCTCAATCTGTTTGTCTTCGAGTTCGGTAGTGATGAGATGGAAGCCGTAGTCGATCGCGGTCTTGCCTTCCGCTTTCTTGTGCCAGTTGTCGATGCCTTCGATCAGCGACTGGCCTTTGTACTGCACGGCGAAATCGATGATCGACGTTGTGCCGCCATGCGCCGCGGCGATGGTGCCGGTGCGGAAGTCGTCCGACGATTCAGTGCCTCCGAACGGTAGTTCCATGTGCGTGTGCGGGTCGATGCCACCGGGAATTACGAGCTTGCCGGTAGCATCGATTCGTTGGTCGGCCTCCATTTCCAGGTTCTTGCCGATCACGGAGACGCGTTCGTTTTCAATCAGGATATCGGCGTGATAGTCGTCAACGGCGGTAACGATGCGGCCGTTTTTGATCAGGGTTTTCATTGTTGTTGACTTTTCTTCAGACAGGGTTTGCCGGCGGCCGCGTCGGCGGCGCGACGTGCGTCTTCGTTGGCTTTTGGGCCAGGCATGATCTTGTCGGTCACGCAGATTTCCGTAGTCGTGATCTTTGTGACGGCCAGGTAAGACGATTGTTTGTTAGGACTTTCGGGGTCGTCGTTTGCGTTGTAGCGAATGATCAGGGCGACGGGTTCGAGTTTTCCGTTCTGTTTTGCCATGCGCCATTCGGCTTTCGCACCGACGCTCGAGAAGCCACCGCTGATGACGTCCCACAGTTCCAGCGAATGCTTACCGCCTTTCGGCGTGACGACGGTGACGTTTTGTCGCAGGTCTCCTTCCGTGACGATCAGCGTGTAACCGGCGACGCCGCGACAACGTCCCTCATAATCGTTCGTCTGCGGATCTGGGCCTTTGATCGTCTTGCACTGCTTTTCCGCGAGCGGCGTGTAGACGCTGCTGTTCGCTTGGGCCATCGTGTTTATGGCCGAAAATAATAGCAGCGTCAGTGTAAGAACACTGATCTTCAATATAGGTTTCCCTCGCGCTTGCGGCCGGTGTAATCGACGTAGACCACTTTCAGTTCGGTGTAAAAATCGAGAGCCGTCGAGCCCTGTTCGCGATCGCCGATGCCGGTGTTTTTCGTACCGCCGAACGGAACGTGAGCTTCGCCGCCGGTAGTTGGCGAATTGACGTGCGTCATGCCCGTCTCGATTTCGTCGACAAATCGGAAGATACGAGACGCGTCGTTGCTGAAGATCGACGACGACAGTCCGTATTCGCAATCATTTGCCACCTGCATCGCCGTGTCGAAATCCTTCACGCGCAACACCGACAACACTGGACCAAAAATCTCCTCGCGCGCGATTCGCATGTCGGGTGTGACGTGATCGAAGACTGTCGGGCGGACGAAGTACCCTTTGTCGAGCCCGTTGCCGGTTGCGCGCGTGCCACCGCAAACGAGTGTCGCACCGTCTTCGCGACCAATATCGATGTAACTGAGTACGGTCTTGAACTGACTCTCGTCCACGCTTGGTCCCATATCTGTTTTCGGATCGGATCCGGGACCGATGCGGAGCGACTCGGCGCGTTTCACAATTCGCTCGACAAACTCGTCCGCGATCTGATCGACGACGACGGCCCGACTCGTCGCAGTGCATCGTTGACCCGACGATCCAAAGGCGCCCTGGGCCGTGGATTCCACCGCAAGGTCCATGTCGGCGTCCTCGAGAACGACGACCGGGTTTTTCCCGCCCATCTCACATTGCACCTTCGCACCACGCCGCGAGGCCTGCTCGTACAGCCGAATACCGACACCGTTGGATCCGGTGAACGAAATCGCTTTCACAGCCGGGTGGTTGATGATCTCGTCGCCCGCTTCGGAACCGGATCCAATCACAAGGTTCAGAACGCCTGGCGGTATTCCGGCGGCTTCGAAGATCTCCGTAATACGAACGGCAGTTGCGGGTGTGATTGACGCTGGCTTGAAAACAACCGTGTTTCCGGCAACCAATGCGGGTGCGATTTTCCAAACCGGAATCGCCACCGGAAAGTTCCATGGCGTGACGCAGGCGACCACGCCAAGTGGCTGCTTAATCGTGTACGCAAAGTTCAACGGCAGCTCGGAAGGGATCGTCTCCCCGTTCATGCGCCGTGACTCGCCCGCGCAAAACTCAGCGACATTGATCGAACGTTGCAACTCGCCACGCGACTCCGCAATCGTTTTGCCTTCTTCGTGGGTCAGCAGTTGAGAGAGTTCTTCTTTATTTTCTTCCAACAGGCGCGCAGCTTTCGCGACGATGCGGCCGCGCGCAGGTGCCGGTGTCGAGCGCCAACCACGAAAAGCCTCCGCCGCAGCTTCGACCGCCGAGCGTGCCTCCTCTCGTGTCGCCTGGCGAATGGTTCCGATTACGTCGTTGACGTCGGCCGGATTGATGTTTGGAGCAGTGCGCGTCGACGCGGACTCGATCCATTGTCCGCCAATAAAATTGCGATAAGTGTTCATAAGAGGCTGGAATATATCATGTGCTATAACACTTTGCATGACGTTAGTACCGCAGAGGGAACCACAGAGCATCCCCGAACTTTTGCGCCGACGCGTGGCTGCCAACCCGGACAAGATTTTCCTGCTTTCGGAAGCAGATAAACGGCAGTTTACTTACCGTGAATTCGAAGCTGCGGTGCGGCGCGTTGCGGGAATGCTTGCCGCGCAGGGAATACGCAAGGGCGATGTCGTTAGTCTGTTGCTGCCAAACAGCGTCGAGTACGTGATCGCGTATTTCGCATGTTGGCACATTGGCGCGCTTGCCGGTCCGATCAACTCGATGCTCAAAGCGCCGGAGATCGCTTACGTCATCTCTAATTCTGAATCCAGGCTCCTGCTGGTCAATTCCGAGTTTGTACCGCAGATCGAAAGTGAAAACCTCAACGTCATTGTGTTCGATCAGGTGGAAGAAGTCGTTGCCGAACCAGTACCTGAAACACAAATCGACAGGAATGACGAAGCGATCATCATCTACACCTCTGGCACCACCGGTAAACCGAAAGGCTGTTTGCTGACGCATGGAAACGTAATCGCCAACGCGCGCCAGATCAGCAGTTGGCTCGGTTTCGGCGGAGCCGATCGATTGCTGACGATGATGCCGTTGTTTCACATGAACGCCGTGTCGGTAACCACCATGTCTGCGCTCTACGCCGGCGGCTCGACGGTCGTGAGTCCGAAGTTCTCGGCTTCACGCTTCTGGCAGATCATTTCTGACTACCAGATCACTTCGTTCGGGTCCGTCGCGACCATGCTTTCGATGTTGTTGAGCACGTATCCCGACGGAGTTCCTGAGGGACTAAACACGCAGCAACTTCGTTTTGCAATGTGCGGCTCGGCGCCTGTGCCTGCCGAAGTGATGAAGAGGTTCGAAGAGACGTTCAACTGCCTCGTCGTCGAAGGTTACGGCTTGTCCGAATCGACTTGCCGCTCGACGTTCAATCCACCGGACCAGCGTCGCCGGCCCGGTTCCTGCGGCTTGCCGATCGGCAACGAAATGCGCGTGGTAGACGACGACGATCGCGACGTTCCTGACGGTTCGTTAGGCGAGATCGTGCTGCGCGGCGAAAACATTCTGAAGGGTTATTACAAAAATCCTGACGCCACCGCGACTGCGTTTCGAAACGGCTGGTTCCATACTGGCGACATCGGTTATCGCGACGCCGACGGCTTTTACTACATCGTCGATCGTAAGTCAGACATGATTATTCGCGGCGGTGAGAACATCTACCCGCGGGAGATTGACGAAGTGTTGTACCAGCATCCGAACGTCGCGGCTGCCGCGGTCGTGGGTGTACCGGACGATCTTTATGGCGAGGAAGTGGCGGCCGTTATCGTTCTGAAAGATGGCGCGAAGATGTCAGAACAGGAAGTCGTCGATTTCTGCAAAGCGCGTTTGGCTGACTACAAGTGCCCGAAGAAGGTGCACTTCGTAAACGACATCCCCAAAGGTCCGACAGGGAAGTTATTGAAACGTGAATTGGTACGGATGTTGAAAGGGAACTAGCTCGTGCCGCCCTCGAGTTTCGGTACCGGCGACGTAACCGGTGTTCGCTTGATCCGATCGATAAGCCATGCGCCGACCAGCCACATGGCGCAGATCCCGATCATGATCGGTGAAAACCATTTGCCGTAGAGACCGTCAGGCGAAAACTTTTCGGTTGCGATGTGTAGCGCCTCGCTGTTTGGCAGCAGTTCCGCTTCGGTAAATTCATGGAAAGAATAGATCGCGACCTGGACCATGAAGAGCAGCAGGAAAATGCTGGTAACCTGGAAGAACCGTTTGAGATTCAGTAGATGACCGAACTTGGCCCAACCAATTGCAAATGCCACTGCCGCCACCAGACCGAGCAGCGCGCCGTTGATCAAATTCGGATCCTTCACCTGCATTAGCAGTAGCGCCGTTTCCATTCCCTCGCGAGTAATCATCAGGAACGTAAAGAGGAAAACGCCGAACACCGCTGCAATACTCGAGCTCTTTGATGAGACCTCGCTCAATCTCTCTCGCATGCGCTGTTGAATCTGCGGACCCGAGCGCCACATGTGAATCACGAGTGTGCCGACCATCACCACGGCGATCGTGCCCAGGACCGCCTCGCGCAGTGCCTCGTTGCCAAAGAACTGGCCGATGTAACCGCCGATGAGCTCACCAAACATGCTCTGCACGACCGCGTCGTCGACGCCCTGGTTCAGCACGTAGGCAAGGCCGCCGCTGGCCGCCAATGCGAGTGCAATTGCGACGTAAACGGAGGTATTGAGCCACTGTTGGCCGGATTTGCGGAGGTAGGCGAGAATAACGGCGACGAGCAGGAACGACTCGAAGCCTTCGCGGAGAACGATGATGAAGGAGTTCAGCATGACGCCGCAGTATAATCTAGTTGAAAATAGATTTCAATTTCACCCCTTCCCGATCCGCATATCGAAACTAATTAGCCGGGGTTATTGAGGCGAGGTGGGAAGAATAGCGAGGTCGGCCCTGACCGGTCCAAGTTGCGTGGCTGCTGCGAACCGTAAAGGCAAGCGCCGCCGATCATCGCTCACCCATAGACGTAGCTGATACTTGTCAGGCTCCGGATCGTCCGTCGTGATCGACAACGCAATCGCGGGAACCGTTTTCATGCCCAGTCCGATCTGTTCACGCTTCAGCGCTGTCACAAAAAGCGTCTTCGGCTTGTTCTCAACCAGCACCGGTATTCCATTACGCTTGCCCACGGTCATGCTAAACGTCCGCAACGCGTAGAAGAAGGACAGATAATCGTGTGTCCCGACGGGCACTTCGATTCGCGTGCCGCCCTCGATGGTTACTACTCCCGTCTCCTGGTTCGTAGTAAGTGTTTGATTCAAACGGCGTTTGCCTTCGACGAGATTTAGCACCGTTCGATAGGGCAGTAACCCTTTCGGCTCGACGTACGAATCGATCTGATCGCGCGCCACAAACAGACGGGCCGCGGCGTTGGTTGTTTCGGCCGTGACCGTCAGATATATCCCATCACGATCGAAATGACGTGAACGTCCTTTCACCTGGAAGTTTGCTCTGCCCACGACGGTCGTACTTGGTCCCACGAAGATCTGATAGTTGAGTTGTTCGTTGAGCGGAAATGGCCATTCGCCGTCGACCGCTGTAGTCGTGGCCGGCGCCGCCACCGTGGAGGCGGGTTCAGGATTAGGCGCTACGGGCGGTGTTGTCACGGGGGCGGCGATTGGCGGAGGCGCAATCATTTCCGAACCCGCGAGTTCGGCGCGCAACTCACCCGAATTCACGCGGCCGGTAAACAATACCGGCACGTGCCGCTCGTCGTTAGTGAAATAGACCTTCACGTTTTTCAAACGAGAGTTGGCTTTGACTTGCGTAACGATCGTTTCAAAGGACCCGACGTTTGTTCTAATTGTTTCGCGTCCGACCACTTTCAGCTCGACCGGGTAATCCACACCCTCGCTTCGGATCGTCAGATCGTATACGGCGCCGTCAGCTAACGGCAGCGCTCGCGCGCGATAGAAGGCGGAAAGAAAGTCGAAGGTGCCGGCCAGTGCCCTGACTTTCGGTGGTATCGCTTCGTTGCCCGCGGGTTGAGGAAACTCCTGGCTCGCCTCAGCGGAGGCGATTGCGTCGCGGGCAGTTTCCTGCGAGCGAAAGGGAAGTCCCGTTTCCGGGTCGATGTAGGTGACGTAATCGTTATTAAGTGCGAAGAGAGCGACGTTTACCACACCGGTGGTTTCCAGATGAGCGCGGAGCTGGATTGCGTCGCGACCGTAAAAATTCCCGCGAGCCGCTACTTCGAACAGTGCATGAGCGGCGCTGGGAAAACTGGAGTACGAGATGTTGTAGGTCAGTCTTTCGCCAACCCGATACGGCGCCTGTGAGATCGCATGCGCACCGTTCTGAGCAGCGACAGGAAAGATGAACGCGAGGATCAGGACTATAAATGCCGAAAATAGCGGGGGTTTCAAGCTGAGATTCACCGTCGCATAATAGTTTCAAATCAAAAGTTGGGCAAACATAAAGAGTTTCGCGCAAAGGCGTCGAGACGCCAAGTTCAATCTAGTTGCGGTATTTTCGTTGCGACTTCGCGCCTTTGCGGGAGGCTCTCTGGGTTACTACACGCCGCCCTTAATTATCGGTTCCGTTCGATTCCTTGAGCCCGCAACCCAACAGCCTCTTCAATGTTCGCTAAACCTTCCCTACGGAGGAGGTCGACCAGTCCTTTATTGATCTGATGCACGATGCGCGGTCCTTTATAGATGAACCCTGTGTACACCTGGACGAGACTCGCGCCGGCGCAGATCTTTTCCCACGCGTCTTCCGCGGTGAAGACACCGCCGACACCGATCAGCGGAATGCGACCGTGTGTGAGTTGGTAGAGTTCGGCGATCATCTGTGTGGCTTTGTTTGTGAGCGGTTTGCCGCTGAGTCCCCCGGCGCCGCACGCCTCAACACGGTTCGCATTTGTTCGCAGGTTGTCGCGGCTGATCGTGGTGTTGGTGGCGATTATGCCGTCGATCTCCAGACGTTGGATGACGTCAACAATCAACTCGAGATCGCGACGTTCGAGATCCGGAGAGATCTTGACGAGCAGGGGGACGGGAGTCGCTCGTCCATAAAGTTTCTGTAACTCGCGATTGTGCGTTTGTAATGCGACCAGCAAGGACGTGAGTTGCTCCGACTGTTGCAACTCTCGCAGTTGCGGCGTGTTTGGTGAACTGACGTTGATGGCGACGTAATCAGCCAGTTCATAGATGAGTTCGAAGCTCGCGAGATAATCGGCCGTCGCTTCTTCGAGCGGGGTGATCTTGCTTTTGCCGATACTGATGCCCAGTACGCAGTCCGGGCGATGATGTTCGACGCGCCGCGCAAAAGCGGCGGCGCCCGCGTTGTTGAACCCGGCGCGATTGATGAGCGCTTGATCCTGCGCGAGCCGAAACATGCGCGGCTTTGGATTTCCCGGTTGCGGGTGATAAGTAACCGTCCCAGCTTCGATGAAACCAAAACCGAGCGCCGACAAGCCCTCCAACGCAACGCCATCCTTGTCGAACCCAGCCGCGAGTCCAACCGGATTACGGAACGACAGATTGAAACGATTTATTGTCAACGCAGGAGATTCAAAACGACGCGCGACGAGCTTCGTTACCGGAAGAAACGAAAGCGAATGAAGTGCCAACTCATGAGCGGTCTCAGGCGGAAGTCGAAACAGGATGGGACGCACCAGCGAGCGATAGACCATGTGCGTTACTTTATAAAGTACGGAGCGCGCTTTATAAAGCGCAAAGTACAAAGATCGGGATGCAACTTGTCACCTCAAACGCTTCTTGTTAGTATCCGCGGAAATGGATTTCGTCGAGAAGGCTCGCATCATGGACGGTCCGCGCATCAACCGTGCGCTTGCCCGTCTGTCTTCCGAGATCGTCGAAGAAAACCATGGCGCCGGCGACCTCTTCCTCGTCGGAATCCGGCGACGAGGAGTTCCTCTCGCCGAACGAATGGCGGCCAAGATTGCCGACCTCGAGGGCTCGAAACCGCCGGTCGGCGTGCTCGACATTACGCTCTATCGCGACGACCTTTCGACCGTGGGCGCCAAACCCGTAGTCAACCGAACCGATCTTCCCGGCGACATCGACAACCGGAACATCGTCCTGATTGACGATGTCCTTTATACAGGCCGGACGATTCGCGCGGCGCTCGATCAATTGATCGACTTCGGACGTCCCCGCCGCGTGCAACTCGCCGTTTTGATCGACCGCGGCAAGGAGCATCGCGAGCTTCCGATCCAGGCGGATTACATCGGTAAACTGGTGCCGACCAAAAAGAGTGAGATTATCAAGGTGATGCTAAACGAATTCGACGAGGAAGAAGGCGTGGTAATCGTCGAGCGGCCGTCGGAGACGGCGTAACGAAGCGGCCGACGGGCCGCTTTTTTTGTGCCACAAAACGCACAAACAAAAAATGCAGACAACGTTCAATCGCAAACATCTCCTCGGCATTCGCGAACTCGAGGCTGAGGAGATCACGCACCTGCTCGACACCGCGGAGACGTTTCGCGACGTTTCCAAACGCGAAATCAAAAAAGTCCCCGCGCTGCGCGGACGCACTGTCATCAATCTCTTTTTCGAACCGTCGACCCGCACGCGCACCTCGTTCGAAATCGCCGCCAAACGCCTGTCCGCCGACGCGGTCAACGTCAGTATCTCTACCTCCAGCGTCAGCAAAGGCGAGACTTTGCTCGATACCGCCCGCAACCTCGAAGCGATGGCGCCCGATTGCATCGTCATTCGTCACTCGATGGCCGGTGCGCCGCAGCATCTCGCGCGCATGTGTTCCGCTCCGATCGTAAACGCCGGCGACGGCTCGCACGAACATCCAACCCAGGCGCTGCTCGACGCATTGACGATTCGTGAATACAAAGGACGCATAAACGGCCTGAAAGTCGCGATCGTCGGCGATATCCTGCATTCTCGCGTCGCGCGTTCGAACGTTTACCTGCTGACAAAGCTTGGTGCGAACGTCAGCGTCGGTGGCCCAGGCACGCTCGTGCCGAACGAGTTTGCCGAACTCGTTGACAGCGGGCTTCGCGTCGAAAGGCACTTCGAAGACGCGATCGACGGCGCCGACGTGGTGATGATCCTGCGGATTCAACGCGAGCGACAGGACGCGGCGTTCTTTCCCTCTATGCGGGAGTACGCCGTGCACTACGGTTTGCATCCGCGACACTTGAAGCGAGCGGCGTCTGATGTGATCGTCATGCATCCGGGGCCGATGAATCGTGGCGTTGAAATCTCCTCCGAGATCGCGGACGGCAGCCAGTCGTTGATTTTGGACCAGGTGACAAACGGAGTCGCCGTGCGCATGGCGGTGCTGTACCTGCTTGCCGGCGGCAATTTCGAGAGAGAGGACGAACCTCCTCCAGTCAAAAAACAGAAACGAGAACGCAAGGCGCCCCAGCAATGAAACTGTTGATTGCGAATGGCTACGTGATCGATCCGGCGCAGCAGGTTAACGCCGGTCGCGATGTTTTGATCGACGAAGGACGCGTGGTCGGTTTACTCGACCGCTCTGAAGCCGCTCCGGAAGACGCGCACGTGCTCGATGCCACGGGCTTGATCGTCGCACCGGGGTTTATCGATCTCCACACGCATCTGCGCGAACCGGGTCAGGAATACAAAGAGACGATCGCAACCGGCTCGGCGGCGGCGGTCGCGGGCGGGTGGGCCAGCGTTTGTGCGATGCCGAACACAGATCCCATCAACGACAATCCTGCCGTTACGCGTTTCATCATCGAACAAGGGCAGGCAGCGAACCTCGCCAACGTTTTTCCGATTGGGGCCGTTACGAAAGGCAGCGGTGGAAAAGAGCTCGCGGAGATGGGAGAGATGAAGAATGCCGGCATCGTAGCGGTTTCGGACGACGGACGGCCGGTGCCGACGTCCGGAATGATGCGCCGGGCAATGGAATACGCTCGCGGGTTTGATCTCCCGGTGGTCGATCACTGTCAGGATCACTCGCTGAGCGCGGGTGGCGTAATGCACGAAGGACGGTGGTCGCTGATTCTTGGCTTGCGAGGAATGCCTGCGGCAGCGGAGGAAGTCGACGTCGTGCGTGATTGCGTGCTCGCAAAACTGACGGGCGCAAAGGTCCATATTGCTCACGTTTCAACGCGCGGCGCACTCGAAGCGGTGCGGCAGGCGAAGAATGAAGGTCTGCCGGTGACGTGTGAAGTCGCGCCGCATCATTGGGCGCTGACCGACGAAGCCGTCGCCGAATACGATACGAATACCAAAATGAGTCCGCCTTTACGGAGCCGCGAACATGTCGAAGCGGTCCTCGCGGCCATGAAAGACGGCACAATCGACGCGATCGCCACGGATCATGCTCCCCACCACGCAGATGAAAAGGCTCTCGAGTTTGACCAGGCGCCGTTTGGCATCACGGGACTGGAAACGGCGGTTGGCCTCGCGTTCGATCTGGTTCACAACGGACTGATCGATCTCGAACGGGTGGTGCAGATGTGTTCGACAAACCCCGCGCGGATCTTTGCGCTTGCGGATCGCGGCTCACTGAAAGCAAACGCCCATGCGGACGTCACCATTCTCGATCCGCAACTCGAATGGGTCTTCGATGTGAACCGTTCGAAGTCGAAAAGTCGAAACACGCCGTTTCACGGGCGATCCATGCACGGCGCGGCTGTCGCAACTATCGTTGGCGGCAGGCTGGTTTACCTGCACCCCGACTACACGCGAATCAACGAACTGAAGCACCGTCGCGCGTCGGTCTGAGTAACGCAAAGAGGCACAAAAAGGGGAACGCAAAAAGGCACAAGAGAAGAGCAAAGAGGTACAAGAGGGGAGCGCAAAGAGGCTCAAAGATTTTTAGTTAGGTTCAGTTATTTGTTTTGTGCTTTTTTTGCGGCAATAATTCTGAAGACTTCCGAGACAGCCACTCCACATCTTCAACCGAATATTTGCCGGCCGTTAACACCAAAAACATTGCGTCTCCGGTGACCTGGCCCTAAAATGCTTCGGACTAAGTTCCCGGTAGCATTTCAGACGCAAAAGTTCAGGTACTTTCGTCTTTGTTCACGCCCCACACGTAGCAGAGCTGTTTTCGATTTCGGATTTTAAACAACCAAATAGTTTCAGAGCCCCGGTCTAAAGAACCAAACGGAGGTCACGATGAAGAGTAAGCTTTGCAGTCTTACCTGTATGGCCGCCCTCGTCACTCTGGTGTTCCCACCTGTGTGTTTCGCTGACAAGAGCGCCTCCAGGATGCTAAAGCAGCAAGAGCGCTACACATTGTCATTGGAGTTGGAGTTTACGAAGAAGGAACAGAACCCGCTGGAACATGCCATTTCCGTCCTGTTTGATGTCGGTCCGAATGGGTACGCGACCGGCTTCCTGGTAGGGAACGGATTGGTGATGACGGCCTTTCACGTGATCTCCGGTAACCTCAGCAGTACTAAAAAGGTCATGCTGGGTTTCAAACCGAGCGACGAGCTTAGCGTCAAAGTTTACGTCGACGGGTGTCGGGCGAAAGTAATCAAGGTGGACAAGGAAGCGGATCTCGCGTTACTCGAGATGTGCCGCAACTCGAAAAACGCGAAAGCGCCGAAATTCCAGACTGCACCTGTTAAAGATGACAAGTTGTTCTTGATTGCGCGGCCGCACGGCGACAAAGTTGTCACCCATGGAAGCTTTCACGGCAACTACATGCTCGGAAATCAGGAGTACTGGTCGGTCAAGATCGACAGCCGCGACGGGTTTTCCGGAAGTCCGGTTTACAACTCCAACGCGGAAGTCGTTGGCGTATTCAGCGGTTACGACTGGTCGCAGAAACTAGCGTTGATTAGTCCGAGTACGCGCGCGCAGAAGTTGCTGGAAGATTACCAGGCAGAAAATCCGTAACCGGGGGATTCAGCTTACGTAGTTGTAAGTACTGGCTCACTTTGAACTCCCACAACTAAGAACAAGTCAGGAAGAGCGCAAGCAAAGCGCGCCGCATCGTGGTTGCGCAGCAGCGGGGGCGTTGCCCCGTTCCGGACTTGTTCTTGCTAGCGTGATCCTTTCAAACTGAGCCACTACTGTCATTGTCGCAGCGAGCGTTTTAAGTGCTCGCGGTGGATTTCCCTGACCCAGTAAAGCTCGGGTGCGCTGGCGCCGATCAGTTTTCGGCCGGCGATTTGAGTGCAAACGACCAGGTAGTTCGTCAACTGGTTTGCCGCCACGCGCCAGCGCGGCAGCACAGTGTGCTCGAAGTTAAACCCTGCCTCCAGCCGTACTCTTAACCTCTCCTGCGACGACCAGCGCTTCATCGAGCTTTGCGCGCCGTGATGTAACAAAACGGCGTCAGGAACAAACATCAACTTCCAATTCGCTTTCGTGATGCGCCAGCACCACTCTGTGTCTTCGGAGTACATGTGAAAGCGTTCATTGAAGCCGCCAACCTGGTCGATCATCTCGCGGCGCGCCAGCATCGCGGCGCCGCTGAGCATCGGGACCGGTCGTTGTCGATCGTGGTCCCAGTGACGGCCGAGCAATAACTCGCCTCGAATACGGTGTGGGAGCAGGTGATAGAGTTTTAACTGCGACAAGACGGTATGCCAGACGCGCGGGGGATTGAAAAATGCGCTGATCTGCAACGATCCGTCCGAGTTCAAAATCCTCGGCCCGCAGACTCCAACTTGTGGATCCGCCTTAATCGTTTGCATCAACGTGTCGATTGTTCCGGGTGGCACTTCAGTGTCGAGGTTTAGAAGAAAGACGAATGGCGAGTCGGTTAAGGCGAAACCCTGGTTGTTGGCCGCGCCGAAGCCGCGGTTTTCGGAGTTATTGACGATACGGAGCTGGTTGTTTGTTATCAGGGACGCGAGCGTTTTGCTGGCCTTCAATTGGTCCAGACTGTCGTCTTCGGAAGCATTGTCGATGATTACGATTTCGTAAGTGGTCGCAGGTTGGGAGCTGACGATCGTCTCGACGCAGCGTCGCAAGAGGCTGCCGCCGTTCCAGTTGACGATGATTATCGACAGTTCAGGCGGCATCGGTGTCCAACGGTTTCACTTTCAAAGTTCAGGAAACGAGATCTTTTGCAGCGCTTTTAAACCCGTTTGCGTATTCGTGATATCGCCAGGCCAGGAGCTCGCGCAGTATCGTCGGGAGCCGGTTCAGCCGCCGTTGGGGGAGATTGGCGCGCGCATCGAGATGGCGCGAGTAATCGCCAGCGAAGGAAAGCGCCTTGCGGCAGTCAAATTCGTTTTTGTGGTCCAATAGCCGCTGTTCGAGTGTTTCCAGGATCGCGTGCAGTTGAGTGTTCGGGTTCGATCGCTTGAGTGCTTCGAGTGTCGAGACCGGCGGCGCTTTTGGAAGACGAGTTGGAACGCCGATCTGCTGCCGTTCGTGCTGGCGATACTTGATCAACGGTTCGTCGATGATGACGACGTCTGCTACGCACGCGACAGTCAGGGCGATCCAGCCGTCGTGAATCATCTGGAGGTTCGTCGGGATTGGGAGGGACAAATTCCTGTATTCGGAGCGGAACGCCATCGTCGCTCCGGTCACAGTCCAGCCTGTGATGAGTACGTCGAGTGCACGCCCCTGGCTTATTAATTTTCGTTTGTGAGTATTAAAACCCACTTCGTTCCAGATGCGCCGGTTTGTCGGATTTAGTTCTTCGTCAACAATCTCGGCATCGGAGAAAACCAATCCTACGCGCGGATTTGCACGAAAAACTGGCTCGATCAATTGCAGCTTGTCTTCACGCCAAACATCATCCTGATCGCTCAACGCGATAACGTCGCCGCTACATAACGAAATCGCTTGTTCGAAGTTTTTAAGGCTGCCAAGGTTTTTATCGTTGAGCCTGATTGTGATTCGCGGGTCGCTGGCAAACTTCTGCAAGATCGTTACCGTTTCGTCAGTAGACCCATCGTCGCAGATCACGATCTCGTCGGGTGGTCGGGATTGGCGAAGAATGCTTTCCAACTGCGCCGGCAGGAATTCGGCGCCGTTGTAAGTACACATGGCGACGGAGATCTTCACGCCCGGGCATTCTGAGCCACGAAAAGGCTCAACGCAAGGCCACAAAAAGGGCCACGAAGAGGCACAACGGAAGAACACAA
>CBFGMX010000078.1:0-23315 GCA_965649955.1 uncultured bacterium
AAGTGCACCAATACCCGTTGGTCTCTGCGCGTTTCTTTGCGCCTCCGCGACTTTGCGGGAGACGTTCTTTACTCTAGCCAGTCGCGCGTTACGTCGCACCAGAGCGCGAGTCCGCGCCACTCCTTGAACCGTGAGTAGTAACGCTCGATCTTCTTGTCGTTTGCCTTCCGCCCGTTATTCCGCACCTTGAAAAACTTCGCTCGCGTCCAGGAGTCCAGCGCCAGCCCGTCGTATCGTCCTAACAGCTTCAACAGATTTTCAGCGGCGTAATCGCCTGCGCCTTTCACGCCCTTGATCTGCTTAACAAGATCGGGCGTCGAGAGGTCACTGCTCAGCCACGTCTCGACGTTCAACTCGTCTGAGGCAACGCGATCCGCCAGTTCCTTCAAGTACGACGCGCGATAACCCGCCCGTACCTCGTCCACGTAAAACTTAACCGGCATCGACGCCATCGCCTCAGGAGTGGGGAACGACTTCCGGCCGTCATCGCTCTCACGACCGAGATTTTGAACCAGGCCCGTAACCATCTTTTCCGTCAGCGACCAGGAGCAGTTGGTGGTGCAGATCATCTTCACCAGGTCTTCGAAGACCGTCGGCGAGCGCAGCATTCTTCCGGCACCCTGCTTTCCAATCCAGGCGAACTCCGGTACGGCGCCGGTGGCCGAGTAAAACGGCGCGAGATCGTCGTCGAGACGCAGGATGTGCCGGGCGTCGCGAAGGACGCGGGCGGCTTCGGTTTTGTTGAGCCGTCGGGAAGTGGAAGCCGTGACGTGACCCTTCCCGCTTTGCATTGTTATGGTTACGGGCGGCTTTTCACCGAGGTCGATTACGCGAGTTAGTTCCCACTTGGGTTGGTCGATTGAAAAGGGCAGGAGTTCGCACCATCCGTGGCTGATGACGGTTCTCTTGAAGCTGAAATTACGGGGTGTTGGTATTGTGATTTCCATATGGTTTATTGAATCGACTTGGGACCTGGCATTGTAACGAATTTGGAGTTGTATTGTTCACGTTCGGTCAAGCTGCATCTTGACAGTTTTACGGTCCAAGCCTAGACTGATCGGACTTGAAAAAACAGTGTGTGGAAGGCTGTACTCCCGATCCCCCACTACACTCGGGGACTCAGGAGCGAGGGGTCTAACACAAGATCTCCAACAGTAATTCGGTGAACGTACGCACCGCTTCCGAAAACAAGTGAAGCCGGAGCTTTCCGGCGAGGTTCGTCGCCCCACAGGGCAGCTAGCAGGGCACCCGGTGGGGCGAAACCGTGTCTGGGGTACGGATCTCACCGGACGTAAATCGGATTCGAAATAATCCAGGGCTTATCCCCGACCAGTTTGCCAAGCTGCGGCAGGTACACCTCCACGCGATACGTGCCCCGCTCGGTCACCGAAAAATCCTTGTTCGTCAGTCCGCTTTCATCCGAAATCACATTCCCGTCTTTAAACAACACCACACGACTTGAAACAGGGGTTCGCACCTTCAATCGTGTGTCTGTGCTCAACCCGACCTCGTCCCCCTGGATCTTTAGCTCGCCCTGGCTTTCGGCTGTAAATGAGAAACCGGAAGGATCGCCAAGAAAGTCGAAACCGATGAAACAGTGGCCCGCCCGAAGAGCTTCCAGCAGGTTCGCTTGATCCAGCGGGTTGTTTCTATCGATTAGCACGTGCATACGAACCAGGCGGAAGCTGACTTCATACGGGTCGAGTTCGATTCCGACGAGCGTCTTCCCGGAGTTGTCGCGCAAGCTGACGCCAATGTTGGAATGCGCATCGTTGCCGGCCGTGGCGGTCAATCGTGAACGCGTCAACGCACGATCCCACTTTTTCAGGCTCTCGTGAGGTCGCTCGAGATAGAGCGCGAACAGAAGGTCCGGATAACTCCGCCTGGACCACAAGACGTCGAAGAAGGCGACAACCGGGTTGATGCGTCGCGCATTGGAGTAAACGTTGAAGACTTCAACCCCCGTCAAGCCCAGCGCTTCCCAGTTCTTAAACTCTTCAGGGTAGGCGACAAGTGCGAGTGGCGTTGCCTTCGGATCCTCGCGAACCGCCGGCGGCATCGTTTCGTTCTTCGAGGCCGTGGTCACCCCGGGTATCCAGAGCAAGCGATCGCCGTTCTCAGCGCTCACCTCGTTTCCGTTCACGAACAGCACGCCCGCATGCATGCCACTCAACGTCATCGCCGACGTGTCGAAGTCTCTCTCCGTGTGCTCGGTCATGATCACAAATTGCAACTCGTTTGCTTTTGCGCCCGCGATGATCTGCGAAAAGGTTCCCGAGCTGTGGCCGCCGAGAAAGGAGTGCACATGGATCACGCCTTTGTATTCCGTGAACCGGTTGTCTTGTTGCGTCGGGGTACGTTCCGAGTTGAGGCGCTGGACCGCGTTGTTTAAACGGCTGAGGTTGTAGCGACGATAGACGAAAGGCGTCTGCGAAAGCAGCAGAACGAAAAAGACGATGAGAATTATTAACTTCTTCTTAGTGATTAGAAGCTGACCCTTACCCGCAAATAAATCACGCGATTACCACTGGAGCCTCCGCCGGGACCGAAGAAGAAGGTAGAAGAACCGGAGGGAGATTTCAAGAAGTAGGGCGAGGCCATGTTTCCGACCGGCGCGCCTTCGTTTGTGCGATTGAAGACGTTGTTCGCGTTCATTGAAAAGTGAAGGGTGTAAGGTCTTTGAATCGGAGGCGCTTTTGGTGGTGTTTGGGCTGAGCCGGCGTCGGTGGTGCGTGGCGCGCCTGGCGGTGGTGTCGGGGGTTCGATTGCTGGTCCAAACTTGAAGGCTTTACCCATGCTGAGACTGACGGAAACGAAACCCGGTGCACGTCCGATATTTCTCGGGATGATCGTCTGCCCTGGTGATGGCGTGGGATCGAGAGCACCGAACGGAGTCATTACCACTCCGGGCTCGTTGAGATCGGTGGCGAATGCCGGGCGTTCGGTAAAAAGCGTGTCGCCGTTGGTGTCGCGCCCCGTTGTGATGTTGAACGGTTGGCCCGAACTTGCAATGCCAAACATGCTGAGCGTGATTCCGAGTGGCGCCGTGTAATTGCCGCCGAAGTGGGCGAAGTTCAACGAGCTGAAATTCGAGCGAGCGATCTCATTGGAGAAGTCGTAAGCATCGAACGGCGAGCCGCTGGCTCCCTGGTCCGTGCCTCGGTTCTTCCCAAGAGAGTAGCCGCCAAAGAAGTTGATCTTCATCAACGTTCCGTTAGCGCTGACATTGAAACTGTTCCCAACCGAATGGCCTGTCGATTGATACTGGAAGATATTTCCGGCCTCGTTGCCAAGTGGGCGGACGCCGGAGTTGGGTACCCCCGGAATGAACGTCCCGCCGAGTGGGGCGTTGATATTCACGACGCGCATCAGGCGTTGAAAACGCGCGTGCGAGTAGCTGAGCGAGAGTCTGATCTTTTTCGGAAGCATACGTTCCACGGTGAAAATCGCCCGCAGTGACCGATAGCTTTGCAGGTCATCATCGACGACGCGTCTCACCTGCGGCTGGGCGAATGTGTCGAGAATGTCGATCGGTGGAACGACGGGGAACAGGTCGAGCACTGCCGGATCTGTCACGAGAAATTGTTGTTGGTTCGTGCCGTCGAAACGCGTCGCATTCAAGGTGATGTCTTCCGAGATGCGGCTATAGAAGATGCCGAAGCCGCCGCGAATCACCGTCTTTGGTGGACCAGCGGGTGCCGCTGCGGGAGGTGCAGGCGCCGTCGCCGCTGCTGTTCCCGCAGCGGTGGCTGGAGACGTAGTTGTTGTTGCGGGCTTGGCAGGCGGCGCAGTTTTCTTGCCGCTGCCAAAGAGAGGCGACCACGCGAAAGCGATGCGCGGCGCAAAGTTGAAATTGCTGTCGATGTTGGTCTGGTTTTCGTAACGCAGCCCTGGCGAGAGCGTGAAGTTAGGTCGGATTTTCCATTCGTCCTGGAGGTAGAGCGAGACGTCGGTTTGTTTCACGCCGGCTTCCGGATTACCGCCGGCGATTGAAAACTGGGACGCGCCGCCGCCGAGCAAACGAATCGCCGGCGCACTTAGCCCCCCGCGTGAAAACGCCAGCGTGCGGCGATGGCGTTCGAGGCTGCTGATCTCGACGATCTGAGGGTTGCCGTTCGGCCCCGGAATAATCTGATCGTTCGCGTCGAGGAGCGGACCGAGCCCGCCGGCAAACGTGTAGGTGCCGCCGAAGTTTCCCGACGAGATACTCAGAATATCGGAGTGCCTGAGTCGCACACCGGCCTTCAAAAAGTGGTTCCCGTGGGTCCACGACGTGAAGTTCTGCAACTCCATCCGGTTCTGTGCGTTGGAGGATGCACCCACTTGCGCTCCGCCGCCGAAGAACGACTCGTTCACGTTCAAGGCAAACGCGTCCAGTACGCTGGTTTGATTGAAGCGGTTGCGGATGTACTGGAAGCGCGTTTCGTTGACGGTCTTCTCGTTGAGCAGCGCTGTTTCGGTTATTTGCAACACGAAATTCGTGCGTTTGCCCTTGTAGGCGCGGGAAGGCAGCGAGAACCCGCCGATGCCTTGCAAGTCCTGAGTTGATTGGTTGTAGTTGAACCTTCCGACGAGGGTGTGCGCTTTGTTGATTTTGAAATCGAGACGTCCGGTGCCGTAGTTGTTCTTGTCGGGTGTGATGAACGTCTCGTTGAGGACGACTGGCTTTAAAGTGACCGGATCGAGCGTAGTTGCATTAACAACGGAATTAGCGTCGCTGGCGTAACGTCCGAAGTAAGCGGAGAACGACGCGCGTTTGGGCAATATTGGACCACTCAGACTCGCGCTGTACCCTCGTGATTGATAGGGCGCGCGAACGGTCGTGAACGGATTGCGGGAATTGAGCGCCTCGTCGTTGAAGTCGAAACTGATTCCGCCATGCCACTTGTCGGCGCCGGGTTGCGTAAAGATCTCGATCCCGCTGAATCCCGGAAACTCATTCTCCGCGGAAAACGGATTGTTGTTGATACGCACTTCGCGAATCGCTTCTTTCGGCGGTATCTGACCGTTGGAAAAGCCGTCGACTTTGATCTGTGACGGGTTTTCAGGATCGGTAGGTCCGCTCAGTGCCTGAAGCGCCAGCGCGAGCGCCTGCGGATCGTTCGGCAAGGCTTCCAGTTCCTTGCCGCGCAATACGATGGCGCCGGCGTTGTTGTCGGAATCGGTGCTGATGTTGCTGTCGTCGACTGTAACCTGCTGTTCTTCGACAGCGATTGTCAGTTCGGCGTTGAGTGTTGTGGTCTCACGCGCGTTGACCTCGACGGTTTTCTCTTCGAACACGTTGAAACCGGGGGCGGAGAGGCGGAGTTCGTAAATGCCTGGTTCAACTCGCCGAAACTCGTAAACGCCGGAGGAGTTTGAAGTGGCGCTGGTAGTGACGCCGCGGGAGTTTTTGATCGTGACCTTTGCACCGACGATAAGACTTCCCATCGGGTCCGTCACGGTGCCTTTAAGAGATCCCGTGGTTTGTGGGACCGCGAGGACAGAGGTCAAGAGGAAGATGAGCAGCAAGCAACGCAGCATCGGGGCGATTCCTTTCTCACGTTAGTGAGTCTGGGCGGCAAAAGGTTTCAGGCTCACTCGAACCGGCTTGTTTACACGACAGGACTAAGGATCTGTTGCAAAAACCGATGTAAGAATTTTAGCTCTCGCCGCGAAGTGATTTGAGGGCGCGGACCAGGTCGCCGATCGCATCGGTGCCTTCCATCACCTTTTTTGCGCGCCACACGATGCGTGGCGGCTTCGACTCCTGAGGCGAGCCTTTCACGATGACAAAAAGTTCCCCGTACGGATAGACCGCGTTGAGGATGCGGCGAAACTCGACCACGTTGAAGAAGATCACGTATTCAGCGTCGGCGAGATTGTTGGCCGAACCCATACTGCCGTATTTTCGAATGTACTTGTTGAGCTTCCTGGCGAGTTCGTTATAGACCAGGCCGTAACGCCCTTTCGGCCGCGGGTCTGCTTTGAGGACGTCGTCGATGATCGCGCGCTCCGCATTTTCGACGTCGATCACTCGCGATTTGAATACCACCAGCAGCGCTCGCTGTTTGTTGCGTAACTCGGTGATCGATCCGACGTGATTGTTATTACTCTCCATCGCTGATGCCGGCGCGGGTTGGGCCAGCACGTTGACAGCACACGCCACCAGGACGATCACCGAGCAACATGTTGCTCTCAAAAACGGGTGACGTTCTGGTTTGTACAAGCTGCCAAAACTCATCAGCGGTTCTTATCGAGAGATCAATTCGTCAAATGCTCTTCGTCGCGCTTTTCGGTGGGTGCGGGATCGCCGCCGGGTCGTTTTCGACGTCCAACGGCTCGAGTCCGGCATAGATCGCGCCCTGTGCGGTCAACGAGACGAAGTCGTTGCCTTCATGGGTGTAACGGACCAGCAGCCGGTGTTTCTTTTCCAGATCTTCGAGCGCCCTGACGAGGTCCGCGTTGGCATAAGCGCCGGTGCTGTCGAACAGGTCCTTTGCGAGGATCCGGGTCTGCTGTCGCCGTTGAAAGAATCCGAGGATGTATTCCTCGATCTGCTGCAACCTTTGCTTGTCCATGCTACCCCCTGACCGTGAGCGATTCTGGCTGATTATGCGCCTGCAAGCGGAGTTGATCAATAACGTTCTTGTCCTGTATCGCTTGTGCAGGACCGAGGTCTTTAGGCATGATAGAGGCCTCCCACATCCAAATCTTCGGTGTCATATCCAATGGGTTCCCGGTGTCTTGATCTCGGATGGGAATCCTCCCAGGGGCGGGTTCTCGGTCAGCGAGGCACATGAAATTAGTAATTGCGCTTATTTTGGCGGTTTTCGCGGTTTCAGTTAACGCTCAGGACAAACTGCCAGTCATCAAATCTACGAGCTCGATAGTCAGCATCCACGACGGCGATCAGTACAGAGCGAACATCTGGAGACTGGTCCCTGAAATCAAGCCCGACGTTTACGAAGCCCAACTCAAAGACGGCAAACCGCACCGGGTGACGTTCATCACGGATCTCGAGTCGATTAGTTTCTGGGTGGAACTCGGGAAGAAGTACGATTTCATCATTCAACGAGGCGACGAGCTTTGCTACACGCAGATCGTCGGCGTGAAGTTCATGCCCCCCGCCGTTTTCGATCAGAAGTACCAGGCGGCATTCCGAGGCAAGATGATTGTCGAGATACCGGAAGTTTATGAGCTCGTGAACATCGCCATAGCGATGACGCCGATTGGAATCGAAGATCGGAACCTCGTCTACAAAGACTCGGAGTACTACAAGCGTGTTCGCGAGTGGTTCGACAAATACAAAGACCATCCGTTGCTGGCTACTCTCGAATCAGAACTGCGGCAGGATCTGGGCCGCTATTTCTCGTTGAAGATGAACGGCTACGCGTTCGAGTTCGACTCGAGCGGCCGCATCGTGCAAAGCAAGGTCTACGACCGCACCGGATTCAGAGGCGACGCGAGCAACACCCTGCGGCCGTTCGTGCCGCTGTTGCAAACGTTCTCCGACGAGACCAACTTTCGCGAGTTCTACAAACAGAATACAGCGACGTACCAGGAGCAGATCGCGTTCTATCGCGACACCGCAAACATCGCGGAGATGAAGAAGTGGCTCGACAAGAACTTTCCGAGCTCGAGCGGTTACGACACTTACAAGATCGTCTTTTCTCCACTGGTCGCGTACAACCAGTCGACGACGTGGTTTGAGAGCAACGGTTTTCGCGAGCTACAACCGCACGTGAACTTTCCTTATCCGCAGGACGTGAAGCGCTCGTATGAACCCGGATCCGAAGCGGGCCAGAACGTCTTTCGCGGCAACATCGTCTTCACCGAAATCAACCACGGTTACATCAATCCGGAATCTGAGAAGTACGCCGATCGCATTCTCAAGGCGATCAGCAACCGCGCGCGTTGGGTCTCGAGTGCACGCGGTCCCGGCTATTACGCGGGCATCGGCACTTTCAATGAGTACATGAACTGGGGCCTCGTCAGCCTGCGCCTGATCGACTACGCGCCCAAGGACGAGCATGACCGCATGATTGCGGCCGTGGATCAGATGATGACGACTCGCCGGGGCTTTCCGATGTTCACCGAATTCGACAAGTTCCTGGTCAACCTCTATCGCGCCCGTCCTGCCGGCACAACCATCGCCGACCTGTATCCTCAAATAATCGCGTGGTTTGAAAGAAACAATCGTTAACCCGGCTGGTCTGTAGTAAACTGCGAACTACCTCACCGCCCCGCCGAAAAGGAGGACCAGCATGAAATTCGCTGTGTTGATCTGTGTGCTGATGCTGACGCTTTCAGCAACGCGGGCCAGTGTCGTCGAGACGGGAGCTTTTGAGCAGGCCAGGCGTATTGGCGAGGCGCACCAGCGATCGTTCTTTCTGTTTTCGACTGCATTCGGAAGATACATCATTCGCCACGACGGTATGGGTGAAGTGACCTTCGGCGCGAGGCGACGGGCGTTCTGGTTGAAACGCGGAATGGTCGGTCGCGTCGAGAAAGTGTACTTCCACGAGTATCAAGGCGATCTGTTGCTGCTGTACGAAGTGAGCAATGGCGGCGGTTACGCCGCGAGGATGAACCAGCAGTCAAGAAAGATGCGCTGGCTCACGCCGGTAGATGGAAACAGTATTGGCCCATGTATAGTCGACGGCGACGAGGCGCACTGTGGTGCGACTGAGAAGTTGACGAAGATCGATCTGGATACTGGCGCGCGCCTTCAGGACTGACGTCAGAACACACAATTAGACGGGTGCTTCCATAATCATTTCCGATGTGCCATATTTTCATCAGTCACATCCAAGATGAAGATCGACCTCTTAAGCGGCGCTGAAGCGATTAGTTGGATCAGGGGTCAAACGATTCGGGAACAATGGAAGGACCTGTACGAGAGGTGTCCATGGGGCACCGTGTGCCAGGCCGAAGAGTTTGTTCTTCCCTGGTACGACGCTTATCAGAGTCGATACAACCCGATAATCGTCTTCAGTACAGACGCCAACGGGGAGCTGTCCGGGTTACTGACTTTGGCCGTTGACGGCGACTCAGGCGAGCTCGCTGTTGCGGGATTCGGTCAAGCTGAATATCAAACGTGGCTCGCCGATCCTCAAGACGACAGCGCGTTCATCAAAGGTGCTCTGCAAACACTGCGCGAGCATTTTCCCGATCACACTCTGCGCTTTCTGTTCGTACCGCCATCAACTCCACTCGATTGGCTCAGCAGCGGTCCGTGGGCGCAAAAATGTGAACTGCGCCCTTTCCCACGCCCTCTGGTTTCGACCACAGATGGTGCTGTTTTCCGCAAACTGCTTCAAAAGAAAAGATACAAGACGCGTCTCACCCAACTGGCGCGAACCGGTGAGGTATCCTTTGAGCGCGTAACGCGCACGGAGCAATTTGAACCCATCTTCGATGCGGCCATGACCTTCGGCAGTTTTCGCCTCGCCGCCATTCACGGTGTCGAGCCTGGGCGAGATCCTTTGAAGAAACAGTTCTACATGGCGATGATGGCTGTGCCGCGACTCCTGCACGTGACGGTATTGCGCGTCGGGAACCAAATCTTTTCGACGCACATCGGCGTGTACAACAAGGATCAGGTGATACTCGGGATGATTTCGCATTCACCATTGTTCGCCCGGCATTCGCCGAGCAAGTTACACCTGTACATGCTCGGCGAGGAACTGGCTGAAGAAGGGATCAACGCTCTCGACCTCACACCGGGCGGCGAATACAAAGAGCAATTTGCCACTCACTACGACAGTACTCACGTTCTCACAGTCTTCTTCAACCCGAGACGCCAGTTCAGGTATAAGGCGCAAAGAAAACTCGTCGCGGGCGCCAAATACGCGCTTCAACTCGGCAAGCTCACTCCCGAGCAGGCAAGAGACGCGGCCGCGCTAATCAATCATCGTTTGAGACTTACGAAAGTCAGCACGTTGCCGCCAAAGATCTTGAAGGTGGGTCGTCAACGTCTATGGCAAACACTGGAGATGCGGATCTACAGCTACGACGTCGAACTGGCGCGCGAACTGGAGGTGCCGCAGCTAATGAAACGAGATTTTCTTCCCGACCTGTTGGCCTACCAACCCGCCGAAGCCTGGCAGATGCGTTTCAGTGTGTTCCTGAAAAGGGTGTTGAAAGGTCTGGAGAATGGAAACCACGTGTACACGCGGGTCGAAGACGGACGGCTGGTCCACTACGGCTGGTTGATCGAGCGGCAGCAAAAGTCGCACATCTCTGAAGTCGGACACGACTTCTACCTGCCACCGGAATCAGCCGTGCTCGCCGATTTTTATACTCACCCGGCCGCCCGGGGAAAAGGACTGTATCAACATTCACTCCGGCAGATGCTGCACGATGCCGCTCTCATTCCCGGAACGAAACACATTTTTATCGGGGTGCTCGCCGACAACGGTCCCTCGCGACATGTGATTGAGAAAGTCGGATTCGAGTACCGTTTCAGCTTCTTCGCGCGGACAATTGGTGGAAAGACCAAACGATGGACCAATGCGCCGCCCGAGTTTACCGCGCCACCAGATGCTTAACCTCGCCCTCTCTGTGGCAGAACTGCTGACACTCCCGACAGCCAGCCTTCAAACTCCACCGGCGACAAGTTCGAGTTGTCGACCAATCGCGGAATAAAGTACGGGTGTGAGTCGCGAGTCGCCAGGGCGGGTTCGCAAGTGGTTGCCGACTCGACGCCCATCTCCTCGAGCCACGGGACAAAGGTGTCGCTTGAGACGCCCGCAGGGTAACAGAAGTGTGTGGGAGAAGAGCCGGTCATGGATTCGATGCTTTCCCGGTTGTCTCTGATCTCGCGCGTGAATAGCTCACGGACGGTCGGCGTTCGGTGACGATGGGTGTGCAATTGAAAATCCACACCATCGGCTGCCAACCGGCTCACCTCGTCAGGCGTCATGATATGCAAGATCCGTTTGTGCAGTAGATGGTCGTAGTTAACGTGCAACTCGTTCGCGAGTTTGATGTTCAGAGCGTCCTTCTCCTCCGCTGACAGCTTATTCTTGATCGCGAAATCAATTATCCGCTCAAAGGCTTTATCTCGCTCTGCTTTGTTGGCCAAATTCAACTGCACGTCCTCGCCGGTCAAACTCTTGAGATTGAGCGTCGAGGTTTGTCCCTTCCAAAGCAGGTACGAAACCGTTGGCCTGAAAACTGGCCGGTTGTAATAGGAATAGAAAGTAGTCAGATAGAGCGTGACCGGCACGTCGAACTCTTTGAGAATTGGATACGCCTGTTTGTAAAAATCGTAACTGCCGTCGTCGAATGTTAAGGCCACGCTTTTGGGCGGTAGATCACCGCCCGACAGACGCCGAAGGCCTTCATCGAGAGCGACGACTGTGCATCCCGACTTTTTGATGATTCGCAGCCGCTCTCGGAAAAAGTCCTGTCGCATGAACAGCGGCGCATTCCATTGATTCTCGTCGTCGAGGGCAATACCGTGATAGCCAAGAATCAAAAGCCGTGATTGTCGCCAACCACTGCGCTGAACGAATGAAAATACTCCGGCTGTTTTGGCGAGGCCCAGTCCGATTCGTTTAGCCTGCTTAAGCATAAATTCCCCCTGGATCGGTCAGGTTGAGATTGACCCACCTGCGGATTCGCCGTTAATCAGGTGGCTTTTTTCTTCGTCATCTTCTTCATCGACCTGGCCGACTCGCGAATCAGCTTCTTCAACGTCGGGACGTGAACGTCCGAAAGACGTTTGATGTACAGACACGAGCGCCCGGTTCGATGTTTACCCAACTGTTTCATTAGATCGCCGTATTCGGCGAAGCCGGGCATGATGTAAAGCGTCAGGTCCTGTTTGCGGGGCGCGAAGGCAGTCAGCGGCCAGTCGCCTTCCTGTCCACTCGCATACTTGTAGTGATAACTGCCAAACCCGACAAGGCTCGCACCCCACATCTTCGGCTCCTCGCCCGTGATCTGTTCCATCATCTTCGCGATCTTGAAACAGTCTTCGCGGCGTGTTTCGTCCGAAATCTGGTTGAGAAACTTCTCGACGCTTGCGTTAGTCGGTTTAGTCTTCAGTTCTCCCATTGCCGGCTCCTCTATCGCGTCGTCGGATACTTGATCCCCAATTGTTCGAGGTAAGTATCGTATTTCGATGGATCGTAATAATACTTGCGCATCTGTTCGCGATAACTGTCCATGATCCGCTTGTTCAGGTACGTCGCAGGCTTGTCGTCAGGCGAGATCAACGGCTGATACTTGGTGTCTTTCGTTTGCACCTCGCGGAAGTATTTCCACGCCTGGTCCACCAGCTCCGGTCTCGTCAACAGATCGATCATGGTCATGCCGACGACCTTCGCGCCCGCAACCACACCTTTGTGAGCAATCGGCGTGGCCATCGTGACAGCGTTGGCCCAGTTGTGACCCGGCAGCCCCGGAATGTTCGACGGGTAACGAATGGTGATGGTCGGGACGTTCCACGATACGTCGCCGATGTCGTCAGAACCGCCGCGGTTTCGCTGCTCGTCGGGAACCGGACCGGAAAGATCGTCCAGTTGCGTTGCCAGCCCTTGCTCGCGTGACTTCAACTCTTTTTGCAACGCGTGCGCCAGCTTCTGATCGTCTTCGCTCCACTGTGGCAGCCCGACCTGCTTGATGTTTTCGTACGCTGCCTCGGCGACGGGCCGGTTGAAGTGTTGCGGCCACGCGGAACCCAACACACGCGAAGTTACCGTCGTGTCGGTCATCATCGCCGCACCCTGCGCGATCTGGTCTCCGATTTCGCGCATTCGTTTGATGTGTTCGTAATCGAGTTCGCGGAAGTAATACCAGGCGCTCGCCAGCCGCGGGACCACATTCGGCTGATCGCCGCCGTTGGTGATCACGTAATGCGAACGTTGCTGGAGGCGGAGATGTTCGCGGCGGAAATTCCAGCCGATGTCCATCAACTCGACCGCGTCGAGGGCGCTGCGTCCCTGCCATGGCGCGCCCGCCGAATGCGCGCTCTCGCCTTTGAACGTGTATTCGACCGATACCAGTCCGGTGGCCGACGACTGGCCCCACGAAGTGCTCAGGTTATTGCCGACGTGCGTGAAGATCACGACATCGACGTCTTTGAAAACTCCCGCGCGCACGAAATACGCTTTGCCGGCAACGAGTTCTTCCGCAACTCCGGGCCAGACCTTGATCGTGCCCGGAAGTTTGGCGCGCTCCATCTGACGTTTGACGGCGATCGCGGCGAGAATGTTCAGCGGCACGCCTGAGTTGTGGCCTTCGCCGTGTCCCGGCGCGCCATCGATCAGCGGATCGTGATACGCGACGCCGGGTTTCTGCGACGCCTGCGGAATGCAATCGATGTCTGAACCAAGCGCGATGACCGGTTTACCCGAACCGTACGTCGCGATCCAAGCGGTGGGAATCCCCGCGATGCCGCGTTCAATCCTGAAACCTTCCTTCTCGAGCACACCCGTTAAATACTTCGACGTCTCGACCTCCTGAAAGCCCAGCTCGGCAAAGCTGAAGACCATATCGACCATCACCTGCGCTTGTTTTGACATGCCGCCGATGTCTTTGACGACTTGCGCTTTGTGATCATTAACAGGAAGAGGACCGTGGAGCAGCAGGACCAGAATGAAGATCGAGGCGAGAAGTTTAGTCATGCGGGACTCCTATGTTTACACGCATTAGACGAATCTAGTTCCACTTGTATTTCTGATACTGCGGATCGCTGTCGAGCTCGTATTTCTTCAAAAACTCCCACGCGGTTTGGTTGAACTTCGATGCTTTGTCGTAATACCAATGATCGTGGTTCTCAATCTCGATCAGGTCGACCGTGAAACCGGCTTCTTTCAACGCATCGCGCGTGGCCTGGACAAGCTTGAGTGGTACCAGCGGATCGCTGTCGCCGATTTGCATCGAGATCGGTATCTTTCGTTTCGCCAGCTCGATGACGGGCATGTCCTGGTCGCGTAAAGCGCCGGCATGAATGGCCACAGCGGCGAAGTATTGCGACTCCATCAGGCCCATGTGCAGTGAAAACGACGCTCCCGCCGAATGCCCGAAAAGATACACCCGGCGCGGGTTGATCGGGTGCTTCGATTTGAGCTCCTCGACCAGTTCGTGCAAGTAGTCTGGACCATCCTGCGGCGATGCCCAACCGCGGAGGTTCGTGGCGTCGGGCCCGGCGATGATGATGCCTTCTTTCTTCGCGTAGTCTTTCCACTTTTCAACCAGCGTCACGCCGGTGCGGTTTGAGCCGTGCAGCATGACGATCAACGGCGCAGGGCCCTTCATAGTTGACGGCACGTAGAGGTAATACGCGCGCGTCTTTCCGTTTGAAGTGATTAGTTCTTTCGTGATGTCGTCTTTCGCGAAGGCCGTAGACGCACAGACCAGGACACAGAGGGTGAAGGCTAACAGGTTTTTCGTCATGGCGAAGGTCCTCAGAAAACGAATTACCGGATCTAGTATTTTACGAATTCAAACTTCAATCGGACGCTCAGACCCGGGCTGTTGAAGAACGTTCCGAATTGCCGGCTATCGAGGTTGTTCTGGACGTCGCGCGGGTTCCAGTGGTTCGTGATGTTGAAGATTGTCATGCCGGCGCGCCCGCGATACTTCTTGCCGCGAAAGGGAATCGTGAGTCCTTTAGTGACGAGCAAGTCGAGCGTTAATAGCGAAGGAAAGCGGCCGCCTTCGTTGCGTGGCCCGACGAAGTCCTGCTGCTCGTTTATCAATGAGAACGGAAAACCGGTGCGCCAGTCGACCACCGGTGTCGCAACCACGTCAAACGGCAGTGCAAACTCACCCCAAAAGAGCATCCGGTTGGGAGCATCGAAAGGCTGCTTGGCGTACTCGTCCGGACGAATAACCGCTTGCTTCAGGTTACCGAAATAGTGGTTGAAGTCGTTCAGGTTGCCGCGCGCCTGTGACCGGACGTAGGAAAGGAAGATGTTGCGACCTTCCTGAAACCGGAAACGGGCGACGGCCTGCAACTCTCGATAGCGTGACCGTCCAGAGTTTAACAGTAACAGCCTTCCGGTGTTCAAGCCCGCCCCGTCAGCGACCGGTTCGAGGACGAAATCCCGGCGCGTGCTGCGTTCTTCGTAACCCAGCCGAAGCAGCAGTCGTGGATTCAATTCATGATCCACCTGGGCGTTCCACGCGAGACTGTAAGGATTCTTCAAATCGGACGGCGCGGTGTTCAGGAACAACCGTGGACCATCGACGATCGTTGTACCGTCTCCAGCAAAAGTAGTGACGACGAAGTCCTGGTACTGTTCGAACGAACCGACGTTGAGCGGGATCTTGTCGTAGAACAGGCCTATGCCGCCGCGCACGACGGTCCGGCCATTGGACGCGGGGACGAGCACAAGGCCAAGACGCGGAGCGAAGTTGTTTTTCGCGCCGATGAGATCGCGGTCGTAACGCAGGCCGAGATCGAACACGACGCGCGTGTTCACAAGCCATTTGTTCTGCAGGAACGCTGAGATCTCATGTTGATGGCGGTCGAGATCGCCGGGACCGGCGAAGTTGATCTGCTGATACGTCGTTCCGTCCGCGCGCATGATGCTGACCGGCGCACTGCGATCGCTTCCGGTAAAGGTGGTGTAACTGTAATTGACGCCCGCTTTGAAGGAGTGTGAGCCCTGCCAGCTCAGCGGCGCAAAGTTGTAGATCTCGAGCAGTTCGTAGCGTCGGCTTTCGCGGTGTTGCCGGTCGAACCAGCCGCCAAAGTTTCGTTCGGGGGTGATCTGGTAAGGCGCGCCGCTGTTGCCGAAGATGTCGCCGTCAAACTGTTTGACACTGAAACTGGATTGCAGCAGTCCGCCTGATTTGAATGTCGCCTGTTCGTTGAACGCGAGAAACCAGCCGCGTTGATGGAAGTTCGCCGTCGTGTCTGACGGGTTGAAGGTGTTGAGATTGAAGAACTCCTGCTTTTGAGGAAAGATGGAAAAACTCGCGGTTAAACGATTGTTTGAGTTGATGACGTAATCGAGACGCGAGAAAGAATCGAAGCTTTCGCGCTGGATGTCGCGCTGGCGTTCTTCGAGTGCTTCAAGACTCGGGACGTTCGTACGCACGAAGCGGTACTCGAGGCTCTGGAAGAAAAAGAGTTTGTCTTTCCTGATTGGACCACCAACTGCGATTCGCGGCGTTACCGCGCCGATTCCGAAGATCGTCCCGTCGCGCCAGCGCGGGCGCGGCAGGACGCCGGTGACGAGGTAGCGCAAGTCGTTGCTTCCGGAGCGTGTTTCGATCGTCGTCACCGCGCCGGTGAATTTGCCGTACTCGGCCGAGTATGGATTCGAGTGCACCTGAACTGTTTCGACGGCTTCGAGTGGTAGCTCGATTGCGGGCGTGCCGGTCCATGGATCTGTGACGTTCAAACTCGAAACCAGGATTCCGCTCTGACTCGGTCGCGTGCCTTTGATGTTCAGGTTTCCGTCGGGACCACGAACGACTCCCGGCAACAAAGGCAACGCGTCCTGAAACTTCTGATCGATCAGTGGTGCGTCACGCAGTGCTTGCTGGGTGATGACGGAAGGAGTTGTCGATTCCGTTCTGTTGGCTTCAGTTCGATCGTCGGTGACGGTGACTGTTTCGCTTAGGGGTAGAGGTTGCAGCAGGGCATCGTGTTCGACAGTGGCGTCTATCTGGATGCTGATTTTTTGTTCGTATTTCCTGAAGCCCTGAAATTCGACGGAGATCACGTACTCGCCCGCTATGAGGCCGGTGAAACTGTAGGCGCCTTCAAAGTCCGTGACCGTTTCGAGCTTTCTGTCTCCCAGTCTCTCACCGCTGAGATGCACGATCACTCCCGGCAGCGCTCTTCGTTGGTCCGGAATGTCGGCAACGATTTTCCCTTTGATACTGCCGCCCTGTGTCGAGGCAGTGGCGACGATAATGAAGGTAATTAGTGTGGCGAGGGTGCCCGTTATTCCTTGAAACATCAGCGATAGGTTAACACGGATCAAAATCAACGGTCGCGATTGACATTGCTGGTCCGAAGCGGCTATAAGCCTTCCACTTAGGCCCAGAAAAAGGAGTCCCTCCCATGAAGAGCATCGTATGCGCTTTCGTCGCCGCACTGCTGCTTGTGAGTCTTGTTCTCCCAGCCTTGACGCTCGCATCCGAAGATGGACCATCAGCCAGCGGTAAGTTTCAGTTTTCGCTGGAAGACGGACAAATCAGAAACCTTGAATTCCACGCCCGCATTCAAAACAACGGACGCACCGTCGGCGAAATGACCTTCAGCGATCCCGCGGCAGTGTCTGTTCCTGATCCCGACGATCCAAGCGCCATCGGAGGCACTGGTGCAGTGGTAACGGCAACGTTCGACTGTTTGCAGATAACAGGGAATCGCGCCGTGATGGGCGGCGTCATTTCCCAATCGAACATCGCTGCGGCGATCGGACAAAGAGTGTTGCTTGTAGTCGAGGACAACGGCGAAGGCGTGAACATTCCAACCGCCGACAAGCTCACGTGGGGCATCTACCAAAACGTGACGCAAAACTGGGTACCGAAAGACGCCGAACGCGATGATGATAACGGCGCTACCCTCACGTGGATCGCGACGGACGCCGAGCGTCCCGACGACGTAGGCGTGCCGTCAAATCAGAGCAAGGTGATCGGCTGCCAGAGTTTTCCGCTCTCGTCGTACTCTTTCGTCGATATCAAACACGGCGGCGGCAACATTCAGGTGCAGCCGTAACACGGATCCGCCGTCACTTCTTCTTGCCGACAGCGAACAGGCTTTCGGCTGAACGCACATACATCACGCCATCAGACAGCGCCGGTGTGGCCATCAACAGTTCTCCCATCGTGTTTGTCGCGATATGGGAGAACTTTTGACCGGCGGCCACCACGATGATCTCGCCATCTTCATTCGAGAGATAAATCTTCCCGTCAGCAGCCACAGGCGACGCGCTGTAGCCGCTGCCGATCACCGGCAGTCGCTGGCGATACAGTTCGTCCCCTTTCTTTAAATCGTAAGCGTCGAACGTTCCATTGTTCGAAAGCACGTAGAGAATGCCGTTGTAAATCAACGGCGTCGGCATGTAGGAACCGCGACCCGTGCGACTCCAAATCACCGCGTCGCTACTTGTCTTCCCGTCCGGCAGTGTCAGATCACCACGCGCGCCGGCTTTCACGACGAAGATCGGACGCTCCGGTCCACGTCCACTCGCGACGACGAGCACGTCGTCGGCGAAGATCGGCGTCGGCGCAGTGATCTTCGAACTGCGGCCGAGTCGCCACAGTTCTTTTCCGGTACGTGGATCGTATCCCCGAATAAAGTTCGACGCGTTGGTTACAAGCTCGTCACCCTTCGCAGTCGAGACAACGGTGGGCGAACCCCACGAAGGGATCTCATCACGATCCGTTTTCCAAACCGTCTTGCCGGTGTTGGCGTTGAACGCGATGATGAATGAATCGGCCTGCGTGTCACACTGAACGATCACGAGGTCTTTCCAGATGATGGGCGAACTTGCCGTGCCCCATTCGTACGTTGGAATGTCGTAGGCGCCTGCGTCGAGTCGTCCGAGATCTACTTTCCAAAGAAAACGCCCGTTCACGTCGTAGGCATACAGACCTTGCGACCCGAACCACGCGACCACGATTCTTCCATCGGTCGCGGGAGTTGAATTCGCGTAGGTTGCTTTGATGTGACGTTTCTCCCGTGGCTCACCCTGGTACGCGACGCGTTCCCAAACGATCTTGCCGGTCTGCTTGTCGAGTGCATAGAGCATCCAGCGATGCTGCGACTGATCCTTCGAGGCATCGCCGTCGCCGTAGAGCCCTGGTCTGAACGTTGCTTTCGGATCGCTGCTAACCGCGCTGGTAACAAACACGCGTTTGCCCCAAACAATTGGGCTCGAATGGGCGAGTCCCGGAATCTTCGTATGCCAGAGAATGTTTTCGCCGGTCTTGCCGTTCCACTGATCCGGCAGGTTTTGTCCGTCGGCAACGCCCGAGGCGTGTGGTCCACGAAATGAGGGCCAGCTTCCTTTCACCGGCGCCGGTTTCAACCGTGACGACGGGCGCTCGCCGGCAGTGAGCTTGATCTCTCGCGGCGCGATAACAACCGTGTCGGTTGCAGGCCGCCACGCGCTTCGATCGAGAACCATCTTGCGCAGCCTGCAGTCGTCGGATATCAGGCCGAACGACATAGTTTTACCGTCAACATTAACGCGATACTTGCCTGCGCGATCGCAACCGCCCGGCCCACCACTCATTGCCAGTTCAACTTCTTCTCCGCTCTTCTTCCACGTGCCATCCATCTTGGGCCAGCCAACGCCTGAGAGCGTGTACGTGCCGCCGGGGTTGAATTGCGCGGTGAACACGCCAAACTTCATCGGATCCGAAGGAAGACCAGACGCAGCGGCAGGAAGACCAGAGGCCGCGGCTTTCTTCTGGTGCTTCTCGATGTACTTGCGCGCAAACTCGTTTAGCTGGGGATGTTCGCGCAGTCCGATCTTTTGCGCTTCCGCTTCCGCGTCTTCGATCTTCCATCCATCACGCAAGACTCGGCGAATCATCCAGAAGGCACCGACACGAACTGCCGCGGTGCAGTGAATGAAGGCAGGCCGGTTTGCCGGATCGTCCGTGATCTTTAAAAACTCGTCCGCCTGTTCGTCTTTTGGATCGCCGGTAGCTACGGGAATGTTGAAGTAGCGGAGGCCGAGTTCTTTTGCCTTTGCTTCCTCTTCCTCGGCACGGTGTTCCGTTGGACGGCGCAGATTGATGATTGCCTTTACGCCTTCTGATTTTAGTTTTTCGAGGTGCTCCATGCGAGGCTGTCCGCCGGTGCAGAACTGCTCGTTGACGCGCACGAAGTTTCTAATGGAACCAGGGTCGTCCTGCGCTGAAATCACTGAAACTGCGAGAACGAGAATTGTAATCAGGCAAAGCGAAGTTTTCATCCGTGTTACGGGTTTCATCTGTATTACCTCGTAAGTTGGCGGTATTTAATGCGATGCGGTATTTCCGCGGCTGGACCTAAGCGGGCCTTCTTGTCTTCCTCGTAATCCGAGTAGTTGCCTTCGAACCAGAAGACTTTGCTGTCGCCTTCGAACGCGAGAATGTGCGTGGCGATTCGATCGAGAAACCAGCGATCGTGAGAAATCACGACAGCGCAGCCCGCGAAGTTCTCGAGTGCTTCTTCGAGCGCGCGCAACGTGTTGACGTCGAGATCGTTTGTCGGTTCGTCGAGCAGCAAAACATTGGCGCCTTCCCTCAACATCTTCGCCAGGTGAACGCGATTGCGTTCGCCGCCTGAGAGCATGCCGACCTTCTTCTGCTGGTCCGAGCCCGAGAAATTAAAGCGCGCAACGTAGGCGCGCGAATTGACCTCGCGGTTGCCGAGTTTCAACGTCTCTTCGCCGCCGGAGATCTCTTCCCAAATCGATTTCTGGCTGTCGAGGGTGCGGCTCTGATCGACGTAAGCGAGCACGACTGTCTCGCCTTTTCGAATCGTGCCTTCGTCGGGTTCTTCCTGCCCCGTGATCATGCGGAACAACGTCGTCTTGCCCGCGCCGTTTGGACCAATTACGCCGACGATGCCGCCCGGAGGAAGGGCGAACGTCATGTCTTCCACCAGCAGGTTTTGTCCATAACCTTTGCTCACGTGATCGGCTTCGATCACGACGTTGCCGAGGCGTGGTCCGGGTGGAATGTGAATCTCGAGATCTTCGCGACGTTTCTCCGTTTCCTGGCGCAGCAGGTCTTCGTAGGAGTTGATTCTGGCTTTGCCTTTCGCGTGCCGGGCTTTCGGTGACATGCGAATCCACTCGAGTTCGCGTTGCAGGGTTTTCTGACGCTCACTTTCGGATTTTTCTTCGCGGCGCAAGCGTTCCTGTTTCTGTTCGAGCCACGAAGTGTAGTTTCCCTTCCAGGGAATGCCGTGTCCGCGATCGAGTTCGAGAATCCAGCCGGCGACGTTGTCGAGAAAATAGCGATCGTGTGTGACGGCGATGATCGTTCCGGCGTAACTCTGCAAGTGGTGTTCGAGCCACGCGACTGACTCGGCGTCGAGGTGGTTTGTCGGTTCGTCAAGCAGCAGGATGTCGGGTTTTTGCAGGAGCAGGCGGCATAGTGCGACGCGTCGACGCTCGCCGCCTGAAAGGACTTTCACCGGCGTTTCGGGTGGTGGGCAGCGCAGTGCGTCCATCGCCATTTCGAGACGCGAGTCGAGGTCCCAGGCGTCCTGCGCGTCGAGTTTTTCCTGGACCTCGCCCTGGCGTTCGAGCAGGGCTGACATTTCGTCGTCGGTCATTTCTTCGCCGAACTTGGCGTTAATCTCGTCGAACTCTTTTAACAGATTGACTGTTTCCTGCACGGCTTCTTCAACGACCTCGCGCACCGTGCGGGCGTCGTCGAGCAACGGCTCCTGTTCGAGATATCCAATCGTGAACCCGGGCGATATCACAGTCTCACCATTGAAGTCCTTATCAGCGCCTGCGAGTATGCGCAGCAACGACGACTTGCCGGACCCATTCAAACCGATAACACCAATCTTCGCGCCGTAGAAGTAGGAGAGATAGATGTCCTTGAGGACCGGCTTCTTATCGTAAAACTTGCTGACGCCGACCATCGAGTAGATGACTTTGTTTGGTTCTGTGCTCATGTACGTGGTAACACGGATAAGAACGGATTTAGATGAAGAAGATTTTAGATCGGACCCTTTAATAACTCACGCGCGTGGCGGCGGGCGGCGTCGGTGATTTCGGCGCCGGTCAGCATGCGGGCGAGTTCTTCGATGCGGCCCGAGCGGTTGAGTTTTGAAATGTCGACTTGCGTGCGGCCGTCGACGACGGCTTTTTGGACCGCGAGATGGCTATCGGCAAAGCGGGCGATTTGCGGTTGATGCGTCACGCAGAGTACCTGGTTTGTTTCGGCGAGTTTGCGGAGTTTGATGCCGACCGCTTCGCTGACGCGGCCGCCAATGCCGGAGTCGATCTCGTCGAAGACGATCGTGCGTGGAAACTCGGTTGCGTTCGCCACGGTTTTCAGCACCAGCATCAGACGCGATGCTTCACCACCCGAGGCGACGCGCGCGAGCGGTTTGAGATCTTCGCCGGCGTTTGCTGAAAAAAAGAACTCAATTTGATCAATGCCCTTCGGGCCGGCAGAATTACTCAGATCAGAAATCTGCACCTGGAAGCGGGCATGGTCCATCGCCAACTCCGCGATACAGTTTTCGACAGCGCGCTCGAATTTCTTAGCTGCCCTGACGCGCTCGCGGTGCAACTTCCCGGCACGATCGAGAAAGCGACTGCGTGCCGCTTCGACTTCTGCGCTTAACTGCTGCTCACGTTCATCAGAGGTCTCGATCTGCCGCAAACGATCTTCGGAACGCGCCAGGTGTTCGAGTGCGGTCTGAATCGATCCACCGTATTTGCGCTTCAGCCGCGAAAGCTCCGCTAGCCGATCTTCAACCTCCGCCAGACGCACCGGCGAAAACTCCAACTTGTCCGCGAAATCCCTTAACGAGAACGAGAGATCTTCCAAAACCGCACGCGCGCTTTCCAATCCCTCGAGATACTCACGAAAACTCGATTCGTACTCCGCCAGCTCAGTCACATCTTTCAAGCTCAGGCGGATGCGCGCCAGCGCTGCGTCGTCATCCTCGTAGATGCGCCCGTAACTCGACTGACACAACGCAGTCAACTTCTCCACATTCGCAAGCCGCCGGCGCTCCTCTTCAAGACGCTCATCTTCGCCCATCACCAACTGCGCACGTTCCAGCTCGTCAATCTGAAACTTCAGCGTATCGACCAACTGAAACTTCTCCGAATCATCTCGTCGCAACGCATCGAGTTCGCGTTGCAGGGACGTCCAAAGACGATGTGCTTCAGCCACCTCGTCACGCAGACCATTGCCGATAGCAAAAGAGTCGAGCAACTCCAGATGAGTATGAGGATTGAAAAGTGTTTGCTGATCGCCCTGACCGTGAATGTCGACCAGAAACTCGCGCAACTCGCGCAGGAGCGAATGCGTCGCCAGTTGATTGTTAATGAAGATCTTGTTGCGGCCCGTCGCTGAAAGCTCACGGCGAATTATGAGTTCAGACGAAGCAGCGTCTACACCCGCGTTCTCGAGCAGTCGTGCGAGATCAGGATTTGGACCAACGGTGAACAGGCCTTCAATCGATCCACGCTCGGCGCCCGACTTCAGCAGGTCGCTCGTAAACCGCCCGCCAATCAAAACGCCAAGCGCGTCGACAATGATCGACTTGCCCGATCCAGTCTCACCGGTAAGCAGATTGAGACCAGGTTCAAACTCAACCTGAAGCTCGTCGATCAGCGCGATGTTGGAGATATTGAGGAATTGAAGCATTCCGGCGCACAGATTACGCA
>CBFGMX010000079.1:0-23095 GCA_965649955.1 uncultured bacterium
CGGTTTATCAACTCTTCTTTCAGACTATCCGTGGTTGCGATGTCCATGTTCGTGCATGTCTCCTTTCAGACGGATGGGAGTGGGCAGGATGTTTTGGAGGACCGGCCTGGAGCCTCCAGTTGGGTTGTCTCGCACGGCAAAAATGGTAGCCCAACCACTAAGCCAAATCAAGCGGGTAATCCATCCTTGATCAGGTGCAGTTGAATGGCCGTGGAAACTGCGGGAATATTACTGTTCGGCAAGCGCTAGACTCATGACCACTGCGTCTTCCCGCGGATCGGAATAGTAGTTGGGTCGGCGGGCAATGGCCCGAAAACCGGTCCTTTCGTAAAGCGCCCGGGCAGCGTCGTTTCCGCTGCGCACTTCGAGAAAGGCCACCTTGACCTTGAGTCGTCGGGCGGTTTCCATGATGCGACCAAGCAAGGCACTGCCGATGCCTCGGCGACGATACTGATCGCGGACAGCGACGTTGTTGATGTGGAGTTCTCCCGCGGATTCGCGCGCGACGATGTAACCGGCGATGCGCTGGTGTTCGATAATGGGCGCCTTGGCGACGCGCGCGATCAGCATCAAATCGCGGTTCGTCCCCTGGAGTTCTGCGTAATAGGCTGCCCATCCCCAGCGACTCAGACCCGACTGTTCCTCTATCTCGACGACTTCGAGCAGGTCGTGCTCGGTCATGCGCGTGATGAGGATCTCGTCGGGAGCAGGTGCGATCATGCTTTTAACTGGGCGTCCGCGGGACGGACATAGATTGCGCGAAGCGCGAATGGGTTGTCGACCTGGTCGCGTTTGAATTGGGCCAGCGCAAGCTTAGCGACGTGCACGGCAAGCCCTCCGGTTTGCGCGGCGATCTTCCAATTTCCACCCGCCGCCCGGCTTTCGATTAATTCACGATTCACGATTGCGCCTTCGCCGCACCACATTACGTTCTCGAGCTGACCATATCGTTCGAACAGTTGCGCTGGTGGAATGTGTGCAGCTTCGTCACGCGCTTGGACCGCATCGGGCGCCGAGACGGAAAACAACTGCGTGAACACTTCGCCGCGTCCCGCGGGCAACAACGCCACTGATGCGTCGGACACGCCGCCTGAAAGCGCCACCGCCTCCAGCGTCGGGACGCCTGCTACCGGCCGATCCAGCGTCGCCGACAGCGCTTTGATCGTCGCGATGCCGATGCGAAGCCCGGTAAAACTTCCCGGACCGGTAGCGACCGCGAACAGATCGATCTCGCGCAGTGCGAGTTGTGTTTGCGTTAACAGCTGATCGATGTCGCCGAGCAAGGTATTCGAGTGCGAAACACCAGCATCGCCACTGACGACACCGAGTATCTCGTCGCCGCGAGCGATCGCCACACTGCCCGCCAAAGTAGCAGTCTCAACGCTGAGGATTAACGGACGTGACATCTTCGATCACAAAATCATCAAGCCAGAACGCGCCGAAGATGGGACATTGATTACACGTACCTTCAACTCGCGTCAATTCCAGTGCAACCGCTTCCGTTGACGACGTGGTTGAAAACTCAAAACTCATCGTTTGCCAATCGCTCGAGGGCATCGGAAACGGTTGCGACTGTCCCAATCGTTGATTGGCGGCGGCATCGGTGATCACGACCATCGGCGGCCATCCGGTAACGATCTCCTTCGTCTTGACACCGAACCTGATGCGATAACGTCTTTGCGGCTCAACAACGACCCTCTGAAAGATCACATCACCTGTCGTCGCTTTCCATTCACCCGTATTGAAACTGATTCGGAGACTCTTCCCGCCGCTTAGCCTCTCTCCTTCGTCCGACGCGACGGCAGGTTCAGTCTTCGCAACGATGTACCAGCCGAATCCTCGATCGACAAACGGGTTGCGAGGCAGTTCCTCGAATCCACCGTCAAGTATGACAGGCGGTGTCAACACGTTGTCTGCACGCCACAGATCAAACGCCGGGCGAAAGGCTTTCGCCGCGATCAGTTGCTGCACAAGCTCGAGTCTATTCTCGTCGGAAAGCGGTGCGCCGAGCAAACGGACCTGCTCGACGCACTCTTTGCCCTTCCCTTTCTTGGCCAGGAACTGTGCGAACGCCAGTCGCGCATGGTCGTTGTTGACTTGAACCAATTGTTCGACAGTTTTTGCATCACCGCGCGAAAGGCCCCACGCGAGATCGATGAGATTCGGCGTTAGAGTCGTCTTGCTTGCAGCGGCCGCACGCAGGTCGTCGAACGCCTCTGCATATTGACCCATGCGCAACTTCAGATTGCCGCGTTGCCAAAGTGTGTGCGAGTAGTGAGGCGCCCAACGCACGGCTTGATCGAACGCTGTCAACGCTGCCGCTGGGTCGCCGAGTTCGTCTCGGGTGCTGCCGAGTTCGAGCCACAGATAGTCGTCTCGATATCGCAGACTCGATGCGATCTCGAAACTTCTTCGTGCCTCGCCCGGCAGTTGCAACCGATTCAGAACTCGCGCACGCGCGCGATGAACTTCGGCGTCGACGGGAGCGAGCGCCACTGCCTGATCCGCGGCGGCAATCGAGTTCGCTGCGACTGCATACTTACCGAGAAGTCTCGCGAAACCGAATCGTGCGGCGGACTGCATTAGCAGCAGACAACACACGATCGCCACGAGTGCAACTACGCTTCGCAGTAACACGGACTGTTGTTATTCGGGATTAGTTCGAAGGACCGCTGGGATTGTCCTGGAAAAACAGCGGTGTAATTCCCGCGGCGGTGCCGGCACTAACTATAGCGATAGTCGCCGGGACACCGAGTCCAAACAGGCCGCCGCCTTCTCCTGGTGTGCCTGACGTGTCGCCTGGCCCGCCGGCGGGCTTACCGCAGACGCCCTGGCCAACGGCGGGCGTTGTACCGGGCTGGTAACGAACCTCCAGATCGCCGCCGGAAGCAGGATCAGTTTTGCCAACACTGCCCTGGTCGGTCGCGATCTCGCCGGTGGCGTTTGCTCGAGCCGACACCTTGACACAGCCGAACATGACGAGCGCTTTGATCGAACCCTGTTCGTCAAACGTCAGCATGACTTTTGTGTTTGGTCCGATCTCGACGGTGCCGAGGGATCCAAGATTGACCGTCGCCGATTGATCGGCGCCTGTCTCGAGTGTCGCTCCGCTGAGAATCGACGCGCCGGTTGACGCACTCAAACCGTTGACCTGGATCGCCTGGTTGTTGCTGGTAGTTAATCTGCCGGCTGCCTGAAGTGGGATGGGTGTCGTTGTGTTCGGAACAGTTGGTTCAGCAAGTCCGACTTGAAGACCAATCTGTGCAATCAGGAAAAGTAGTAACGCCGCAATTGCTCTGGGACCATTACGTCGTTTCAGGTTCATCTAAACATCCCTTCTCGAGAGAAACAACACAGCGACTGAAATCGCCCTTCCATTGGGCCGAAGTCTACTGATGTTGCACTCCCGGGTCAATAACTTTCTTATTCACTGAAGCCGTCGCGATCGCAATCAACACGATGAAAATCAACGCGTTGCTCATCATGTGCAGACCAAAATCGACGAGGCTATGGACCACAACGCCCGCGATCGCGAGAATCGCGGCAAGACGAATTGCGCGAACACGTCCGTAATCGTAGATTAGTTTCTCGCGCACTCTGCGAACGACCATTACTGCAAACCACACACCAATCGCCAAACCAATCAATCCTCCGCTCGACAACAGTTCGAGATATTCATTGTGTGCCTCCTGGGGCGTGAGACTTCCGGACGCATCGTGAAAAGCAGTGATGGCGATCCAGTAACCACCCAAACCCGCGCCGGCGATTGGATGCGCCGCAAACATCTTCAGAGTTGCGCGCCAGATTTCGTTTCTGCTCGCCCCGTCGCGTGTGCTGTCGCCGCTGAAATCAGTGGTCGCTGACTCGATGTTGCTGGCCAACCGGTCGCCACCGACCCACAGCGCGCCCAGTAAAACCGCCGCTACGATGCCGGCCAGCAACGCCGCTTTCAAAGCGACTCGTGGTCTCACGAACCACACGGTCGCGATCAGGACCTGCGTCAACATAGCGAGGATCCCCCCGCGTGAGTTGGACAACACGAGCGCGATCCATATCGGAAACAGAAGCGCGACGTAAAGTACGATGCGATCCGAACCGATGCCGCGAGTGATGATGAGTCCGATCCCGAGTCCGAACGCCATCTCCATCAGGTAAGCGAAGTGGTTTTTATTCAAAAACTGTCCGTAGCCCTGGTTCTGTTTCAGCAGCGGCAAGAGGAAACCACCGTCTTGTTGCGCCGTTTGCCTGAGCATCCCGAACACCGCACTCATCACCGCAACCGCAATCACGACGTGGATCAGGAGCCACATTCGACTCTCGTCATTTGCGTACCGGTACAACAAGGCCAGGCAGGCCGTTAGCGCCAGGATCTGAAGCGCAAAAAAGCGTGTTTGATATGGGTCGGCGCTGATCGCGTGCCACGCCTGCACTCCAGTCCGTCCGGGATCTCCAATCGATCCCAGCGGAACTGTTTGTAGAAAGGCGAAGCCTGCGAGTGCGAGCATCGGCAGCAGGATCGATACTGGTCCAACGTACGTCGAACCACTGATCGTTCCCTCGACGATCGCCACGATACAAATACCAAACACAGCACAAACAAATGCTGCTTTCCACCACGCTTCAAACGTTCCATACGGAATCGCCGTCAGCGGAACCAGACAAACCAGCGCCCAGAAGATTACGCGGCGCAATTGTCGCGCACCTCCTCCGCGGTTACATCCAGGGCGATGGCCGTCGTCATTACCGGCAGCTCGTGCAGCGTGAGAATCCTCGCCACCGCGTCGGTAAACTCGCGCCGGAAAAGATCGCTCAGGTAACTCGTATCGACGAGCAAAGTTTCGCCGTCGAGACTGTGGTAGAAGTTCAGCCAGCCCCACTCGACGCCGTTCTTGACCAACGGCAAACGAAAGCACCAATCGGAACGCGACCGGAACACGTCGACGGGCTCCACTCCATTTGCGGACCACTGCCAAGCCACACGCCCGTTACGAAACTCGAGGTGATGTTTGGGATGGCGTTGCAGACTCGATTCAAACGCGCGTTCGTTGGTCTCCGCGCGCCCGGGTTGTCCGACGAGTGCGTTGGCGAAAGTAAACTCGCCGAAGTCGAGCATGTGTCGCATTGCTTCGAACAGCTCGTGAAGATCTGAAGCTTTCGACAACGCGCGCGCCGCCCGCCGCACGCGGATGTTGTTTGCGACTCTCAATCTTCGATCGGCAACGGTGCGTTTCACACCCGCCCGGATCTCGTCTACTTCGTGATAACGAAGATGGCCCACGGCAATGATCACCGCCACCGAAATCACGAAGAGCATGAAACCGGTCAGCTTCGATCCCGTTGCGGGAAAAATGAGCGCCGCCAGTCCAAACAACGCACACACGCCGTACAACACAAGCACCGCCCGGCGTTGGGACCAGCCGCGCGCCAGCAGCATGTGATGAATGTGTTCGTTGTCTCCCTGGAACACCGGTTTGCGACTCACCAGCCGGCGCGCCATCGTCATCGTCGTGTCGACCACCGGAAAACCGAAAGCAAGAATCGGAACGACAATCGCGACTGCCGTGGTCGCTTTCTGAGTTCCGAGCACGGACAACGCCGCCAGAACGAAACCGATAAAGAGCGCTCCAGAGTCGCCGAGAAAGATCGATGCGGGATTGAAGTTGTAGCGAAGAAATCCGGCAAGCGCGCCGCAGAGCACAAGCGACACTACGATCATCAACGTTCGTTCTTGAGAAACTGACACGCCGAGAATAACCAGCGACGAGAACAGCGCGGCGCCTGAAGCGAGACCGTCCATGCCGTCGATGAGATTGAACGCGTTTGTTATCCCGACGAGCCAAACGACCGTGATCACGAACGACAACAGCCCAGGTAGTTGCACCGGCCCGAACAGCGGAATCGACAACGCGTCGATGCGCCCGCCCATCGCGTAGAAGAGACTCGAGATGAAGCCGAGGGCCGCAAACTTCACGACCGCGTTCGTGCCACGCAAATCGTCGTAAATGCCGACCAGCAGCACCAGCGTCGCGGGAATTGCCAACATCAGGAATTCGTCGGTGAAACCGCTGAGTGTTTCCGTCAGTAGATTGTCGACCAATGGCAGCAACGAAAGCGCGGAGAGACATGAGAGATACAACGCGACGCCACCGAGGCGCGGGATCGCCGTGCGATGAATGCGACGGCCATCGATCGGCACGTCGAGCAGCTTGAGTCGTTCACACAGCCGGCGGATCAGCGGTGTGGTGACGAGCGAAGCGATAGTGGAAATCAGGAAGAGAGCGAAATAGGTTTTCAAGGCAGAGTTACCTCTCGCGCGAAGGAGTAACGTTCCGACTCTGGTTCTGCTTCGAGAATGCCGATCAATTCGGGCAGCAGAGTGTGTTTTGAAAACTTTGTTTGAATTTCATCCGTCAAAAGCCGTGGTCCCAGCTGCTGAATCTCGAGAATGCGCCCGGCGACATTGCCGTTGCGCGAAGGGTAGACCTGTTGATAACCGTCCATAAGATCGGTGACGTGACTGGGTTCTGGTCCAAGGTAGAGCGTGGGCGCTCCAATAGAAATGATGTTGTAGATCTTGCAGGGATGAACGATGCCGACGAACGTATCACCCATGACGACCACGTGCAGGTCGGCCGCTGATAATGAGTTGGAGAGCGCCTCGAGCGGTTGGTACGGCAGAACTTTCACGTTGCAGAGTTCGTGTTGGGCGCTGAACTCGCGCACCTTCGCGAGTTCGCTGCCGCCGCCGATGAAGCAGAAGACGATATCGTCGCGGTTCTTCAGTTCGAGTGCTGCGGACATTAACGAGTCGAGTGGATGACACGGGCTGTGGTTTCCCGAGTACATCACGACGAACTTGTCCGTGAGTCCGTGTTGCTCTCGGAACGCTTCCCTGCCCGCCTGTGAATACGCGACCGTGTCGTCGTGCGACCACGGCGAAACGACGGCGATTCGATCTGCGTCCGCGCCCTTCGCCACCAGTCGCTCCTTCATGAAGCGATCCAGTGCCATGGTCTTGTCAGCGCGCCTCAAGCTGTAACGCAGCATCCACTCGAGCAGACGGGCGACTGTTGAATCCTGCCGAAGCCAGCCGGCGGCGATCGCTTCGTCCGGGTTGAGGTCCATTACCCAAAAACAGAAGCGACCGCCTTTTAACTTCACGAACAACGTGGCGAGAAACGAGATAAGGGGTGGCGACGTCAGCGCGACGACCACGTCGAAACGCTCCAACGTGAGTAAACGAAACGCGCCCGCCGTGAGAAAACTCGCAAAATTCAGCGCCCGTCGCCATTTGCTCGTTTTCCCGAGCGACCATGAGCGGATGCGGATGATCTTGACGTTCTTCCATCGCTCGCGGCGCGGAAATCGCAACGTCGGATCGTCGTAACCGCGATCGCCGGTCATTACTGTTACTTCATGTCCGCGGGCTGTGAGTTCAGTGGCGAGATCGGTGAGGTGTTGTGCCGTCGCGACCACATCAGGGTAGAAACACTGATTAAGGAGGAGAAATCTCAATCCGTGAATCTAGCGATTAAGCTGTCGTAACCCTCTCCTTGAAATCGGCAATTGTTCTTTCCAATCCCTCGCGCAAGGGTATGGTCGGGTTCCAACCGAGCAGAGTCTGCGCTTTGGTGATGTCGGGTTTGCGTTGGCGCGGATCGTCTGCGGGCAACGGCAGGTGTGTGAAACCGGAGCTCGAGCCGCAGATCTTGATCACCTCTTCCGCCAACTGTCTGATCGTGAACTCGCCGGGGTTCCCGAGATTGATCGGATCGTGGAGACCGTCCGTGTTCATCAAGCGGATAAGACCCTCGATCAGATCGTCGACGTAACAGAAGGAACGTGTCTGCTCGCCTTCGCCATAGAGGGTCAATGGCTCGCCGCGCAAGGCCTGTACGATGAAGTTGGAGACGACGCGGCCGTCGTCCTCGAGCATTCGTGGTCCATAGGTGTTGAAGATGCGCGCGATGCGTATGTCGACGTTGTTCTGGCGGTGATAGTCAGTCATCAACGTCTCGGCGATGCGCTTGCCTTCGTCGTAACAGGAGCGCAGGCCGATCGGGTTGACGTGACCCCAGTAGTCTTCAGTTTGCGGGTGGATCAGCGGGTCGCCGTAGACTTCGGACGTCGACGCCTGGAGAATCCGCGCGCGAACGCGCTTCGCGAGACCGAGCATGTTGATAGCGCCCATGACGTTGGTTTTGACCGTTTTCACCGGATTGTACTGGTAATGAATGGGTGATGCCGGGCAGGCGAGGTTGTAGATCTGGTCCACCTCGAGAAGTATCGGCTCGGTGACGTCGTGGCGGATGAGCTCAAATCGCGGATTGTCGAGTAGGTGAAAGATATTCACGCGCCGGCCGGTGAAGAAGTTATCGAGACAAAGGACCTCCTGGCCTTCGCCGATCAGCCGTTCGCATAAATGCGAGCCGATGAATCCTGCTCCGCCGGTAACCAAAATCCTCATCCGTGATCTCCCGCTATCGTTAACCACAAAAAGGCACAAGAGTTAGCCACAAAAAGGCACAAGAGTTAGTCACAACGAGGCACAAGAGGCATAAGACAGTATACCGGGCAACAACATGTTTCAGCCCAACGGTAACTCCTCTTCATGCCTAAGTAACTGCTCTTCATGCCCCAAATAACCACTTTTCAAGTAACTGCTCTTCATGCCCAAGTTAGCTCTTCATTCCCTTTTTCCCTCTTGTGTCTCTTGTGCCTCTTGTGCCTCTTTGTGGCTAACTCTTGTGGCTAAAGTCTTCTCGTCGCGTGGTTCCCAATATAAAGCGCATCCATGCGTGTTTTCAAAAAGCAATCGACAGCATGGTCCGGGGTGCAGACAATCGGCTCGTTTTCATTGAACGACGTATTAAGCAGTACAGGCACGCCGGTGAGCTCGCCGAAGTCGGCGATCAGTTGGTAATAGCGAGAATTCGATTCCCGCGAGACAGTCTGTAAACGGCCTGAGCCATCCACGTGCGTCACCGCCGGAATCTCGGCGCGTCGCTCGCGACGGACCTGGTAGACCATCAGCATCGTAGGCGACGGATGTGTTTGCTCGAAATAGTCGCCAACCCGTTCCTCCAGGATCGACGGTGCAAACGGGCGAAACGGCTCCCGCTTTTTGATGCGCTCATTGAGGACGTCCTTCATTTCAGCGCGACGCGGATCGACGACGATAGATCGATTACCCAGCGCGCGTGGTCCAAACTCCATCCGGCCCTGAAACCAGCCGACCACCATGCCCGAAGCGATGTCGTGTGCGGCTTTCCGAGTTATTTCCTCATCGTTGTAAGTGTCGAAGCGCAGGTTCGCGTTAATTAACCTTTCGCGGATTTCCTCGTTTGAAAACTCCGGACCGGTGTAGGCGCTGAGCATGTGTTGGCGGCCTTTGTCGATCGCGTAGCAGACGCCGACCGACGTGCCGCTATCGCCCGCGGCCGGTTGGACGAACACACGTCGAAACGGTGTATTCAACGGTATCTTTCCGTTCATCACCGAGTTGTAAGCGACGCCGCCCGCGAGCCCGAGATCGGTCAGGCCCGTTTGCTCGTGCAGATGATTCAACACATGAAACGCAACCTCTTCCAGGCGAAGCTGCAGGCTGGCGGCGATGTCGCGGTCGCGATCGGAAAGCGCAGCGCCGGGCGCGCGCGGTGGTCCAAACGTATCCGCGAAGCGATCGGAAAAGATGCGGTCGATGACGGGCGAGCCGCCGTCCCACGTCATCTCGACACCTTCCGCGTGATGACGAAAGTAGTCGAGGTTCAAACGAAACTGCCCGTTCTCTTCCGTGCGGACAATCTCACGAAACTGCTCGATGAAGCGTGGCAGGCCGTAAGGCGCCAGCCCCATCACCTTCCCTTCGTCGCCGTATTGCGGAAAGCCGAGAAACTGCGTCGTGGCCGTGTAGACGATGCCGATCGAATGCGGATACTCGACCTGCCCGAGTATCTCGATCTCGTTGTCTTCGCCAGCGGCCCACATCGTCGAGATAAAGTCGCCGAACCCGTCGATTGAAAGCAGCGCGGCGCGTGCGAAGGGCGAAACGTAGAAACAGCTCGCGAGGTGTGCGCGATGATGCTCGATGTTGTGAAACTCCGCGCGGATACGACTTTTTGGCAGGTCGAAGACGCGCGCGAGTTCGGTCTTCAGATCGCGGACTTTCGCGGCGTTGCCGAGCCGGTCTTTGATCTGGTTGATCAAACCCGCACCCGCACCCTGTTTGGCTGCTCGCGACGCGGCGAACAGCACTTTCTTGTGCAAGTGCGCTGACGGATCGCGCGAGATGCCGACGTGGTCCAGATCTTCGAGACCGATACCCGCCGCGGCGAGACAGTAACGAATTGACTGCTCGGGAAAGCCGGCGCAATGCTTGATTCGGTTGAAGCGTTCCTCCTCGACGGCGGCGATCAACTTACCGTCGTGAGTGATTGCCGCCGCTGCGTCTCCGTGATAGGCGTTGATGCCAAGAACGTACATCAGTTGCTGCGACGGTTTTCGATCAGATAAAGCGAAAGCATTAGTTCGGCGATGGTTCTCTGGAATGCGTAATAGAATCCGGCCCAACCATCGAAGATACCGGCCCGGACGATCAGACAGTAGAACAATGCGAGCGGCGGAACGATCAACGGCCAGCGGCGCATGCGATCCAGGAAACTGAGTTCGGCCGGATTCGCGGCGCGCAATTTTTGTGCTTCGAGCTTTGTGTAACGCTTCTGCGATTCGAACCAGCGTCTCAGCGGCTTGCGGTCGTCGTGAAGAATCGGGGATTGCAGCTCTTCGATTTGTCCGCTGATTGAAACTCTTTGCGTGTGTCCATCCTGCACGTAGTCTGCCCTCACGGTGCGATAGAGCACAGTCACCGGAGGATAGATGCCGCTGTGGAGTCGCCTTCCTGAAATGCAGTAGATGAAACGCGCGCGATAGCCACCGGTGTGTTCGTTTGGCGTTAGGTTCTGCATTTCGTCAACTAGATCTGTCGGCACGATGTAATCAGCGTCGAGCGCCAGGACCCATTCGCTCGCGATGCCCGTCTCTTTGAGTCCAAACTGCCACTGGTTGCGATGACAATCGAACGCTCGCTGGACCACACGCACATTGGGAAAAGAAGCAGCGATCTCCGCCGTAGCGTCCGTGCTGAAGCTGTCGACCACGACGATCTCCCTGGCCCAACGAAGGCTGTCGAGCGTGCGCGCTATGTTTGGCGCTTCGTTGAAAGTCAGTATGAGTGGCGTGATGCGATCGAGCATTTATGAAGCGGGTTTACGTGCGTGGCAGATCATGTTTTTCCAGAGCCACGGCGCGCGCCCGTAAAAAGTGAAACTCAGATTTTCAAACGAGTGGGTAATCAGTAATTGCGACAACGTTTTCACGCTGAAGAATTTGATGTGTCCGCCGTCGTGCAACGCTGAAAAGTGCGAATCCATGCGGCCCGCGACGGCAAGCGCCAGGTTTTTCAGATAGCCGTGATAAGGAGTGCCCAGCAGGATGTGACCGCCGGGTTTCAAAAGCGAGTTGGCCGCTCCGAGTAGATCCGACGGGCGATAAAGATGCTCGATGACGTCGCTAGAGATCACGAGGTCGAATTTTTCCGGCGCCGGTAGATTCCGGTCTATATGAGCTTCGTTGAAATTTACGTTTGGATAGGTACTCGCAGCGATGCGGATACCGCTGTGCGATGCATCGACACCGGTTACGTCGTATCCGAGCGACGCGAGCCGGCCGGCAATATGGCCGTTTCCGCAACCGAGATCGCAGATCGAGCGAATGCCCTCGATCTTCGCAACAAGCGTTACAAAACGTTCGGTGAGCTTTTCGCCGGACGCGCCGTTCGCGGCGCCGGTGGCATGCCATTCAAATTCAGTGTAAGCGGGCGCCGCCATTCGTTATCTCGTGGTAGAGTTGGGCCAAACTACCTGCGACTCGTTCCCATGAATAGTTTTGTGAGAGCAACTGCCCTGCTCGACCGCGCTTCGACAGTTCGTCAGGATCGCTCAGCGCCTCCGCCAGCTTCGCTGCGAGCGCCTGGCTTTCGACTTCAGCAATCCAACCCGCATTCGCCGCCTCAATCTCACCGGCAAGGTTTACGTGCGGGCTGATCAGCACTGGAACGGACCGCGCGAGCGACTCCATCACGCATAAACCAAAGTTCTCCTGGTACGACGGAAGCGCCAGCAACGATGCGTTGCTCAGCATCTCCTCCTTTCGTGGGCCATCGAGCCAGCCGGTAAACACGATTTTATCTCCCGCGTTCGCGGCTTTTTGCTTCAGCATCGCGACATAATCGGCAGGACCATCGCCCGCAACGATCAGTTGCCACTGTTCAAACTCCGGCCGCCTTGTGAGCGCGCTGAAGGCGTCGATCAATACATCCAAACCTTTCTTCGGATGAAGACGCGACAAAACGAGCACATACCGATTCCGCGATCGATCTCGACATGCGCCGTTGCCTGGCATCGCAATCGGGTCGATGCCGAGTGGAATCACTCGGCCATGATTCACCCCGAGCAATGCTTCGGTCGCCGTCTTTTCCGTTTGCGCGGTGTAATGCACCGCGGCGGCGCCACTCATCATCGTCTTGCCGACGAGCGACCAGAACAATCGCTTCCGCAGCGACTTTTGCTTCATACTCCACGGATCGAGCGTGCCGAGCGGCCTGATCACGTACGGCACACGCGCTTTGCGACACTCGCTCGCTGCAGCCACAGACGCATGATTAAAAACAGCGTGAATGTGCGCGAGATCAAACGCGTGTACATTCTGATTGAGCCACACGGAAAGCGGCCGCGAATATTTGAACGACTCGCCTAACTGCGACGGAAAGAAGATCGCCGGCACACCCTCATGATCCATCGCGCACGCAGTTTCGAGTTTACGCAATCCGGCATCAGTCGCGACCAACACTACTTCAATTCCCTGCGCCTGTAGTGCAAGGCACATCGGTACAATCGCGACACCCGGTCCACCCGAACGCTCCGAAACAGACGGTATGACGTGAAGAACTCTCACTACGGCGTGACCCCGTTGATCTCGCACCACCGCGCTAAGGCATAAAGCGACCACGGCCGCGACCAACCGACTGCTCGTGGCTTCCGCAAAAATCTTTGCCAAACGTCCCTGACAGCAATCGCCGCAAGGCCCGTCTCACCGACCCGTCCACCATCTTCCAGCACAGACGCGATCTCCGCCCGCAATCGGCCCTGCATCCATTTTTCAAACGGCAACGTGAAACCCATCTTCGGACGAGCTAAGAGCTCACGCGGTAACAGGTCAGCAACTGCATCGGCCAGCAACGCTTTCGCGACGCCGCTCGTTCCGTTGCCCAATTTCCACTTTCCGGGCAGCGACAGCGCAAACTCGACCACTTTCACGTCAACCAGCGGCACCCGCACTTCGAGCGAATGGGCCATGCTCATCGCGTCCGTATCGCGCAGGAGCGTGTTGGTCATGTAACCGTGCAACTCGAGCGCGGAAATCTGGTTGACTGTATCCGTCGTCGGTACCAGCCGAAAATAACTCGGTTCGCAATCACGCCGCGTCAGTCGTCGCACTGAGTCCGGCGCGAAGAGTTGACGCGAGATGCGATAAACGTCCGTGGGCGACCAGTTGCTCGCCGCCAACTGCCAGAACTTGCTTCGCTGAGTCGAGCCATTCAACGCAAACTTTCCAAAGCCCGATGCGGCGTGCAAAAAACGTTTCGACAGCGGCGACATCGACTCAACCTTAAGCGCGCGTTTGAAGCTCGGATAACCCGCAAAGAGTTCGTCTCCACCGAGTCCGGAAAGCGCGACCGTAACGCCTGCATTCTTCACAGCCTTCGAAACTACAAACGTGTTGACGCCGTCCATCGTCGGTTGGTCCAGCGAGGCGAGTGCGTCCGGCAGCATCTCTAATAATTGAGTTTCGTTCAGACGCGTTTCGCAGTGATCCGTGCGAAACTTTGCGGCGACCGTGCGTGCATGAGGCGCTTCCGAGTAGTCCGGGTCGTCGAACACGACGCTGAACGTTCGCGGCGGTTCGCCCGTGATGCGGCTTGTCAATGCAACCATCGCGCTGGAGTCAATTCCGCCCGACAGAAACACACCCAACGGAACATCGCTCACAAGATGAAGTCGAACAGACTCTTCCAACCTGGAACGCAGTTGCGCAACGGCCTCTGCCCGGCTCCGTGGTCCATCCGTCTCCCGAGAAGATTCAGCAAACTCAGAAACCACAACGTCGAGTTTCCCGTTTGCGCCCGTTTTCACCTGGAGACATTGACCGGGCAACAACTGTTTCACGCCGTCTATGATCGTCGATGGCGCTTCAACCGAACCTGTCGCCAGATACGAGTTGACACCATCACTACTCAGCTTGCGCGCAACCAGCCCACTCGCGAGCAGCGCCCGCACTTCCGACGCAAAAACAAACAAGTGCTCAGTCCGATGGTAATAAAGCGGCTTGATGCCGAGTGGATCTCGAGCCAGCACCAACACCTTCTGGCGATCGTCCCAAAGAGCAAGTGCAAACATCCCGCGCAAACGACGAAACGCGTCGACACCCCACCTGCCGTAAGCACGCAGCACAACTTCGGTGTCCGAATTCGAACGCCAGGCGTCTGGGTCGGAGTCGAGTTCGTTCCGCAGTTGTTTGAAGTTGTATGTCTCGCCGTTGTACGTGATCCAGTTTCCGCTTTCCGGATCGTTCATTGGCTGATGACCGGCGTCCGACGTGTCGATGACGGCAAGTCGCGTATTTCCGAGCACTATGTCACCGCAAATGATGGTCCCGCGATCGTCTGGACCACGATGCGCCAGGGCGGCATTCATTCGCGTCACTGCTTGTCGATAAGAAGCAGGATCCGCGGTGCTAAAGACGCCGGAAATGCTACACACCGAGTGTTTCCCGTGCGAACCGCACGAATCGCTCCGATCCGTGTTTCAGCGAGTGCTCCTTTACACTCTCTCTCGCGCGCTGCGAGCGCTGGGCAATCTCCGCGTTTGTGAGTGACGCGGCTTCGCGCATCACTTGAAGGATTGCCATCTCGTCACCTGCGGGAATCAGCCAACCGTTAACGCCAGTCTGCACCAATTCCAGCGCCGCACCCATTCGATCCGTCGCGATCACCGGTAATCCCGAAGCGAGCCCCTCGGGAACGACAAGTCCCCAGCCGTCGTATCTCGACGGCACGCACAACACGTCAGCCGACGCATACAACTCCGGCAACTCATCCCAGTTTTTGAAACCGGTAAACTCGACCCGTTCACTCAGCGGTCCAAGCATCTGGGCCAGCGAGCGGCGCAACTCGCCGTCGCCCGCGATCCTCAGCCGCACTTCGGGAAACTCAGCCGCGAGTTGGACGAAAGCGCGCGCCATCAAGTCGACGCCCTTGCGAGCAATGAGTGAACCGGAAAACAGGAACACGCGCTGCGATCCCCGCACTGTGGCCGCGCGTTCAAATCGACCCAGATCCGAAAAGTACGGCAGGTTGAAATACGACCGCCGCGTCCCAAACTCCCGCCGGTACTCGTCAACGGCAAACTTTCCAATTCCCCAGATCGGCACCGGCGAATCGTGCAACCGCGCCAGTTTCCATCTTCTCAACAGTCGTCCGGCCCACGCTGGTTGGCGAAACCCCGGTCGCTCACCCCAGAAACACCATGGCCCACCGCCGGCAGCACGTTCGCCGATCAGTTCCACCGCATGTGAGTGAAAGTAGTAATTGAAGACGACGAGATCCGCGTCGCGCGCGGCTTCACGCGCTTGCTGCATACAATGGCGATTACGATCGAGATCGATCGAGTCATGGCGAACCTCGGGCGGCGTCCACTGTCGCAACGGATCGCGGCTGCGCAAGTATCCAATCTTCAACTCGCAGTCTCCCTGTGTTTCGATCTCGTTAAAAAGCTCGACCTGATAAGGCGACGGCGAGTCAGTCAGTACGAAAACCTTCACGATTCACACAGACCGGGCGCGTCTCAATTTGATGAACAGTTGCGACAGGCCGACCCACGCAAGCACAACGTAACTGACAAGAATCAACTCGAGAATCGAACGCATGCCGGAGAACAACGCCATCACGATGATGCTGTAGATCACCATCGCTCCCTGCGTCGTCGAACGCTTGAGCAGTCCGTTTGCCAGCGCCGCGATGCGCCCGTAAAACCAACCCCCGAGGGCAATGCCGAATAACCCGAGTGACATGTACAACTCACCGATCACGGAATAGGAGTACGACACGCCTTCAACACCCAACGCTGTCGGCAGGTCGAACCCCGGATCGACGGGCTTCTCCGGCCAAAACACGCGCGGCACCGGACGCACCAGCACGTAAACCAGGTACTTTTGATAGACGTACCCGTGCGTCTGCGGGATGAGCTGAATGATCTGGCAAAGACGGTAGAAGTTGTCGTCGACGCGCAGGTGCTGATCTTCGAGAAGTTGACTCTTTTCTCTCCTGCTATTGAGTGCCGCGTCGGTGTTGCCGACGAGCGCGCCGAGACCGACGTTCCGGTATTCGAGCATGACCTGCAACGCCAGCAGTAGCGTAGCGATCGCGAAGACCGTCGTGAACAGATGTTTGATGCGGAGTTGCCGCTGGTCCAACACCCACAACACCAGCGCCATGCCGGCGACGACTCCGATGACCCGGCGGCTGCCGCTTTGCGCCAGGAACAACGTCATTACGATCGACATGCCGATGCAGATCAATGTCCGGGGATTGCGCAGCCCGACCCGTCTGGAAATCACAACCGTGAGAATCGGAAGCAGATAACCGAAATACTGCAAGTGATCGAGAAAAGCATCCCAGCCACCCAACTGTCCCCGCCCCCATGGCGCCGACCAGCGTTCCTGGCCCAGGTAGTGGACCATCTCGAACACGTTAAAATTGCAGGCGACCGCAAAGTTCAACATGCCGAGCGCGAAACAGGCCAGCGCCAGTGCGAAATAGGTGTTTAGTGAAAACTCCTGCGACACCGATCGAATCAATACCGCCGGTATTCGCCACGGGCGACGAATCGCGCCGATCCAAACCATGCCTACAAACAGACCGATGCCGATGAAAGCCAGCCTGACTTCGTCGGCCGTGATGTGGTCCAACGAGTAGACGCCTTGTAGGAGATCGAGCAGGAGCCAATAGATCGGCGCGAGTGCCAGTAGTGACTCGCCCCGAAGAATCGCCTTCGGCTGGCTCAGCGCGGCTACTAACGGTGCGGTGGCAAGTCCGGCCGACAGTATGAGCGCGGGATACAACAAGGCGCCGGGCGCGGTCGGATCTTCCGGAACGAGCAGCACGGCGATGATCGTCGCCATGCCGGTGCTCAGTATGCCGAGCAGCGTCGAACGCCAGGTGAGTGACGGAGTGCCGGCGAGACTGAGCGCAAACCGGTTCCACGTAATAGACGATTGCATTGCTTACAAGCTCGATAACGACGCGGCCAGCGACTGTAAACTGAATCGATCTTCGACGCGCGAGTTTTGCGACATGGTTTTGAGCGTATTTGGCGAACGAAGCAGTTGATGAATCGACGCGGCGATGGCGTCCGACGAAATCGTGGGTAGAAGAAGTCCGTTGACACCGTCTGTCACGACGTCGCCGCAGTTGCGAGACGCGATGACGGGAAGTTTCCACGACTGTGCCTCGAGTTGCGTCAAACCGAAGCCGTCCGAGAAGGTCGGCAGGATAAACACGTCCGCGTCGCGGTAATAGCGGGACACTTCTGTGCGCGGAGCGACGCCAAACCACCTCATCGTGTCTTTCAAATCGTGCGGCACGTCGACTTGCAGTGGTCCAACAAACCAGAACTCCACCGGCTCGCCGGCCAATCGCTTTATGGCTTCAAACAACTGAATCGCCCCTTTGCGGACGTTGATCTGGCCCAGGAACAAAACGCGCAGCGGACGTTCGCTCGTAAACGCCTGCGGATAGCTGCGCACGAACGAATTTGCCTCCGCCGGCGGTTCAAACGCCAACGGTATGACCCGGATCTTTTCAACCGAAATTCCCGCGTCTGACAACGACTGACGCGACCACGTCGAATTAACAACGATTTCGTCCGCAAGTTCACATTCGTTACGCCATCGCTGCCAATATTCGCGCGGGGCAGGCTGCCACGAACCGTTACCGTTCGGCATCAATTCGGAAAGGATTCGCCCCTCAACGGGACCGGGATCGATCTGGCCCAACACTGTCCGCCAGCCACGCTGGCGCGCCAGCTTGAAAATGTCTTCGGCGGCGTAACTGTAAGCAAACACCGTCAGGTTTGCGGGCGCGCGGTTGCGCGAGAGTTGAGTGACGACTGAGCGTTGAAACCAATCGTTTCGTTTCGTTATCAGTTTCCAACCGGTCGCACCAATGAGGCCTGCGCCCAGTTCAAATGTCAGCGCGCCGAGGTTCATCGCGGTGACGCGCGCAGACGACAGGCTCGGGTGAAATCGTCCGGCCAGTCCGCTCCGCAACGAACGCAGTACAGATCCAGGACGAATCCACAGGTCGGTGATCAGTTCGCGCAACAGGCCGTTTTGTTGCAGCGCCCGCGGAACGACGTAGTGCTCGCGCGCGCCGAGTTGGCAACAGAGCCAGCCTGAATGTGACGCGGCAACCATGGATGTTACAGGCTCGCGAGTGACGACGTTCGACGCAACGCGAGATATGAACGCACGGCGCGATTGCTCACCGTGAGACGAAAGCGACGATGCGCGTACAAATGCCCGGGAATCATCGTCAACCCACGCCAAATGCCGCGGTGACGATCGTGTCGGAGCAGCCAAAGCACGCGATTTCCGCACTGCCACGCGCCGATGGACCAGAGCGAAACGGGGTAACGCAAGTAGGCCAGCAAAGCGAGATTCGCGATGCTGCCCGCCGTGACTTGTGGCTCGGCGTGCCGCTTCAGGTCAGTGTCGTGAAACACACGCAGCCACGAGCTCGATAGAATTCTTCCGCCGCGAGAATGCAGTCGAAGCGCCAGATCCACTTCCTCCATTCCGTACGCGACGGGCAATGGAACGTATCCCCCTGCCTCGATGAAGGCCGCACGTCGATAGACGCACGCACCACCCGAAAAGTCGGCCGTCCATTGCGCTTTTTGTTCGTCCAGACCAATCGCTTCGCCGGCATGATAGAGCGACGCGCAGACGATTGACGCATCCGGGAAGCGTTCGAATAGCTTGCGTACTCGTGCGAAGTAGTCGGAATCGATCGGATAAGAGTCGTCGTCGAAACTCGCGACAAGCTCGTGACTCGCGGCGGCGACCAGCTTGTTTCGTCCCCCGCCTGGACCAACGCGCTCGCTGCTCACGAGAACAGTTATGTTCGGAAACGTGCTGCGGATCGCGTTTCCGCAGTCGATGCGGTTGTCGTCGACGTGCACCAGGATCTCATCGGGCTGCGGATCGCAGGACTCGAGGATGCGAAGCGTGTTCAGCACCTGATCGAGTCGTTCGTAAGCAGTAACGATTGCCGAGATGCGCGGGTCCAAGGTTGTTACAGGTGCTGACACAATTGCGATCGAAGTATTTCCGCGAGCGCAGTCGCACCCGCGAGGTTTGGATGAAAGCCGTCGCGATAGAACAGTGTGTCCGTCGGGTGTCTTGCTTTCAGCTCGGCACCCCAATCGAAGAACTCAACAGCTTCGGTTGCCGCGATCTGTTCCAAACGTTTATTAACTGACTTGAAGGATTCGGGCGAGCCGGGAAATCGCGCCTCATCAACCGGCAGTAGACCGAGAATCAGCACGCGCGTGTTCAGCGTTTTCAACTGACGCACCAGCGTCACGAGGTGATCGGTTACGTCCTGAACCTCCAGCAAGGGTCGACCTGGACCACGACTGAGCAGGTTAAGGCGAGTTCTTTGTCTTGTCGCGTCCAGCAACTGTTGCTTCGCCTTGCGCCACCACGTGGTACTGAAGTAACAACGAGGATCCATCGCAGCGTAATTTCGCCACGGTGACGGCACCCACCACGGCCATGTACCGTCATGCAACGCGGCAGGCCTGACAATGCTCTCCAAGCTGCCGCGAAAGATCACCACCAGCTCCGCTCTTAACGCGTCGATCAGGGGCAGCCATGCAACGTCCGTTTCGATCGTCTGACCTTCACACGCGAGGTTCCATAACCACAGGTCTGCCGAATTCGCGCTGCGATCAACGTCCATCTTTCCGGCAACGTTGAATTCTACAAAGCCACCGGGCTCAACGTGTCTTAGTCGGAACTCGTGAACGTTGGTCCTGCCAATCGCTCTGAGTTGTGTTATCAGCTCCGTAACGTAACTGATCCTCTTCGAACCCACGCCTTCTGTGAGACTGTCGCCCAGAAACACCCAGTTCATGTACTGATCAGGATGCGTCCGAAAGCGCGCAGCCGGCCACTCAAAGGCTCCACGAATCCGCGAAAATTCAGTCGCCTGACGCAGCCGAGAAACTGGCTGAGCGTTTCGACCGTGAAGTAAAGCACGACCAGGCCGAACGCGCGCGCGAAGTTTTGCCCCAGCGTTCGACGCAGGATGAAGTAACGGTTGAAGAGGTCGTCTTCCGCCGCCAGAAACTTCGTCACGCGCCCGCCCGGTGCGTGATGATGGGCCATCCGAGCGTCGGGACAGAACATGATCCGGCCCGAGCGCCGCAGTTTAAGACCGAGATCGACATCTTCGTTTATCGTGCAGCGGTGCAGGAAGAAATCGGAAAAACCGCCAACCTTCTCGAACGCCGAGCGTCGTAACAGGCTGCTGCCGGATCCAAGCCACTCGATCGGCTGAGGCGCAGGTGGCACCGGGTTGAAACCAAACCGGAGCAATGGTCCAACCACTCTTCCCTGCCACTGCGCGCGCTCCAAGTTCAGGACGCGGCGCAGGTACAACTGCCAGATGCGCGTCGGATCCGGCCATGTTTGATTACTAAAATCAGCGGTTACGGCGACGACGTCGTCATTCGTTTCCAAGTGCGCGAGCATGTGTCGCACGCAGTCCTGTTCGAGCACGACGTCGTCGTCCAGCATCAACAAATGCTCGCCACGCGCGATCTCGATCGCAGCCATGCGCTGGCGCACGGCGTTAGGAGGTGAAACTCCTATGCATCGCACCACCAGCCCCACTGCGTCCCAACGCGCGTTGTCGATGAAATCGCACGTTTCCTGGTCGGCGCTGGCCACGATGACCTCATCGACGCGACAAGTCTGCGTCGCAAGCGATTCGAGCAACGCGTTCAGCGAGTCGAGGCGGCCAATGGTGGGAACTATCGCGCTAATCATTGGCTTGATTGACGCCGGAAAAACCAGAAACTCGAGCTCGCGGAGTCACCCGTCCATAATTCGTTGACCGCCGCACGATGGTCCAGCGTCAACCAGTGATTCGCGAGTGCAACCTGAAACTCCCGGTTGAATGATAAAAACGCTTCCAGCAAATATTGCTCGTTCAATGCGAGTCGTCGCTTTAGAATCCATTCGGCCGGATAGTCATGCGGGAAAAAGATGTCGTGTACGTGTACCCACACGCCCGGTTTGATGTTCGGCAGCACGTCGAGAAACTCGTAACAAACGTCGCTGCCGAACTTAACCGTATGACTCGAATCGATAAAGAGAATGTCGTTCGCTTCCAGCTGCAAAAAGTAATCGAGATCGACCTCTTCGACGCGCTTCTGGACCAGGTAAATGTTAAGCCCGTTGAGTCGTTCGTCGGGATTGGGTTCTATGCAGGTGAGCCGGCCGTTTGGTCCATTTCGGGACAGCGCCCTGTGTGCGATGCGTGTCGAGTAACCACCGCCAATCTCGATCACCCGCTTCGGTTTTAAGAGGCGGATCAACGCGTAGTAGACAGCCGCATCGAAGCCACTGAAGTAATCGTTCTCAAAATCGGCGTTGTCCAGCTCGTTGCGAAAATTGATCGCCAACTCGTTTAGCAGTCGAAGTTGATCATCCCATTGAAAATCTATCGATGGGAACTCTCGCCGCCGTTCAAGCTGCTCGCTCGTGATTGACTGAAAATCGGGTAACGGTTCGTAGTAATGGATCGGACGAATGTGATATCCCCACCGGTCCGAAATCTCAGGATGGCGCTGCGCAACAAACAGCATGTGACGCATCGCGCGATTGAAAAGCGTCTTGACCACGATTACGCCGCCGTCAGAGCTCGAATAAAGACCTCGCGCACAGCCTCGTGTGCGAAGTACTTGCTGCCAACATTCAAAGCCTCGGTTCCAAGTTGAAAGCGTCGCTGAGGATCGTTGGCGAGCCGTCGTACGACTTCGCCGAGACTTTCCTGCGCCTGGACCACTTCCGCAACGCCGCGGTTCTCTCTGGCCCATCGCACCGCGGAACAGTATTCCGGACCGTAGATCAGCAACGGCAGTCCGACTGCGGTACAGTCGGCCAGTTTGCTGGGAAACGCCAGCTCCATGTTGCTTCTGTCTACAGCATCGAACGACATCGGAATAAACAACACGTCTGTTTCATTGCGCAGCCGCGTCATCAACTCATGCCAGTTCAACAGCCCACCGATCGTGACATTCGGCAGATCCAGACCTGTCTGCCGCGCGTGCTCAGAAGTCAACGGTCCAAAGATCAGCAATCGACCGTTCACTGTCGCTAATGCGTCACTCAAGGCGATCAGCGCGTGCGTGTACCCCGGTGAGTTGATCGTGCCGGCAAAGGCGATCGTAAACTGGTGATCGTTGTGGCCCAGGCGTTCGGGTGGTCCATCAAAGCGCGGCAGACCAGCCGCACGGCTGGGATAAAGCACTTCGGCCGTCGCGCCATACCGCGACTGATACTCGCGTTGCATCGACGGCGAAACGCACATTCTCGACTGCGCCTGGCAATAAACTCGCGCAAACTCGCGATCGAGCCAGTCGCGACACCCGTTAGGCACGTGCGCGGCGCGCGGCCAGTCATCATGGACCATCAAATGCAGCGGGACTCTCCGCTGCTCCGCCATTCGCGCCGCCGCGAGCCAGCCGAAGCCATGGGCGACCGTCAAAATGGCCTCGAATCTCGTTCCATTTAAGGATGCGGCGATCCGGGGTCCCTTCGTTGCTCCCCGGTAAGAGAACCAGGCCGTTGCGTGCGGATGAAATCTTGTATGCAACCAGCGTGACCGGTTGAGGGGATACGAGAGATAGTT
>CBFGMX010000080.1:0-22825 GCA_965649955.1 uncultured bacterium
TGTGCCTCTTGTGCCTCTTGTGCTTCCTTGTGCCTCTTTGTGGCTACTTTTTGTGCTTCTTTGTGGCTACTTCTTCGTGCCTCTTTGTGGCTACTTTTTGTGGCGCTCTAGTTCCCCGTGGCAACCCCTAAGTTTGCCGCTTCAGTCCGCTGGGTCAGGCGGATGTTGCCGTTAATTCCCTTCGCGGTGATCGGGCTTCCACCGTTGCCGATCTTCGCGGAGTAGTAACCGTGTTTCGGTTCATCAACTGACACCCAGGACACCTCGGAAACGACTCGTCCATTCATCCCTTTCGCCTCGAGACTCGCGTTCACATCGGCAGGCAACTGCAATTCGATATTGCCATTGATGCCCTTGAGCGTAACGCCGTCCTGATCGAGTCGCTTCAGACCAACGAGAACGTTGCCGTTGATGCCCGCGAAGCTCGCCGTGCCGGCGGCACTCGCGATCTCAACGCGGCCATTAACCCCCGCCACTTCAACCGATCCATCAATCGAGCCGACATTCAGCGATCCATTAACACCCTTGGTGTAGAGCGAGATCTGACGAGGCAGTTTCAGCGTCACCTTTTCGTGGGCTTCCGATCCGAAGAACCGCGAGAAAAATCCGTGGTGACGTTTTTCGCCTTTGATGCTCAACCTGTTTGCCGACGCGTCGATGTTGATCCGGCGCCGGTTGAGCGCTTCCTCACTCGAGGCGGTCCGCTCGATGTAAACCTCGGCGGTCCGGGTGTCGGACGTTTCAATCCTCACGGCGCCGTTCAGGCCCGTGAGTTCCACTTGCGCGCCGGGTGCAAGCTCGTATTTCTCACGGATTTCCGCACGCGCTTCGCCTTGTTCGTGTGAAACAAGCTCGCGTATCTCGGCCCGTGTGGATGCAGAACGGGCAATTACGCCGGCGATGCCTGCCAGCGCCACCAGAGCGACGAAAAATATTAAGCGTTTCATATTCCTGCCTCAGAAGGGGTGAAAAAACTGATATTCGGGGTCTTTAACGACAACCGCTGGGTATTTGTTTCGCCTGATTGACCGGTTGAAAGGGCTTTTAGATTAGCTTCATTCGTGTTTCAATTCAAACCCCATGACAGGACGTGATTCGAAAGACCTCAAAGTGTTGCTGGTCGAGGACGTAGAGGACACGCGTCTCTTCATGCGACTCGCGCTCGAAGACCAGGGTTTCATCGTGGCTGAAGCCGAGGATGGTCAGTCGGCAGTCGCCAGCGCCGTTCGGGAAACGCCGGACGTGATCCTCATGGACCTCACACTGCCCCGCATGGACGGTTTTGCTGCCGCGAAATTGATACGGCAGAAAACGGAGCTCAAAGACGTCCCCATCATCGCCGTAACGGCCCACCAGGAAACAGGATTTCGTTCCGACGCAAAAGCGTCCGGCTTCGACGCGTACGTGACCAAACCGATCGACATCAATTGGCTTAAAGAACTGATCAACGGACTCATCTGAATGCACAGCTCGCAACTGATCCAACGGACCGGTCGCACACCGAAAACCATCGTAATCCGCGACATCGAAACGCTCGACGAGATGCACGAAGTGGAACAGCTCCAGCGCGAGATCTGGGGCGTCTCCGACCTTGACGTGCTTCCCGCACTCGCGTTGCGACCGCAAAAGGAGGTCGGTGCGATTCTGATTGGCGCGTTCGCCGAGGGGCGGATGGTTGGGTTCGTGTTTGGGTTTCCGGGAATACTAAACGGCGAGACGATAATTCATTCAGACATGCTGGGTGTGACCAGCGAGTACCGCTCCCAAAACGTCGGTTACCTGTTGAAGCTCGCGCAGCGTCACGCGGCGTTGGGCCTGGGCGTGAAGCGCATCACGTGGACATTCGATCCTTTACAGTCGCGCAACGCGCATCTCAACTTCGGCAAGCTCGGCGTGATCGCCGATCGCTATCTCGTCAACTATTACGGCGAGACGTCGAGTTTCCTGCACCGTTCGGGCACGGATCGTTTGTGGGTAACGTGGTTGCTTGATCGTGAGCGGGTTGAATCTGAAATGCCGGAAGCGCCTGCGTTGGTGCGCGTGGGACAGGATGGCGCACCCGTAGTTGCGAACACGGATTTTGACGATAAAGAATTAATAATCGAGATCCCGGGTGAACCGAATCCGGAACTATGGCGTGAACCAACACGCGCCGCTTTTACGAACGCTTTGACCGCCGGTTACATCGTCAACAATTTCTACGTGATTGACCGCGACAATCAGAAGATCGGCGTTTATCTCTTAGTCAGATCTTAGTCCTACGGGGTGGGACTCGGACTTGGACGTGGTTTCTGATTCGCTCTCGGCCCGTTCGCCATGATGTAATCTCGCAGCTTCTGAGATTCAGGATAGTCAGGCCGCTTCTTCAGGAACTCGTTGTACTCGATAGCCGCGCGGTCTTTGTATCCGGCGAGACCGTAGAGAGCGGCCAGACGCAGATGGGCATTTGCCATCCCTATCGGATCGAGTTTCAGCGCCTCGTTCATGTACGTGACCGCCATTGAACCCTTTCTGAGGTTCAGATAAGCCTCACCAAGAAAATAGTTTGCCGTGGCGGATTTGGGATCGGCTTTCAGGGCCGACTCCAACACCTGAATCGCGCCTTCATTGTTCTTTTGGGCCAGCCGAACACGACCAAGGCTAACAAGTGCGGTAACGTAATCGGGTTTTAGTTCGATCGCTTTAGCGTAGCTGTGCTCCGCGGCGGCAAAGTCCTTTTGAACGAAGTAGACCATCCCTAACTCATTCCACGCGGGAAAGTCTTTCGGGTCTGCCTCGACCAGCGAGCGAAGTGTTGCTGTCGCCCTAACCAAATCGTTTTTATTGATCTCCTTCATCGCTCTCTCGTAAAGCGCGCGGTTTTGGCTGCCACGAACGTAGGAATTAACCGCTGCTACAACGTCGAGTCTGTTTCGTATGGCCGGCGTCCATTCCAACTCCAGATCCTGTCTGATGGGCTCGACTTTTTTTTGCGACACAAGCATCGCGACCCGGGCGATTTCGACGTTGTTGAGTTCCACTCCAATGAAGTAATTGCCTTCGGGAATGTTGTTGAAACGATAGCGGCCACCGTTGCCGACGCGCTGCCTGGCGAAGGCCTCATTGCCACCCGTATAAAGAACGAGATCGAAGAATGTGTTCGCCGGCGCCGCGCCGTCAAATTCGAGCAACTTGAGATCGCCATACAAGGTGAAGATGCGACCTGTCCCGGCACCCTGCTGCGAAGACGACTGTGGGAGCTTCGCAAATATGACCGTGTGAAGTACGACCATCGCTCCAATGACCAGGATGATGCATTGTCGACGTGTCATAAAACGGGAGCCTCGGGAAGCGATATAGAACCACGGATTCAACTGAAAATGAAGCCGAACCAAAAACGAGCGGGCTTCGACTTAATTCATCTTCTAGCCACGTCGCAAAGGTCTGCCGGGGCGGCGACCAGTGACGCTCCCGTCGATCCAAACTTCCTGGCCGTTCACAAACACGCGCTTTACGCCTTCCGAGAACAACTCCGGCTGCTGAAACGTCGAGCGGTCGATGATCCGCGCGGGATCAAACAAAACGAGATCGGCCTTGAAACCCGGACGGACCAGCCCACGGTCGCGCAATCTGAATCGCTGCGCCGGCAGTGAGGTCATCTTCCTGATCGCATCGGGCAACGTAAGCCAGCGTAGTTCGCGAACATAGCGGCCAAGAACACGCGGATAAGCACCTGCTCCCCGTGGATGCCTCGATCCGATACCACCGTCACTACTCACCATCACCCACGGTTGACGATAGAAAACTTCAATATCGCGCTCCTTCATCGTGTGACCGACAACGCTTGCGCCACCATCGCGCACGATCTTCATGTAGAGCTCAACCGGCGTAATCCCCTCTTGCTTGCTGATCTCTTCCATGTTCTTGAACTCATACTGCGGATGAGCGGCGCAACTCACAATCGTAACGTTGGCTGGACCACCGACGTCCGCAAGACCACGCGCAACGTCGACGGGATCGAAATGCCGTCCACTCGGAATTAGAACGCGAATCGTCGAACTCCACGCGTCGTACGGATAACAATCCGCCGTGACGTCCTGCCCGCGTTCGCGAACGCGATTGATAAGCGCGACGGCATCCGCAGCCTTGCCCCAAACCGCGACACTACCGAGCTTGATATGCGAGATCTGCACAGGGATCCCAGCTTCCCTCCCGATACGAACCGCCTCCTCGATCGCTTCGAACGTCTTGTCTGCCTCATCTCGGATGTGACTGATGTAGATGCCGTTGAAAGCGCGAGCCGCCTTCGCGAGTTCGATCACCTCTTCGGTCGATGCTGGTTTTCCTGTTTCGTATTCCAGTCCCGTTGATAAACCGATCGCGCCATCGCGCATTGCCTCTTCAACCATCCGCTTCATTTGTTCAACTTCGGCTGGCGTGGCCTGGCGATTTGTGTCCGCGCCCATCACACGCTTACGCAGAGTTGCATGCCCGACGAAGGTCAACACGTTCAGCGCTATCGGATTTTGATCGAGTTCCTGCAGATATGGACCGACCGGAAAGGAGGAGCCGCCGTCCTGCCCGATCACGACGGTCGTAATGCCTTGTGATACCTGCGAGGCGGCGGAAGTATCCTCTCTGAATCCGCGATCGGAATGGTTGTGCGCGTCGATGAACCCCGGCGCCAACACGAGACCACGCACATCCATCACGCGCGCGCCAGCAGGGACTCGCACTCGTCCACGCGTGCCAACCGCGACGATCGAATCCCCTTTCAAAACGACAACGGAGTTTCGTAAGGGCGCGCGACCTGAGCCGTCGATCAGGGTCGCGCCCAGCAACACGATTATGGCGAGGTTCATGGATAGGGCTACTGTTTGGGTTTATTTGCTTGGATGTAGTCGCGAAGCTTTTTGCTATCAGGATAGTCGGGCTTCTTTTTCAAAAACTCCTCGTACTCGATTGCCGCTTTCTCTTTCATGCCGACGGCGTTGTAGAGCGTCGCGAGACGCAAGTGCGCGTCGGCTTTGCCGATCGGATCGAGTTTGATTGCTTCATTCAAATAACCGACTGCTTTCGACCCTTTTTTGATCTGAAGATAAGCTTCGCCGAGATAGTAATTCGCATCGGCTGACGTTCCCTGAATGTTGACTGCGGCGCTTAGCGGCTCGATCGCCCCTTCAAAGTTCTTGCGGAGCATGCGCAAGCGGCCGAGGTTCATCTGACCGAGAAAGAAAGCGGGACGCTCGGTGACGCTTTTTACGTAAGCCTTTTCGCTCTCCTCGTAGTTCTGTTTGAAAAGATAGACCGTGCCGAGTTCGGCCCAGGCCTGGAAGTCGTGCGGGTCGGCCGTAACCAGTTCCTGCAACGTCGCGATCGAATCGTCGTAGCGCTTCTGGTCCGTCGCTTCTTTCGCTTTTAGAAACAACTTCTCGTTGTTCTCATTCCGCTCGTAAAAGTCCGCGGCGGAAATTGAACTGGGTTTCGGTTTGGCGGGCGATTTCCATGCCAGCGTCAAGTCTTGCCGAACCCGCTCCTGCGCCGGGCCTGGAAGAATCTCCACTCGCGTTCGCGCAATCTCTTCGTGGTCTAATAAAACGATCAACTCGTATTGCCCGGCCCCAAGGTTTATGAACTGATAACGGCCACCCGCATTAACAAACTGCCGTCCGGCCGGAGTGCCGCCGACGTTGTTAAGAACGACTTCGTAAACCAGGGGCTTCGCACCGGGTGTCTTCCCCTCGTCAACCAGCAGATCTCCAAATAGCGTGTAGGAACCGCCGCCAATTCCCAACTGTCTCCTTCTATCTGAAGCTTGAGCAAGAGCAGCTGACACGGCGAGCAAGAGAACGAGAGTCGAAACGAATGTTCGATACATGATTTGCCTCGCTAAGAACCGAAACACCGAATTTTCGCGAATGATACGCCAAAACAAAAACGGGCTGAAGCCTGGAGCTTCAGCCCGTAGTTTTGTTTCCCGACTCAGGTGAAGCTCAGAATCTGAAGCGAGCTCCGATCTGCATCACCCGCGGTTGGCCCTGAATATTAGTAAAGTTCGACCAGTTGGTCGGAATGTCCGAAACGGACGTGATCTTGTCCGGATCGAGTTGTAAACCAAAACCGCTGCGGCTGGAGTCGATTTCACCCATCCGCTGAGTGTTGGTGACGTTGAATACCTCGAAACGAATTTGCAGTTCCTGATTCTCGCTCCACGGCATGCTGAAGGATTTGCTCAAACCGAGATCGAGATTAACGTAACCAGGCATGCGCAACACGTTACGGTCTCCGGTCTCCCCGGGAAACGCACCGCGCCAGCTCGTGTAGGCCTCGAGCAAGCATGCGCCGAAGAGTTTACCGCCCTGCGTCGGACAGCTGCTCACGTCTCTGATACGGACGCCGCTGCTTTGAGCGTTCCAGTTGGTGGCCCAACGAGCGTCGTCGTACGGACTAAAGATCGGCAGACCGGAGTTCCAACGGAAAATGCTGCCAAGCTGCCAGCCTCCGATGAAGAAGTTGGCGACTTTGTTGGCGCCAGAGAAAAATTGCCGGCCTCGTCCAAACGGCAATTCCCAAACAGCGTTGGCATTGATGAGATGCCGCACGTCGAAATCGGAATTGGAGTACGAATCATCCTGGCGTAACGGGTTGAGAATGAACGCACCTCCGAACGCGGCGCTGGTCTGTAGACCTGAAGCGTCATCCATCGAGTGAGACAGGGTGTAGTTGAAGTCCATGGTCAAAGTACGGCCGAGGCGCTGGCGAAGGCTGAGCGTACCGGCGTGATAGTTTGACTTGGCGATGCTGCTGAAAGCCGACAGGGCGCCATACTGCGGATGGAAGAAGAGGTTCCTTCCGAGTCCGTCTTCGATCACGTCCTGCGTGTCGGTCCAGTCGTTGCCGTAGAAATTCAAAGCAACTGCGTACACCGCCTGCGTTTGATTCAGATCGTGTGACGGAAATACCCCGCAGCAGAAGCCGAAGTAGATTTCATCCATCAGTCCCGCGATGTTCGGCGGCAAGAGATTGGCGAAATACGGAAGCTGCGGAATCTGTTCGATTGGCGTACCGGCACGACGGAAGCTCTCGAGGATTCCGGCGGCGGTGTACCAATCCATACCCGACTTCGGATCGACGAGGTTGTTGAGCGCCATCACGTCGCGTGAAGCGATCAGATTGCGCGCTATTCTGCCGATGTAGGAAGTCTGAACAACAAGACCCTTCGGCAACTCACGTTCGTAGGTAACGTTCCATGAGTAGTTGATTGGCGCCGTGATTTGCGAATCGAGTGTTGATTCGATGCGCGCCGACTGCAATGCCGGGTCAGTGTTGAATGGCTGCGTGCGAGGGAAACTGATGTTTCCCGGAATGGTGATGCGCGGCAACGTCCTGACGCTCTGGTTGAAGCCCGTGAAGAGCGGGGCCGGTCGAGTAGTCAGGTTGAACGTGTTGGCCGCAATCGTGTCGCTCGATGAAAAACCGAGCGTGTTGTTGAGGTCGAAGCTGACCGCGAGCTGTTGGCCGTAGTAGTCGTTTGTGACTGAAAAGGAGCCACGGATCACCGACTGGTTGTTCTTACCAAACATCTTGCCCAGGAACCCGCTGCGGAACGACGGCGACCAGGCGAAGGCGACGCGCGGTTGAAAGTTGTTCTTGTCCCAGTGGTAAAGCGGGTCAGCATTGTTTGCCGGACCGGAAAGCACGAGCGTCAGCGGATCGTCAAAGTTCTCACCGCGCGCTGCTGCTTCCTGACGCAGCCGGAACACTTCCGACAGCGGAATATCAGTCCTCACCTCAAAACCGTCCGCCTCGTAGACGGGCTTGCTGATCGAGTAACGCAAGCCGTAGGTGAGCGTAAAGTGCGGCGTGATCTTCCAGGAATCCTGTCCGTAAACGTCGTACTCCTGCGTCTTGAAGGTGCGTTCACTCGGCGTACCGAGCGGCAATAGAGTTCCGTCGGCATCGAAGAGGAAGTTCCCGGAGTACTGTGAAAACCTTCCGATAACCGCCGTCACGGCATTCTGCACACCAACGGCCGAACCCTGGATCGGGAACACGGCGTTGATCGGATTCGAAATGCTCGCCCCGCCGCCTGAGAAGAACGACGGATTGGTAATCGCGCTATCGAAAGAGCCAGCCAACGAACTGCGCGAGTTACTGATCAGGCGAATGTTCGTGCCGAAGCCGATACTGTGGTTTCCTTTCACCCAGGATACATCATCAGTGAAGTTATGGACCGGCGTCGTCCTAGTGAGCGTGCGCGTGAAACCCACGGGCGAAAAGACGAAGCGGAAACTGATCGAATTGTCAGCGGAATCGCCTTGCTGGCTGAACGCTTCTCGCGTGTAGCCCCAGCGGAAGGTATTGATCACCTTTTCTGACAGCGTCCACGTATGACCGGCAGCGAGGCCCATCGGGTGTGACCAGATGTTCGGCGCCGGACTGTCAGGAAACTGTTGTTCGCGCGCGAGCAGGTCGTAGATCACATTCGCGCGAATGAACGCCTGCTGGTTTGGGCTGATGTTGAAATCTAATTTCGCGGCATGCGAATTCCGTTTCACTGGAATCGGTGCGTTGAAGCGGAAGCCTGCGGTATTGAACTGGTCACCGATCGAGAAGTCATTCGCCGGATACTTCGCGGCCGCCTGGGCCAACGCTTGAATCGCAAGCGGGTTTGTGCCGACTGCCGGGAAGATCGACGTAATGTCCGCCGGGGTCAGTGTGGTGACTCCGCCGGAAGGGTTACGAAAACGAACGAGTCCCTGGCCCAAGCTCGGCAGCGGGACGGTGCGCAGCGCAGAAATTGACTGCGTGATGCGATCGCCCTCATAGCTGTAGAAGAAGAAGGCCTTGTCTCTCATCAACGGCCCACCAAGCGCGCCGCCGAACGTGTGCCGAATCAACGATGGACGATCAACTCCCGCCTTATTGTTGAAGAAGTGGTTCGCCGCAAACGCCGACGTGCGATAAAACTCGAAGGCCGCGCCGTGCCACTCGTTGCTGCCACTCTTCGTGACGAGTGAAACTTGCGCACCCGACGATCGACCCTGGTTCGCATTTGGATTGGTGGTCGTTACACGAAACTCTTCGATCGCTTCCGAGTTGAGACGCAACACGGTTGAATTTGACGGGGAGAGATTGTTGATGTCAGTACCGTTTGCCGGGTCCGCACCGATGATGGTGTTGGTTTGCGCTTCATTGATGTCGACCCCGTCGAGTGTGATGTTCGCCTGGTCGGCACGTGAGCCCGCAACATAACCATCACGCGTCGTGGCCGTCTGCAGCGTGAGCAAACTCGGCACGTTACGCGCTTCGAGCGGCAACTGAGTGATCTGTTTGTTGACAAAGGTGGAACCCAGCGTGCCGTCGTCGCGGTTCACCAGAAGCTCCGCCGAGCTGGCTGAAACCGTCACCGACTCCGCAATGTTGCCGACCTCCAGCATCACTTCGACCGATGTGGGCGTCGAAACCAGCGCGTGAATGTTAGTGACGACACCTTTCTTGAAGTTCGCGGCCTCGACTTCAACTCTGTAGTCACCGACCTGAACAGCTTCGAACGAAAAAACTCCTTCGGACGAAGTGGTGGTCGAGCGCTCAGCGCCGGTCGCCACGCTGATGAGTTTGACCGACGCACCCGTTACGACATTGCCTTGTTGGTCTTTAACCGTCCCACGAACTATGGAAGTCCCCTGCTGACTGAAAACCGGCAAGGCAAAGGAACCGATCAGCAGAAGGACACTCGCGAATCGGGTGGCACTTCTCAAGAAGATACTGGTTTTCATTGAGTCCTCCGATGAAAAATTTTTGCGGTCTCTGAGACCTGGAAGCCCGCGGCGGAACAACGTTAGTCGTGCTCTTCGTGTTGAGCGGCCAATCCCGGGTCACAGCTCGAGCTTTTTACTTGATCCAAAGATGAGGCGGATCAACCGAAAGTCATGTTGAACGCTGCGTTTTCTTGCAGATACTATTCCGCACTCGCGTTTGACCTTCGTCACCACCAAACGCCCGCGTTTTCAACTTCTACGTACTGTTCAACGTTTCGCGCCCGTGCAGTATATCCAAAATTATGGGCGGGTCTATAGAAATTCGTATGAAGGTGGGATTCCTGGCAGTTAAGGCTCAGCGTGGGTAGTGTCCTGATTTCAACTCTGCGTGTTCTCTGCGACCTCTCTGCCTCCGCGGTTTCTTTGCCGTTCGATCTTCATAGGTGGCCCAGAGCGACCAATAATTCGGCGTTCAGAATCGCTGCACCCGCGGCGCCGCGAATGGTGTTATGGCTGAGCACGACGAAACGGTAATCGAGCACTGCGTCGGGTTTTATTCGGCCCACGGTGATCGTCATTCCCTTGCCGGCATCGCGGTCCAACTTCGGTTGCGGCCGGTTCTCTTCGTCGCGGACGACGATCGGCATGGCCGGCGCTGAATGCAGTCCGAGTTCCTGTGGTAACGAACGAAAAGACGTTAACGCTTCGCGCAAGTTATCGAGCGTGGGTTTGCGCGCAAACTTCACGCGCATTGCTGCCATGTGTCCATCAGCGACGTTGACACGGTGACACTGCGCGCTGACGGCCATCGAAGAAGGTTCGATTCGCGACTCGCTGAAGCGGCCGAGTATTTTTACAGTCTCCGTCTCGATCTTTTCTTCTTCACCGCCAATGAACGGCAACACGTTGTCGAGAATGTCGAGCGAGGCAACGCCTGGATAACCTGCTCCCGAAAGCGCCTGCAACGTCGTCGCGACACAAGCTTCCACACCAAACGCCGCATGCAATGGGGCAAGTGCAAGCGCGAGCATAATCGTCGAGCAATTTGGATTGGTGACGATAAAGCCACCGTCCGGATAGTTGCTTTTCTGACGTTCGAGCAAGCCGATGTGTTCGTGATTCACTTCCGGGATCAACAGCGGCACGTCTTCGTCCATGCGAAACGCAGACGAGTTGCTGATCACGGGATAACCTGCGGCCGCAAAACTCGCTTCCGTCTCACGCGCGATGTCGCCCGGTAAACTCGAAAACACGAGATCGCAATCGAGCGGCGGCGCAGGTGGTTGGACCGCCAACACGCGAACACCCGCGGGCATTTCACCACTCAACCGCCACGTACAAGCTTCCCCAAAAGTCTTGCCCTGCGATCGATCCGACGCCGCAACGGCTGTTACTTCGAACTGCGGGTGGTCCACAAGCAGTTCGATAAACCGCTGCCCGACCATTCCCGTCGCGCCCAAAATTCCGACTCGAAACTTACGACTCATCGTAACTCCAAACCTCGCTTAATCCGCTGCACTCCTTCGGCCAACGTGTCGTGGTTAGCGCAAAACGACACTCGCAAAAATCCTTCACTCTCGCTACCGAACGCAGACCCTGGCACGGTGATCACGCCTGCCTCGAGCAAAGCCTCCGCCACTTTCATTGATGGACCAAAGTCGCTGACGTCGAGCATCGTGTAAAACGCGCCGTCGGGAGTGATCGCCCGCAGTCGCAACTCGTCGCCGATCAGCTTCGACAGGTGATCGCGTCGCGACCGGAACGTCTCACGGAATTCGACACGCGCCGCTTCGGCCTCGTCGCTCCACGCGACCAGCGAAGCTTTTTGCGAAACGGTAGAGGCGCAGGTTGTTACATAGCCGTGCAGAATCAGCGCCGCCTTTACCACTGCTTCGTCGCCTGCAAGCCAACCGAGTCGCCAACCAGTCATGCTCATTGACTTCGACAGCCCACCGATCACGATCGTCCGATCGAAAAACGACGACAACGAGCCAGGACGCTCAGTTGTGTAATAAAGGTCGCGGTAGATCTCGTCGCTGATCAAGTATGCATCATGATCGCGTAAAGCATCGCCGATGCCGGCGAGATCGTCGCGTGAAAGTGTTCGTCCGGTCGGATTGGATGGGCTAATGCAAACGACAACTTTCGTACGCGGCGTCAGCGCGCGACGAAACTCCGCGGCGTCGAAACCGAAATCGCGATCGCGCGGCATGCGATAGAACTTCGCTTCGCCGCCTGCCATGCGTACGATCGTAGGATAAGCAACGAAGCCCGGATTGGGCAGCAACACCTCGTCGCCGTCGTCAACCAGTGTCAGCAGCGCGAGGTACAAGGCCTCCTGCGATCCGGCGGTGATGACGACCTGCTCCGGATTCCCGTCGAGATACGGGTAATCGCCCGCGACTCTTTTCCGCAACTCAGGCAGACCCGCGTGTGACGTGTAACCGTTCTGCTCTTCAGTGATGGCGCGGACGGCGGCTTTGCGAATCACTTCGGGCGTCAATAAGTCAGGCTCGCCGAGCCCGAGATTGATACTGCCCGGTCGCGCGCGATCGAAGACCTGCCGGATTACGCTTTTTTCAATCCCCTGTAGCCGCGCCGGTAGCGCAAAACTCTTCAACGCCTTTTTGGTCAACTCCCTGTTCAACGTAAATAGTCCTCTAATTGCACGGACGTTTCCGTCTTCTCGTCCCGGTATTTGACGATTACCGCCGCGTACAGCGAGAGTCCCCAGTTTCGTCCGCGTTCATTGTTGACGGCGCGCGCGCCCGGCACGACTACAGCGCCCGCCGGCACCTCGAGTGGTCCATCGGCAGTCCGCTGATAAATCTCGCCGCGAACGAGATCGTAAACCGGCGTGGAGCCTGTCAGCACCGTTCCCGACGCAAGCACTGCACGCTCGCGCACGATCGTGCCTTCGTACACACCACAGTTTCCGCCGACAAGCACGTCGTCTTCGATGATCACGGGCACTGCGCCCACTGGTTCGAGCACGCCGCCGATCTGCGCAGCCGCTGAAATGTGCACACGCTTTCCGATCTGCGCGCACGAGCCGACCAGCGCATGGCTGTCAATCATCGTTCCGGCATCGACATACGCCCCGGCATTGATAAACATCGGCGGCATGCAAACGACGCCAGGCGCAACGTAAGCGCCGTCCCGAATCGTGGAACCACCTGGGACAATGCGAACGTTGTCGTCCATCGTCGTAGGACGAACGGGATAGGTATCTTTATCGAAAAATTTGAAACTGCTGCCGGCTGACAGATCGACGAGCGAGCCCATGCGAAAACCAAGCAGCAATCCCTGCTTGACCCACGAGTTGACGATCCATTTGCCGCTCGTGTTTTTTTCGGCAGCGCGAACTTCGCCGCGATTCAATGCGCGCTTTAACTCTTCGAACACGGCGCGGTCGGCAACAGTGAACTCACCGCTGTCTTTCGACGCAAGCGCCTCGATCTGTTCACGCAATGGCATGCGACGTTTCCTTCAACAGGCCCAACTCGGTCAATACCTCTCGCAGCCGCGCTCGCGTCTTCTCCTGCACTGGCACGAGCGGCAACCGCAAGTTCTCCTCGAGCAGGCCCATCAACGCCATCGCGGCTTTCACTGGTCCAGGGCTGGACTCGATAAAGTTCGCTTCCATCAACGGCAACAGCCGGTAATGAAGCTTCCGCGCTTCCTCCCAATTACCCGCGAGGGCCAGATCATTCAATTGCGACATCAACTTCGGCGCTTCGTTCGACGCGACAGAGATCAAACCCTCACCGCCGAGCGCGATCAACGCCAGCGTCAACGAGTCGTCGCCGGAGATTACGCGAAAGCCTTCCGGACGGCTGCGCAGAATTTCCATGATCTGGCTGAGATTGCCGGAAGCTTCTTTGACGGCGACGATATTTTCTACGTCGCGCGCGAGACGCAGAGTTGTTTCGGCGGCGATGTTTGACGAAGTGCGGCCGGGAACGTTGTAGATCACGATCGGCAGGCCGTTGACCGCTTCGGCGATCGCGCGGAAATGCGCGTAGAGCCCATCCTGCGTGGGCTTGTTGTAATAAGGCGCGACGGTCAACACGCCATCGACGCCGAGTTCGCGCGCGGCTTTCGAACGTTGAATCGTCACTGCTGTGGAATTACTTCCCGTGCCGGCGACGACTTTTGCGCGCCCGCGAGAAAGCTCGACTGTCGTGCGAATAACGAGCTGGTTCTCTTCCTCCGTCATCGTGACGCTCTCGCCAGTGGTGCCACACGGCACGAGCACACGCACGTTGCCCGCGATCTGATACTCGATCAGATCGCGCAAACGTTTCTCGTCAACGGAGCCATCGCCGGCGAAAGGAGTAACAAGGGCCGTCGCGCATCCGCGCAGCCAGTCGAGTTGCATTGTCATGGTGACCTCCGTTTCAAAATTTCATCTATCAATTCGCTGAACTCAAACGTGCCGGTTCGTCCGGCTATCCAATGCGCGGCCACCAACGCTCCCGCAGCGAACCCCTGTCGCGAACGCGCAGTGTGCGTGAGCAGCACCTGGTCGGGCTCCGAATCAAAACCAACTCGATGTGTGCCAGGGATGTGGCCTGCGCGCGTGGACGAAGTCGAAATATTGCTTTCGAGATGTTCTGACATTATGTCGCGCAGCTTCAGCGCCGTTCCTGAGGGCGCGTCTTTCTTGCGATTGTGATGGGCCTCTTCGATAAACGGTTCGTAACCTTCGACCGCGGCAAACAACTTTGCAGCATGCTCGGTCAACCGGTAAAAGAGATTCACGCCGATCGAGAAGTTAGCACCATACACCAGCGCGCCGTTGTGTTCGGCAACGATCTGTTTCGCTTGCGACTCGTTCTGTTTCCAACCCGTGGTGCCTTCGACGAGCGGGACTTGCGCGCGAACCGCAGCCTCGATGTTCTTGAGCACGGCGTCGCCGGAAGAAAAGTCGATCGCGGCATCGTGGCCGCGAAGTTTCTCGGCGAGTTGATCGACGGTGAGGTCCTTATCACTACTTGTTACGACAGCGCCGATCTCGTCGCCGCGTTTACGCGCTTCGGCGGCAACCATCTGGGCCATCGCACCGTTTCCGATCAAAGCTAGTCGCATCCGTGTTCGCTCAAGTCCTGTGCAAGCTTCACGTATAAATCGACGGCACGTTCGAGTTCTCGCTTCGACACTCGTTCGTGGTCCGTGTGTGCATCGAGAATCGACCCGGGACCCACCAACACCGGTTTACCCCAATTCGACAGGTACGGAATGTCCGTCGTGAAGCGCACGACAGTCGTTTCTTTGAAAATGTCGGACGAAGGGAGGCGCACGGGATTGTGGGCTGATTCGTATTCGACCTCGCCGCGTCCGCCAACTGCACGCTCTACAATTCTTTTAACCTGCTCTATATCGATCCCCAGCCGAATTTGCAATTGCGCACGCGCGTGATCGGGAATTACGTTGGGACGCGTGCCGCCCTCGAGCACTCCGATGTTGCACGTCGTCGTGCCGAAGAAACTGTCGTCGGGCCATTCGACTGCGCGAATATCGTTGAGGATATCGAGCAGCTTCTCGATCGCCGACTCGCCGAATTCGGGATAAGCCGAATGACCCGCGCGTCCCGACGTTGTGATGATCAACCGAACGGATCCCTTGGTCCCAATTGCAATTCGATTGTCGGTTGGTTCGCCGTTGATCAGGTACCGGCATTCTTGCGCGAGCGGATGATCGTTAGCTGCTTTTGCGCCCTCGCTGCCGAGCTCTTCGTCGACAGTAAACAGCAATCCAACTTGCTTCATGCCCGTTGCGCGAAGACGTTCCGCCGCGAAGATCTTGGCGGCGATGATTCCCTTCGCATCGCATGATCCGCGGCCGTGAATATACTCGTCGTCCTCACTCGAACCGATGAAAGGCGGCACGGTGTCCATGTGCGTCGAAAACACGATGCGCGGCGGCTCGTCCGTCTTGGCCAGAAGGTTGAACCGAGTAGGCGCCACTGTTTGCGCCTCAACTCGATAACCTAAATCCTCGAGGTAAGTTGCTAAGAACGTCCCCACATCTCCCTCGTCGCCCGTGAGCGATGGGATATCGATTAACTGGCGAGTAAGCTCGAATAAACTCATCCGTGTTTCTGTCGTCCAAAGAATTCGTGGTGCAACCGTCTCACAGCTTCCTCGACGCGTTCCTCTTCGATGGCGAACGTGAAGTTGATACTCGACGCGCCTTGCGAGATCAGCGTCACGTTGATGTCGCTGATCGCGCTGAAAACGCGGGCGGCGATTCCCGGAGTGCCGCGCAATCCCTCGCCGACGACGCAAACAATCGCGCAACCTTTTTCGACGCGCACCGTCCCGAGTTGTTCTAACTCCGTAACGATCACGGGCAGTGCACTCGCGTCGTCGAGCGAAAGCGAAACGCTGACTTCCGACGTCGCGACCACGTCAACTACCGTTTTATGACGCTCAAACACTTCGAATAACGCGCGCAGGAAACCATACGCACCGAGCATGCGCGCCGACGTGATCTGTACCGTCGTGACAGCACTCTTGTGCGCGATCGCCTTGATCGTGCGATCCGTCGTTTCAGTCTGTGGGCCAACCAGTGTGCCGATCTGCTCAGGCGCGCGCGAGTTGCAGATGCGCACCGGGATGCGACCTTCGATGGCGGGTTGTATCGTCTTCGGATGCAACACTTTGGCGCCGAAGTAGGCCAGCTCTGACGCTTCCGCATACGACAAACGTTCGACTGTCTGCGCTTCCGGAACGACTCGTGGATCCGCAGTCAGAACTCCGGTCACGTCGGTCCAGATCTGAATCTCGTCGGCCATTAGCGCGGCGCCGATCAGCGCGGCTGTGTAGTCTGAACCGCCGCGGCCGAGCGTCGTCGTCGTGCCTTCCGCGGTCGACGCGATGAAGCCACCGAGCACCGGAATGAGACCGTTCTCAATAGCCGGCATCAACACGTCGTGCGCCTTGAATAAAGTGTCGGGCATCAACGGCAACGCACACGTGTATTCATCGTTGGTGAGGATACAACGACGTGCATCGACGTGCTGGGCGTTGGTTCCTCGATGGATCAATAGTTCGGCGAGCAGTTCGCTGGAAAGCATTTCGCCGTACGCAAGTACGGCATCCTGAGTCGGACGGCGCCGCAAGGGATTTTCGGCACTCGATCGCAGAAGCTCGTTGATCGTTTGCGCCGCGTTGTCGACTCGTTTCGCGAACGCTTGCGACACTGTTGGCGGGAGCAGTTCAGCGGCGGTTCTATGATGACGTTGAAAGGTTTGTTCGAGTGACGCGATCGCTTCGTCGGCGCGTCCTTCCCCGGCGGCGGCTGTAGCAGCGAGTAGAGCATCCGTTACGCCGCTCATCGCGGAGACGACGACGACAGGCGCGACGTTGCGTTGCGAGGTGACGATCCGAGCTACGTTTTCGAAAGCGAGCGCGTCAGCGACCGACGTGCCGCCGAACTTCATTACTGTGGGCATACGATCAGGCCCACAGATTACACGGATCTGTTTCTAATGCCTACCTCGATATTTGCGGCGACACGTAGCGCACGAATTCCAGTTCCGCCAGCAGCTCCAGTTTGTCGATCGGTATACGTCCGATCATGAGATTCGAACCGGTGTGATCGAGCACGACCTCGAATCCCAGCTCTTTCAGTTTCGCTTTCGTCAACTCTGACTTGTCAGTCAACCACAACTGCACCTCCGCTTTTCCATCGCGCACGAAGTCGCCGTAGTTGACGATTGGTGGTTGGCCCTTGCGCTTGAAGACATAGACGAACGTCAGTATCGCCGGTTGCAGCTTGGTGCGCAGTAGCTGGAGTTTCTGTTGTTCAGGTGACAACGGCGTGGGGTTGCCCAGCGTTCCAGAAGGCCTGGTATCTGCGCTGAGCGAAAAACCCGAGAGGTTTGTCGGCGCTGGCGCTGTTGCTGTACCGCCTCCACCACCAGACGGTTTGGCGGCGCGCGAGGCGTGGACAATGCCTCCCGATTTCGTAGGGGAGGACGGCGTCCCAGTGGGAGTCGCTCGACGGCCAAGGTTAAACTGCACTATATAACCGAGGTTCTGATTCAGCCCGTTCGGATCGTACGCGGTGAACAGACCGGTTGGACTACCGCCAAGACCAACGGCGGTCAAACCCAGGTTGTGATCCACGCCGTCCGGAACATCCACCGGCACGTTGATTCGTCTTAGGGTTCCGCCGTCGTTTACCACCATCTCCTCAACCGCGACAAACGAGGTGAATTGCGTCATCAACCGGAACTCCATGCCGAGTTGAGTGACCGTGTTTTTCAAATCAGATCGCATTTCTCCGCGTTGGGCACCCAGATAGTCCTGGCTCATCACGTCGTCGATCCGCGCTCGTGCCCACAGCGAGGGCAGCACGTCGTGCAGCGCCATGGTTTCAGGCAGCGTCACTTGAATCTCGCGGGTGAACGCGCTGCCGCCCATGTTGCCTTTCAGCTTGATGCTGCCGGTGTCGGAACTCGTGTAACGTCCCGTCAAAACCACCGGTTTCGCCCCGAAGAGATCCGGAATCTGTTTCGGATAGACGTCGGCGACCGCCAACCCGTTCCAGTCGATCGAAACGTCGGTGAGTAACGGATTGCGCACGCGTTGATGAAAACGTTTTGCGGCCGCTGAGCCATCGTCGTTCAAACCGACGTACTCCACTTCGCCGCGTCCGGCAGCGGCCATGTTGTCGAGCAGAAACCGGTTCACCGAGCTGCCGATCCCGAACGCAAAGACGCGCGCGTTTTTGTGTTTCTGCACTTCGGCGATGATCTCCATGTCGTTACCGACGAAACCGTCAGTCATGAAACAGACTATGCGCACGTGCGACTGCCTGTCAGACGGTTCGAGCGCGGCCTTGATGGCTTTCATCATCTCGGTACCACCCTGGCCGCTAGTCGAAGCGAGAAAGTCCTGGGCTTGTTTGAGGTTTGCCTTCGTTGCGCGCACCGGCTGTTCGAACAACACGCGTGTATCTCCCGAAAATGTGATGAGGTTGAACATGTCTTGCGGATACAGGTTGTCGAGCGCGAGCTTCATCGTCTCTTTCGCTTTCTCGATCGGAAAGCCGCTCATCGATCCGGAAGTGTCGAGGACAAACACCAGCTCCTTCGGGGTTACGTCTTCTGTGTCGACGCGATCAGGTGGTTGCAAGATGAGCGTGAAGAATCCGCCCTTGTCCGAGCGATGTGTCAGTAGCGCATCCTGAATGGTCTTCCCGGCGACGTCGTAACGGAGAATGAAATCTTTGTTGGGAATGGTCGCGCCTCCTTTAAGTTTCAGGTGAGCGCGCGTGGGGCTTGGTCGTTCGATGTCGACCGGATGTGTTTTTGATTCAAGGCTGTCGACGATCAGACCGGCGTCCAAGGTCACTTCGAGTGAGATGTCGTGACCGCTTCTCTCACCCGGCGGGGCCGGCTTCGGCAGGATGCGGGAAACATCCGGCGCGCTGTTTGTGTCGCCAGGAAACGGGTGAGGCTGACTCAACCCGATGGGCACATAACGTGGACCAACCACCATGGGAAATACAAACTCGTAGGTGCCCTCTTCGTAACGGAGTGATTCGACGTAGCTGATCGTGATCTTGACCTGGTCGCCGGGAAGAATGTTTGCGACGGACTGCGTGAAGATATTAGGCCGTTCCTGATCGAGCAGGCTCGCTATCTGGCCGCGCGCCTTCGCTCCCTCGTAAACCGCCTGTGCTTCCTCGCGCGGAAGAATTTTCCCGCGGATGGTTCGGTCGCCGACGCTCATCGTCATGTCGTCAACCGCCGCGTTCTGCGGAAGCGGAAATACATAGACGGCTTCGATCCGTTCGTTGAAAGGGTTTTCAAACTGTTGCGTCACCACGACGCGAGAGATGAAGCCGGTGATTTCAGCTTTCACGCTGGTGTGCTTCAGAGGACATGCCGACCTCGGCTTGCCTTCCGCGTCCAGGGCCATAAGCGACCCTGGAGTTTCCGCTGCTTGCGCCGAAGCAATGTTTTCCGACGCGTAATGGGTGATTACTAGCGGCAGGCCAACAACCAAAATGAGCGGAAGAAAGATAAGGGATTTTCGGATGTAGACCATTGACCTGTCCTCCTGCGCGCACCCTTTGTGCTTTGTATTTGGTAGTTTGTACTTTGTTTGGGTTCCTGGCGCGGTGATTCGATGCCATGAAAACCAGTTGATTTACACGAAGTACTACGTACAAAGTTCCAAGCACTACGCTCAATAAAGATTGAAGTTGTATTCCAACTGCATGTGGACCGACACTGGCCGGCCGCCTTTCAACGCCGGAGCAAATTTGATCTGACGAGCCGCCGCTATCGCTCGTTCCGTCAGGCCGAACGGCAGCGTCCGCAGCGCGCGTATTTGAACGACTTCTCCAGTGCTTGAAAAGACCACGCGCAACGTGACAGTCCCGGTTACCTGGTTGCGTCGTGCTTCCTCCGTGTACTGCGGCTCGGGTTTCGACAACAGTCGCGCTCGCTGTTCGACTTCACGGCCGGTGAACGTCGGACCGGATCCATTGCCACCGCCGGGTCCGCAACAACCCGTCTCGGGGTTGCCGCCCCCCGTGTTTCTCTCGTTGCCTGGTCCATAGCCATTGCCGTTGCCGGGGCCGATCCCGAGTCCTTGATCAGTTCCGAATCCTCCGCCGGTGCCTGGTCCTTTCGAGGGCACATCGGAATGCGAACGTGGATCGCCGTAAACGGGAGCTTTTAGATCCTTCCACAGTGCCGGGTCGATATCGATGCCGGCCACGGGCAGACTCAGCGGATGAAGTGGCGGCGTTTTCGGGATTGCTGCGACGATCGGCGACGGCGGCGGGAGCTTGCCAACTTGAGGAGGCATTGGTTCGCCATCACCGCCACCGCCACCACCGCGGGCCAATTTGGGGGTGGCCCCGGAACCTTCGCCGCTGCCCCTTTGAAACCCGACTCTTCCGTTTCCGTTCACTCCGATGCTGGAGTCGGCTGCTTTGGGTTTCGAGTCGGGCAGTTTTGTGAAGTCGAGCATTACCAGTTCAGGTTTAGTTTCGTCTTCGGTGGATGAAGGGGCTTGAGATCGCTTGTGATCGATCAGGAGGGCCGTGCATATCGCGAATGTGACGACAACGAGCGCAATCGATGTTGCCGGTATGGCGTGGACCATCCCGCGCGATCGTTCAACCAGGTCGCGGAGCGCTCGAGTTGTGAAGTCCTTGGGATCGTTCTTGCAATCGATCCAGGCGCGTTTGAGTTGGGTTTTCAGAAATTCGCTCTCGACGGCGAGTCGACTGAGAAGAAGACCGCTTTCGATAATTGTTGGTTGGTATTCGTTGACAGGCGTGGCAGTAGAGTGACGTACGTTCATCGTATGACCTCGCTTTCGTGGTGGACACACTTCAGCCGTCGGACGAACTTGAAGGTCCGAAGGACTTCAGTCAGTCGATGCGGTTAGACCAGGAGCCTTTTAACTTAACGAGAGAAACGTAAACGGTTACCGGCAAACGATTTTGCCGGGACGTGGGGAGCCTCTATTGCTTATTACCGCGACCAGCGAAAAGGTGACGCACTGAGGAGCGCTGTTTATCCGCGCCTTGTGATGAATGAGTTTGCCGTTGAGATGTCTGGGTTAAGCTGTGTCGTCGGTGATGACTATTTGAGCTGGTTAAAAAGTTTGGTCGCGCGTGCGCTGTCGATGCGTTGGAGAATTCGGTACTGCTCGAGGGCGCCGTTACGGTTACGCAAGGCAATGTAAGACATGCCGAGGTTGTAATGCGCCTGCGGATAGTTGGTCTTGTTCCTGATCGCTGATTGATACGCCGCCACCGCCTCGCCATAGCGGCCTAACTGGTGAAACGCATAGCCGATCTCGTTGAAAGCCTCCGCGTAATTCGGCCGTAGATTAACCGCCTTGCGCAGTTCTGCAATCGCCTCAGGGTAACGTTCGAGATCGTTGTAACACCAGCCGAGATTGTAGAGCGCCTCTACGTTGTCAGGCCGCAGTCGCAGACCTTCCTTATACGCCTTCGCCGCTTCTGCAAACTGTTTGAGGTTGTAGAAATAAACATCGCCGAGACCGAGATGCGCGAGTCCGAAATCGGGCCTCAGTCGAATGGCTTCCTGATACTCCCGCACCGCTTCCGGGTGGCGACCGAGGTTACGCAACGCGTAGCCCATCTCGTTGTGTGCTTGCGCGTAGTCGGCCTTGTACTGCATCGCCAGCCTCAGACTCGCAACAGCAGCGTTGTAATTCTTCAAGTCGTTTTGGAGCCAGCCGATCTCGTAATGGGCCGTCGCATGATCAGGCTTTGCGCGAACGCACTGTTGAAATGCGGCGAGCGCGTCGTTGAACTCTTCGAGCTTTTTGTAAGCGTAGCCCAACTCGAAATACGCGTCGGCGTTGTTGGGTGCTAAAGCAACGGTGCGCTTCAGAGGATCGATTGCTGATTCATATTCTTCGAGGTCGTTGTAGATCCAGCCTATGCGATAGAAGGCCAGGCTGAGCGACGGGTTGAGTTGCGTAGCTCTTTCGTATGGGTCGAGCGCTTCGCGATATTGTTTGGCGTTGTAGAGTGCTTCGGCTTGTTTGAAATAATGATCGGCGGTTGTCGAGGTTGCGGTGTTGGGCCGGGCTGGATTTGGTCTTCCGGTGTTCGAGGCGCCGCTGGTGGATGGGCCAGTTGGTTTCGTGCTTGAAGGTGTGGCGCCGCTCGTCGTTACACCTGGTTTTTTTGCCGGCGTCGTAACAGGTGTGCGCTTCCTGGTTGTTGTCGTCGACTTGCTTGACGGTGATTTACTGGTCGGGCGCGAGGTGCTGCCGCCGATCATCCCGCCGCCGGTCGCTCCGCCATCGTGCTGTCCCACAGCCAAGCTCGCCGAGGCAAGTAAAAAGACGGTAATGAAAAGAAGTTTGAATCGAGTGGGACGCGTGAAGACGAGTTTGAATCGAGGGGGGCGCGCTGTAGTGGACATGAATTCTCTCCCGGTATTGGAACAACTGGCGTCAAGCAGGGTCCGAAACGGCGAAAGGATTATAATGCGGGAGCTATTAGACCGGGAACAAGATTCGTGTGAATCGGCGTGTGCTCTGAGAAATTCCGGTAGTGCTTGGAGAAGTTCC
>CBFGMX010000081.1:0-22519 GCA_965649955.1 uncultured bacterium
TATGGGTTCGCGACGTAAGGCACGCGAATGTGCCTTGCAAATGCTCTTTGCGGCTGACGTTGCCGAAATGCCTGCGACCGACGTGGTCCGCAGCTATTGGGCTGAGCTTGGAGAGGCCGACCTCGACGAGACAGCTCGCGAGTTTGCAACTCGGCTCGCAGCCGGAACACTTCAAAACCTCGAATTGCTCGACGATCGCATACGGTCGCGCGCCGAACACTGGCGTATCTCGCGCATGGCTGTCGTCGACCGCAATATCCTCCGTCTGGCAGTGTACGAGTTCCTGTACGAGCCGACGCCTCGCACCGTAGCCATCAACGAAGCGCTCGAAATCGCTCGCCGCTTCTCCACCTACGAAGCGACTCAATTCATCAACGGTATTCTCGACGCGATCAAACGCGACCTCGACGAGCAACAACCACAACGAAACGTCCAGCCCGAAGCAGAAGACAGCGAAACGGACGCTGCTGATGAATGACGAGTTCGAAGCCCGCCTTACGCAGATCTCCGCGATGATCGGCCAACTGCGGGCCAGCTCCGGTAAGAACAGGCGCGAGTTGCTCGATTCCCTATTCCGGAGTGTTCACAGCCTGAAAGCCGCAGCACACTTGAATGGGCTGAACGATCTCGTCGCACGTGCTCACGAATTTGAGGATTTACTTCAAGCCCTCCGCACCGGCAGGGCCTCACTCGACGAATTGACCGATTTTGATCCTCAAATCGCGCAGATTGAAGACGTAATTCCCGTCGATATCCGTGGTTCGTTAAAGGACGAAGAACGTTATCGATTAGCTGAGTGCCTCGCCGAGAATGCGAATGTCTATCTGGTCGAAACGAACTTCGATGTCGCCGATTTCGATCGACAGTTTCAGCAGTTGAAAGCCGACCTGAATAAGATCGGCGAAGTCATCGCGACCGCCCCGAAGGTTGAGGACAACAAAATCAACTTCCGGATTCTTTATGCGACGAAGTCCGATGTTTACCGGATCGTCGATCAGGCCGTGCGGGCTGGTCGTTCGGTCGCCGAAGCAACCGGCAAAACGGTCGATTTTTCAATGCGCATAGATGCTTCGTTGGACCGATCGGTTTGTGAAGCGCTCGCAGATCCGTTGATGCACCTGGTGAGAAATGCAGTCGATCATGGAATTGAAACTCAAGGGCACGTGACCATTGCGGCCGGAGAAGCGAGCATCACGGTCACTGATGACGGCCGTGGTATAGATCCTTCGATTCTCGATCGAATTTTCGAGCCGGGTTTCTCAACCGCGCCCGAAGTCACCGCCATTTCCGGACGCGGCGTCGGTCTCGACGTCGTGAAGACGGCGATTGAAGAACTCGGCGGCACGATCAATGTTTCGAGTAAGCCCGGCAAGGGCGCAAGGTTCGAGATCGTACTGCCGAATACGGATACGGCGAATCTTTAAGTCGCCCAATCCATCTTCGGATGCATTGTGTGCCACTTCGTCGCCCGCTCGAATGCCAGCGCCACACGCAACGGCGACACCTCGTCATAAACCCCACCTGTGAACATGATCGCCGCCGGTAGATTGTTCACGAAACCACACGGCACGACCACCGCCGGATGACCCGTCAGATTCGTCACCAACAGACTCGCACTTCCCGGCGCGGGACTGACAAACACGTCCCACTGCGACATCAGCTTCTCCATCTCGTGCATTAGCAGCGTGCGCGCGCGTTGTGCTCGCAGGTACTCAACGGCAGGAATGAAGCGAGAAGTGCGGAAGGTGTTGGGCCAATCGCCCGGGCCCTGTCCCGATAACTGGTTCACGCGACCGTCGCGCGTGATGTCGTCGAACGCCGCCGCAGCCTCGGCGGAGAGGATGTATCGCAACGACCCCGCGGGAACCTTCGGCAACTCGATCGGTACCAGCTTGGCGCCGGCTTTTTGCAAATCCTCCAAGGCCGTTTTATAAACCGCCCGTCGCTGCTCCGCTGTCCGTTGTTGCTGCTGGTTCGGGTTTGCCGGGCCACCACCCGGACCACCAGTACCTTCAAACTCCGCCTTCAAGTATCCGATTCGCAACGAGCTGATGTTGGTATCCGGGTTCCAGTTGAACGGCGCGTCGCCGACTGTGATGTCTCGACCATCCGGCCCGTAGATCGCACTCAACACCGCCGCGCAATCCTCGACTCCGCGACACATCGGACCGATCTTGTCCATGGTCCAACTCAAACCCATCGCGCCGTAGCGGCTCACACGCCCGTAGGTTGGACGCAGGCCGGTGACACCGCAACGCGACGAGGGTGACACGATCGAGCCGAGTGTTTCTGTGCCCATCGAGAAGCCGACGAGTCCCGCAGCCGTCGCGGACCCGGGACCCGCAGACGAACCACTAGATCCCTGCTGCGCTTCATCCGGTTGCCAGGGATTTCGCGTCACCCCGCCAAACCACCTCGCGCCCTGCGCGAGTGCACCCATTGACAACTTTGCGACGAGTACGGCGCCGGCCTCGTTCAACCGTTCCACGACGGTCGAGTCGTAATCGACCATCTGATCGCGATACGGTTCGGCGCCCCACGTCGTCTTGATGCCCTTAGTCGCGAACAGATCTTTCGCGCCCCACGGAATGCCGTGCAGTGGACCACGATACTTGCCGCGTTTGATCTCCGCGTCGGCGGCCGCCGCTTGTTTAAGCGCGAGGTCCTCAGTCAGCGTCACGACGCACAGCAGCTTCGGCCCGTAGCGTTTAAGGCGCCCGAGATACATCTTCGTCAACTCGGTCGACGATAATTTGCGCGTGCGGATCAACTCCGCTAGCTGAGGCACAGTCGCAAACGCGAGATCTTCGACGGTCTTGAACTGCGGCAACTCGACTTTGCCAAAACGAAACCTGGTGCGCGGTCCGTAAAGTTCCTTTTTCGCACGAGCCGGATGGAATGCAATGGCCGGTTCCGTGTCGAGTGGGATGTCGATTTTTCGCACCGTCTCGTACGCGTCGAGGTTGCGATTGACTCCGCCGAGTGCCATTGCCTCCTGCGCGTCGGTGAGTTCAATGCCGATCAGCTTTTCAGCCTCGTGCATCATTTCTTTAGTGATGCGTGGCGCGGGTGTGGGTGAGGGCGAGGGTGAAGGTGCCGGTGTCGGTGAAGGCGAGGGCGTCGCTGTTTGAGCGCGAATGTCGAGCTTCGAAGCTGAGGCCACGCCAAGCGCCGAAAGCAATTTGATAAACGATCGTCTGCCAACAGGAATTTTTTTAATCATGGCGATGTGTTTCCGTATTTGAGTTTGGTCACCTTCGCTTTGCCGAAGCGGTAGATGGTGACGATGAACAGGTTGTCATACTCGTTGTCGGGAATCGGGGGAAGGTTTTCATTACTCAGCACGGAAACGATTGCCGGGACAGTATTGTTGTGACCGGCGACAAAGATCGTTTGTCCGCGATGAGTGGTTTGGATCTGGTTCACCAGTTCATCCGTCTGCTTTGAGTCGAGCAAGGTGACGTGAACGCCGGTGCGATCCGCCAACGGTTTCACCGTTTGCTGCGTGCGTTTGTACTGTGTTGCATAGATCGCATTCACGCCGGCGCCGGCGAAGACGCGCACGATCTCCTGTGCGCGCGCGACTCCTTCGGGAGCTAAGTCAGGGTCTGGATTGTCGGGCTCCAGCTTCTTCTCAGCGTGACGAACGAGTATGACCGTTGTCAGCGGTCGGGAGAACGTCGCGAAGTACGCAAAAACCACAACTGCACCGAAAACGGCGAACAGCATTGCAAACACTACAATGGTTTTCAGCCTCGTTCGGGGCTCGGTTTGTTCTTCCATTTGTGGCGTGTAACCGACTGAGTGCAATTGAATTCGGGAGATGATAGTCTATCAACACACAAAAAACTAAGTGGATTTTGAAGGCCTTGACCCAAGTACGCAAAACTGATCTGTCGGAATTCATCGCCGAGGAATTCGGCGCGAACGCTGCGTACGTGCAGGGATTGTTGGACCGTTTCCAAAGCAATCCCGCGCTCGTTGATGATTCGTGGCGTTCATATTTTACGGAGTTGCTCGGCGATGGCGCCGGAGTTTCAACTCAACCGGGAAACGGCGCAGGTTCGGCAGCCGCTGCGCCCGCTCCGCAACCCAAGCCAGTTGCCACGCCGGCGCCCGCGCCTGCACCCGCACCCACGCCTGAGGCCGATGTGGAAGTCGTGCCAATTCGCGGTCCGGCCGCGAAGATCGTCGAGAACATGGAGACCAGTCTCTCCGTGCCAACGGCGACCTCAGAACGACGCATCCCGGTAAAGTTGCTCGACGAAAACCGCCGCATAATCAACAAGCACCTCAGCGAAAACAATCGCGGCAAAGCTTCTTACACGCACCTGATCGCGTGGGCCATACTGCGCGCGCTCGACGAGTATCCGCAACTCAACGACGGTTTCGCCGAAGTCGACCGTCAACCCGCGCGATTGAAGCGGCCCCACGTGAATCTCGGCGTCGCGGTCGATCTGACGAAGAAAGACGGCACGCGCACGCTGCTCGTGCCGAACATCAAGAAGGCGGACCAGCTAACCTTCTCCGAGTTTCTTGCGGCGTACGACGACGTCGTCAAACGTGCGCGCGAGGGCAAACTCCAGATCGCCGACTTTCAGGGAACTACAGTTTCTCTTACAAACCCCGGCACGATCGGCACAGTCGCTTCGGTTCCGCGATTGATGGTGGGCCAGTCAGTGATTGTCGCGACGGGAGCGATCGAGTACCCGGCGGAGTATCAGGCGATGGCGCCCGAAGCGTTGTCGCAGCTTGGCATCAGCAAGGCGATCTCGATCAGCAGCACTTACGATCACCGGATCATCCAGGGCGCGGAATCGGGCGCGTTTCTCGCTCGCGTGCATGAGCTGATCACCGGCAAGCACGATTTCTACACCGACATCTTCAAGGATCTCGCGATTCCGTACGTGCCGTTTCGCTGGAACCTCGACCGCAACCCGTTTTTCCTAACGGGCGATCAGGTGCGGGAGCAGACGCTGAAAGAAGCGCGCGTGATCGAGTTGATCAACGCGTATCGCGTGCGGGGCCATTTGATCGCCGACATCGATCCGTTGCACGCGTTACCGGTGCTCTATCACCCGGAACTGGATCTCGAGACCTACGGGCTGACAATCTGGGACCTCGATCGCACGTTTATTGTCGACGGTCTCGCAAATCGCGACAGCATGACGTTGCGCGAAGTCCTCGACATCCTTCAGCGTGCGTACTGCGGCAAGGTCGGCGTCGAGTACCGTCACATCCAGAGCAAAGAAGAAAAACTGTGGATCCGCGAACAGATCCGGCGCGAGTTTGTTCAACCAGAACCGCTTCCGGTTGAAGTTAGAAAGCGCTTGCTTTGGAAACTGATTTCCGCCGAACAGTTCGAACGTTTTCTGCACACGAAGTATCTTGGGCAGAAGCGTTTTTCGCTCGAAGGCTGTGAAACTGTAATTCCGGTTCTTGATCGCTTGATCGACGGAGCCGCCGAACGAGGCGTTAAAGAGATCGTCTTCGGCATGGCCCATCGCGGCCGTCTCAACGTGCTCGCGAACGTGATTGGAAATCTCTGCGAGCGGATCTTCGCCGCGTTTGAGGGTTCGATCCATCCCGAGTTTCCTGCCGACGAGGGCGACGTCAAGTATCACCAGGGCGCCACCGGCGAGCGTATTTTGAGCGACGGACGCAAAGTGAGCCTGTCGTTGTCGCCGAATCCGAGTCACCTGGAGGCCGTCGATCCGGTCGTCGAAGGCATGGTGCGCGCGAAGCAGGACAAGACAATGGGCCATGATGGCGCGACGCGTGAGCAGGTGATGGACCTCGCGCTCCCCGTCCTGCTGCATGGCGACGCTGCTTTCGCCGGTCAAGGCGTAGTGATGGAAACATTGAACCTGGCGCAGTTGAAAGGCTATCGCACAGGCGGCACGATTCACATCATCATCAACAACCAAATCGGGTTCACGACCTCGCCTGAAGCCGGTCGTTCGACCATTTACTCGACCGACGTCGCGCGAATGACGCAGTTGCCGATCTTTCACGTCAACGGCGACGATCCCGAAGCGGCCTATCGCGTGGTGCAAATCGCGCTCAATTACCGCCAGGAGTTCAACAAGGACGTCGTGCTCGATCTGGTGGGTTTCCGGCGCCTCGGTCACAACGAAACCGACGAGCCGAGCTACACGCAACCGCTGATGTACACGCGAGTGAAAGCGCATCCCGGCGTGCGAACCGTTTATGCGAAGCGGTTGATCAAGGAAGGCGTGGTCACCGAGGAGGAAGTCAACAACCTGATCGCAGAACGCGTTCGCCGTTATGAAGAAGCGCTCGCGAATGCGAAACGTAAAGTGGCTGAAGAGCCGCCGCAGGCAAAGCCGCGCACCGAGGAGATCGACGGATCGGAGATCATCCCGACGGGCGTGAATTCCGAGATGATCAGGAGCATCGGGCACAAGATCGCTGTTGTGCCGGAAGGTTTCAACGTCAATCCGAAGATGGTGGGCCAACTGGCGCGACGCGCGAAGATGGGCGATGGCGGCGCACCGCTCGATTGGGGATTTGCCGAATCAGTCGCGTTTGGATCGCTGGTGCTTGAAGGCACGCGCGTGCGTTTGAGTGGACAGGATTCCGGGCGTGGAACGTTCAGTCAGCGTCACGCTGTGTTGTATGACACGCAGACGGGAAAAGCGTGGGCGCCGCTTTCCGAATTGCGATCGGAAACGAATCCCGATGCGCGTTTCGACGTTTACGACAGTTCATTATCGGAAGAAGGCGTTTTGGGTTTTGAGTATGGCTACTCCGTTGTCTCGCCTGACGCGCTGGTGTTGTGGGAAGCGCAGTTTGGTGATTTCGGAAACGGCGGGCAAACGATCATCGATCAATACATCGCGGCTTCCGAAGACAAGTGGAAGCAGACGGCGCGAGTCGTGATGCTGTTGCCGCATGGTTACGAAGGTCAGGGACCGGAACACTCCAGCGCGAGGCTCGAACGTTATCTGCAACTCTGTGCCGAAAACAATCTACAGGTTTGTTACCCAACGACACCGGCGCAGTACTTTCACCTGTTGCGCCGGCAAGTAAAACCGGGTATGGACCGTCCGCTGGTCGTGATGACGCCGAAGAGCCTGCTTCGTTTGCCGGCGGCCTCGTCGACGATCGACGAGCTCGCAAACGGCGGTTTCAAGCCGTTGATCGACGATCCTGAGATAACAGAGGCGGCGGCAGTGAAGAAGATCGTACTTTGTTCGGGCAAGGTTTATTACGATCTGATCGATGCGCGAAAGAAATCACCGGAGCGAAACGTTGCGATCGTGCGTTTGGAACAGTTCTATCCGTTCCCATTGACTGCTATTCGCGAGATGCTTGCGCGTTACAAAAACGCAAGCGAGCTTGTCTGGGCCCAGGAAGAACCGCAGAACATGGGTGGCTGGACCTTCATGCAGGAACGTTTGGAGAACCTGTTGCCCGGATGCGAGCGGCCGCGATACGTCGGGCGTTCGGCGTCGGCAAGTCCGGCTACGGGTTCGTACAGCGTTCACCAGCAAGAGCAGGCTCAGCTCGTGGCGGAAGCGCTGTCTGTGTCGCCGGCTGACGCGGCAAGTCCCACGACCAGGCAGCAAAGTGCCAGCCCCAACGACGGATTCAGCTCGTAGCGGCTGCGCTATCAGTGTCGTCGGTGCGGTTCGCGGCCAATAATCTCTGTCGCTCGAAGTGACCTGCGATTTCCTCGGCTGTTTTCCGGCCTACGAAAGGTGTTAACTCCGACACGCCCGCCCGCGAAATCCTCTGAATCGACCCGAAGTGACGCAGAAGTCTTCCCTTTCGTTTGTCGCCGACACCGGGAATCGCGGTCAATTCTGAAGTGAAGTCGCGTAGCTCGCGCCGTTTTCGGTGATAGGTGACTGCGTAGCGATGCGTCTCGTCGCGAATCATTTGCAACAGCCGCAGGATCAGCGAATGCGAATCGAGATAGATCGGTTCATCTTCGCGGCCTTTCATCAGCAGGTAAGCGACGTCGTCGTGTCGTCGTGGTGGTTTGACGACGCCGACCATCGGAATCGCTTCCAGCCCGAGTTCACTCATCGCTACGCCCGCCGCCGTGAGTTGCGCTTTGCCACCGTCGATTACGATCAGATCCGGCAGGGGTTTTCCTTCTTCGAGTAACCTGCGATAACGGCGCGTCACCACTTCATGCATCGACGCGAAGTCGTTCGCGCCTTCAACTCCGCGGATGCGAAACTTGCGATACTCCGATCGATTCATCCGCCCGTTGTCGCAAACGACCATGCCGGCAACGTTCTCGGCGCCCTGTATGTGCGATATGTCAAACGATTCGATGCGCGCAGGAAAATGCGGCAGCTCGAGCGTCTCCTGAAGCTCTTCCAGCACGAGTTTCATATCGGGCTTCAAAATGCGGAAACGTTGTTCGAAAGCATTCTTGGCGTTCTTGTCGACCAGATCGATCATGTCGCGTTTTTCGCCGCGCTGCGGATCGTAGATTCGTACACGCCGCCCCTTCCTCCGCGTCAACGCTTTCTCGAGCAGTTCGCGATCGTGAAAGTCGACCGGGACATAGATCTCGCGCGGTACGTAATCGGAAGCGTAGTACTGGGCCAGTACCTCGCTCAAAAACTCCGCGGGTTCGAAATGGTCCTCCGCCAGATCTTCCCAGAAGAACTCGCGCCGCCCGACGATGTTGCCTTCGCGCATCGTAAACAATTGCAAGGCGAGTCGCGGGCCTTCGCGGTAATAACCAAAAATGTCGATGTCGCTTTCCGACGTCGTGGCCATTTTCTGTTGTTCGGAAAGCCGGATGACCGTCTTGCGAAGATCGCGATACTTCGCCGCGAGCTCGTAACGCATGTCGTCGGAAGCTTCGACCATGCGCTCTTCGAGCATGTCCGCGAGTTCTTTGTTTCGACCTTCGAGGAGGAGCCTTACATCGCGCACCGCTTCCTGATATTGTTCGGGCGTGCAGAGACCTTTGACGCATGGTCCGAGGCAGCGTTTGATGTGATACTCGAGGCACGGGCGCGGCGCTTTGCCGTCGATCTCGATGTCGCACGTGCGTAGCTGAAACGTCCGATTGATTAGATCGATAGTTCGGCGCGCGAGACTAGCCGGCAGGAATGGACCGAAGTACAGTGCTCCGTCGCGTTGAATTCGCCGCGTGATGACGACCTTCGGAAACGGTTCGTTGATCGTGAGTTTCAGGTGCGGGTACGACTTATCGTCCTGAAGTTTCACGTTGTAGCGAGGCTTGTGCTGTTTGACGAGACTCGCTTCCAGGATCAACGCTTCGACCTCGTTGTCCGTCAGGATGAACTCAAAATCCGTGATCTGACCCACGAGGGCATCGGTTTTGCGATCGAACGGGCGGGCGCGGAAGTAGGATCGAACGCGGCTGCGGAGATTCTTGGCCTTACCGACATAGATCACCCTTCCGGCGCCGTCTTTGTGCAGGTAAACGCCCGGTGAAGGTGGGATTTCTTTGAGTTTTTCCTCTAATGACACAATGTTTCAGATGCCATTCTAGCTTACATGGATTTTCCACTTAAACTCGCGACCGATAAGCCGTTCGACGCGGTCGGTTTTGGATTAAATGCCGTCGACCACCTGATCGTGGTGCCGGAGTATCCGGCGTTTGACACAAAAATACGCCTACTCGAGCACAAACAATCAGCCGGTGGGCAAACGGCGACGGCAATGGTGTCGCTGCAACGCCTCGGGTTGAAGACCGCCTACGCCGGCCGTTTCGGATCCGACGCGGAAGGTCTATTCGGTTTGGCGACGCTGAAAGACGACGGCGTGAACGTCGATTTCGCGGAAGTTGTCGAAGGAGCGAGGAACCAGATCGCGTTCATCACCATCGACGCGCGCAACGGCGAACGCACCATCGTTTGGGATCGCGATGATCGTCTCGCGTATCGAGCTGACGAAGCGCCGGTGGAGTTTGGATCGATGGGACGTGTGCTGCACCTGGACGCTCACGATCCACCGGCGTGTGTGCGTCTGGCGCAGGCCGCACGCGAAGCGGGCACGATTGTCTCCGCGGACATCGACAACATCTACGACGGCCTGCCGGAGTTGCTGCCGTTTATCGACATCATGATCGGCTCGAAAGAGTTTCCGCATCGCGTGACGGGTATCGACGATCAGCGTAGGGCGCTCGTTGAACTGAAGACGCGTTACGGCTGCGCCATCACCGGCATGACGCTCGGGACGAGTGGCGCGATCGTCTATTGCGACGGTCAGTTTATTGAGTCGCCGGCATTCAAAGCGCCGGGCGGTTGCAAAGACACGACTGGCGCCGGCGACGCGTTTCACGGCGGATTTCTTTTCGGTTTATTGCGTGGCGAAGAGATCGAGACCAGTTTGCGATTCGGAAACGCAGTTGCGGCGATGAAGTGTTCGGCGCTGGGTGCTCGCACGGCGCTACCCACGCTTGCGCAGCTTCAAAAATTCCTGAATTTATAGAATTCGTGATATAGAGGTGCCTATGAGACTCGTAATTGTCGTACTGAGTGCGTTGCTTCTGAGCCTGATACCCTTGTCACCGCAGTCGAACGCGGCCGACATCGTGTTCAAGAACGGCAACGTCTACACCGTCGATCCAAAAACCCCTCGTGCGCAGGCGATCGCCGTCAACAAAGATCGAATCGTGTTTGTCGGCTCGGATGCCGACGCGCAGAAGTTTGTTGGACCAAAGACGCGCGTCGTCGATCTGAAGGGCAGCACGGTTTTGCCGGGATTCGCCGACGCGCACCAACACCTTTCAGGCGTGGGCTTTCGCGAAATGACGCTGAATCTGGAAGGCACGACAAGCCTCGAAGACTTCCTGGCAAAAGTAAAAGCACGCGTGGAGCAGGCGAAACCGGGCGAATGGGTGACCGGACGCGGCTGGATAGAAACTCACTGGAAACCGCCCGTTTTCCCGACGCGCTGGGACCTCGATAAAGTCGCGCCGAACAACCCGGTGATACTCGGACGCGCCGACGGGCACGGCTCGGTCGCAAACACCGCGGCCCTGAACCTCGGCGGCATCGACAAGAACACACCAAATCCGTTTGGCGGCGAGATCTCGAAAGACAAACAAAGCGGCGAGCCGAACGGAATGTTGCTCGACGCGGCACAGGGGCTCGTGCGGCGTCGCATTCCCCCGACGACTCCGGCTGAAGCGGAACGCGCGGTCGTGCTCGGCGTCAAACGAAATATCGAACTCGGCTGGACGCAGATCCAGGATGCAGGCGGTAGTTATAACGACGTCGAGGTCTTTAAGAAGCTGTACGGCGAAGGAAAAATCAAGCTACGTATCTATAAAGCGGTTCATGGTCCAGGACCCAGCGCGACGCGTCTGTTGAACGACGGACCAACGATCGGCGCGTTCGATAACCGGTTCACTTTCCGCACGATCAAAGTCGTTTCAGATGGCGCGCTTGGTTCTCGAGGCGCGGCGTTGCTTGGTCCATACTCCGACGCGTCCGACACTTCGGGCTTTCTCACGGTGAAGGCCGAAGACTTGCGTCCGATGCTGATCGAGGCGTTGCGCAAGGGCATTCAAGTCGAGACTCACGCCATCGGCGACCGCGCGAACCGCTTCATCCTTGACGAATACGAGAGTGCGTTCAAAGCGGTGCCTGCGTCGGAAAGAAAGGTCGCCGATCCGCGTTGGCGCGTGGAGCACGCGCAGATCGTGAATCCAGCCGACATTCCGCGGTTCGCGAAGTTGGGAATCATTCCGTCGATGCAGCCGTCGCACGCCATCGGCGATCTCCATTTCGCGCCCAGCAGGGTTGGAATTCCGCGACTAGCGGGTTCTTATGCGTGGGAAACCTTCATCAAGTCGGGTGTTGTGATTGCGGGCGGTTCGGATGCGCCGGTGGAACGTGGTGAACCGATGATTGAGTTTTACGCAGCGGTCGCGCGCAAGGACCAGAAGGGTTTCTCAGGTGAGGGATGGCATCCGGAAGAGGCAGTTTCGCGAGCGGACGCGTTAAAAATGTTCACGCTTTGGCCTGCATACGCTGCGTTTGAAGAGAAACTGCGTGGCTCGATCGAAGTCGGAAAGCTCGCCGACCTGACGATTCTCTCAGCCGACATCATGACCATTCCCGCGCCCGAAATACTGAAGACGCGTTGCGTCATGACTGTGATCAACGGAGAGATTGTTTACGAGGCAGGGAGTTGATCGCATTTGAGTTACGTTAAGCACATCGGCTACTCGCGAATATCGTTTTTGCTGGCAACCGTCGTGATCGCCGGTGCATTGGTGGCTCCGCCTGCTTTTGTGGCCGGTCCGCAGGCAGCCAATGTGGCGAATCGGATGGTGGTCCTAAACGTTCGAGTAACCGATCCCTCGGGCAAGGCAGTTGGGAACCTTCCGCAAAGTAGTTTCCAGATTACCGAAGACGGCGTGCCGCAGAAGATCTCGCTGTTCGTCAGCGACAAGGTGTTGTTGAGATATGGCTTGATGATTGATAACTCCGGGTCGCTGCGCTCACAATTTTCACACGTGTTACGGACCGCGAGCACGATTGTCAATAATAACGAACCGGAGGACGAAACTTTTCTCATAAGGTTTATCAGCAGCGACAAGATAGAAACCGTTGCAGAGTTGACTACCGACAAGGCAAAACTGATTGAGGGCATTGACTCGCTTTACGTGGAAATGGGACAAACGGCCCTGATTGATGCCATCTATCTGGGCGCTGATTATCTAGTCAAACAGAAGGCTGATGATCGCAATGTTCGGCGCAAGGCGCTTGTGTTGATAACAGACGGTGAAGAACGAATCAGCTATTACCGAAAAGAGGATCTGTTTCGTTTGCTTGGATCGAGTGGTATTCAGGTCTTCATCGTCGCGTTGACGGATGAGCTGAAACCGGACAAGCGAGAAAAAGCGATCCCGTTCGTGGCCCAGCTCGCCAACGAGACCGGCGGAAAGGCCTTTTTCCCGTCGTCCGTTACAGAACTCGACAACATCTCCCAGGAAATAATCAACGACGTCCGAAGGCAATACTTAATTGGTTACGTGCCCGCGGGCGGTGACTCAAAAAAGGATTTCCACAAGATTCAAGTCTCGATCACTGAAAACCCGAATCAGGAAAAACGCATCGCCGTCACGCACGTCTTGCAGCTCTGAAACCAAATTCGTCTTCAACCGTTGAGGGAGCGGGAGCAATGCGCAATCCATCTCAAACGAAGATCAGGAATACACGCCGTGATTTCCTGTCTCTTGCCGGCAAAGGTATCGGTCTCGCCGCGTTATCTGTCCCTTCCATCGGCGCACTGGCGAAGGAGATTGAGGCAGCGACGAAGAGTGTCAGCCACCTCAGCCCGGAACAGGTGGCGATGGACGAAGACTACTGGTCCATCATCCAAAACTCTTTCACCGTCACTCGCGGCATCGTCAATCTCAACAATGGAGGCGTCTCGCCGAGTCCACGCATCGTCACCGACGCGCTCGTTCGTTACATCTGGCAACAGGAAGACGCGACGGCCTACACGATGTGGCAGATTCTGGAACCGCAATCGGAAACAATTCGCACCGGTCTGGCGGAGATGTTTGGTTGCGATCGTGAGGAGATCGCGATCACGCGCAACGCGTCTGAATCGCTTGAGATTTGTCTGATGGGTATGGACTTCAAACCCGGCGACGAGATTCTTTCAACCACGCAGGACTACCCGCGCATGTTGACCACGCTGCGGCAACGCGAACGTCGCGAAGGACTGGTGCTGAAGTTGGTCCAGATCCCGATTCCCCCGAAAGATCTTAACGAGATCACGGCCGCGTTTGAGCGCGGCATTACCCGCCGCACGAAGCTGATCCTTGTTTCGCATCAGGTGAACATAACCGGCCAGATCACCCCGGTGAAGGCGATTTGCGAGATGGCGCGGGCGCGAGGAATCGAAACGATCGTCGATGGCGCGCACTCGTTTGCGCAGTTTGACTTCAAACAGAAGGACCTCGGCTGCGACTATTTCGGCACGAGTCTGCACAAGTGGCTTTACGCGCCGAAGGGTAGCGGGTTGCTTTACGTGAAGCGCGACAAGATTGAGAAGCTGTGGCCGTTGATGGCCGCGGAGTCGAAACAGGCCGGGGACATTCGCAAGTTTGAAGAGGTGGGAACACACTCGGCGGCCCCGCGTCTGGCGATCGGCGAGGCGATGCTGTTTCACAACGGTATCGGTGGTAAGCGCAAGGAAGCGCGACTCCGGTATCTGTCGCGCTACTGGATGAATCGTCTGAAAGACGTCCCGAAGATCGGGTTCAACACGTCGTTCGATCCGAACCAGTCGTGCGCGATTGCAAACGTGAAGATCGAAGGAATCGACCCGACGGCGATCGGCAACTACCTGTTCAGCAAGCATCGCATTTTCACGACGCCCATCCTGCACGAGGAGTTCAAAGGGATTCGCATCACGCCTAACGTTTATACCACCCTCGGCGAATTGGATCGTTTCGGCGATCTGATGGAAAAAATCGCCCGCAAAGGCCTGCCCGCTTGAACTAACCCAGCCGTGCGGGCGTAAAGCAGATGGTGTTAGAATCCATGTGGCTGGAGGTTTACTATGCAAGAGGGTCGAGATTGCGTTAGTGATGTTTGCGTTGCACTTCGGGATGGATTGCGGCAAATCGGTGATTTTTCGTACGCAATTATGCCGAAGGACGTGGCGCATGCATGCGGCGACTTAAACAAAGCCCTGCTGAACCAGTTCCGAAACCTGGTCGATTGGGAGATACGGTGGACGGAAGACCGCGTTGCCGGTGGGGACCGGATGCGAGAAGAATGGCGTGAGAAGTGCCGGCGAGAAACCGCCACCGACGCGACCTCTGAAATCTAGGAAACAGGCTGATTAATGGAAGTCTTACTGGCAGACGAGTACGGATTTTGTTTCGGCGTCGAACGCGCCGTTGAGATGGTCGAAGACGCTGTGCACGAAGGCGTCCGGCCAATTCGCTCCCTTGGACCTCTGATCCACAACGCCCAGGAAATGGAGCGCCTCGGCGCCCAGGGCGTTTCCACCATCGACACACCGGAAGAAGCCGACGCCGACACGATCGCCGTCATTCGTGCACACGGCGTTACGCCGCAGGTGCAGCACGATCTGGAACAGCGGGCGGCGAAAGTTATCGACGCCACATGTCCATTCGTTACTCGCGTGCAGCATCTCGCCGAACGCGCCGCACGACAGGGGCGCGACGTCGTCGTCGCCGGAAACCCGGACCATCCCGAAATGATTGGTGTCGTCGGTTACGCACCAAACAACACTTACGTCGTGCGCGACGCGAGTGAAGTTGTAAACCTACCGGAGCTCCGATCGCCACTCGTCGTGTCGCAAACGACGATCAAGTTGCAGACATTTTTGGAAGTCGCCGAAGCAGTGCGCGCGAAATCCGACGCCGAACCGCAAGTCGTAAACACGATCTGTTCGGCAACTCGCGATCGGCAGGACGCCGCTCGCGCGCTGGCCGGACAGGTGGATGCTTTCTACGTTATCGGCGGCCGTCATTCGTCAAACAGCGTCAAGTTGTTGGCGGTTTGTCAGGAACAATGCGGGAAGAGTTTTCTCATCGAAACTCCAGCGGAGATCAATCCTGCTGACCTGGAAAACGTGAAGCGAGTGGGTGTGACTGCTGGTGCTTCAACGCCTAACTGGTTGATCGACCAGGTGGTCGAGCGGCTGCATCAACTCGGCGGCTAAATCATCTCATCAGCGTCGAGCGCGTTGACGATCTGACGCGCTTCTTCAGATCCATACTCCACAATCTGCCTGCGCAACGCTGCCCGCGCCGTGTCGGCATCCACCGGATCGTTCAGCAGCATCGTCAAAACTGAGATCGGACATCGAGCGAGTGCTTCGTTTGCAAGTTCGCGCACGATCCTGTCTTCGGAGCGTGCCAGTTCGCAGATCTCGCTCGGCGGAAAGCGTGTGTTGAGTGCGTCGGCGAGTACGTCGATTCGTTTGTAGTCTCGCTGGTTCGATGCCCGGCGCACTAGTTGGGCAAAGACTTCCGCCGATTCTGTTTTCTCCTGCAAGACTGTGGCGCAGGTGTCTGCGACCGACTTGAGTCTGCCGCCTGTGACCGCATCCAGTGCTTCCGACTTTTCGGCCGCGCGATCGTCGAGGGCTGCGAGGAAGCGGCTCAACTCGAGATCGGCTCGCGCGTCGTAATGAAAGTTTCGCGTCGCCGGAGCGCCGGTAACGGGCGATTGCAACGCACGTTGGACCAAAACCCGTGTTGAGGGGTGCAGTTCAGACCAGACGGTGGCGATTCGAGAGCCGAAGTCACCGAAGTCCCCGAGATCCCCTGAATTGTTGCTCCGCAAGGGGGAGGGCAAGTTTCCTATTCCACCTTTCTTTGCGTGGTGCTTCCGAACGCGGAGTTATACCATTACTCGGCGAGATTGTGATCTTTGATCTCCGCGATGGTCGGAAACGGAATCTTGACGACCTGTCCGTTGGCACACAGGATTTTGACGCTCGGAGTGGTGAGCGCCTGAGTGTTTTTCATGCTGCGAACTTGGCCTCGGACCCGTCTTCCGTCGGTGGTAATGATTTCCACGTTGTCTTTACCGTAGAGCGGTTGCAGAGCCGCCAGCGCTTTGGTTATTTCCACCTCATTGGACCTCGACTGAGAATTTCCGTTTCCATATTGCCCTTTACGGGCCGGGAAGTCTATTGAAGGGCAGTTCGGAACACTGATTAAAATAATCGCGTATAGAAAAATCGAGCAAATATCGCTTAAGATCCGAAACAGGTACCGTCTATGTCTGAAAAATCAGAAACGCCCTTCGCTACCGCCTCCACGACGACCTGTTCCAATTGCCATTCGACGATGCCGTCGGAACTACGTTTCTGCCGGAATTGCGGATTTCGTCTTGGCGATGTCGCGGACAGTGAAACCATTCGCTTCGGAGGTCCGCTGGCATCTGTCTCCGCACCAGCGCCGGTAAAGAGGCGCCGCAAGATGAGCGGCATGGCCTGGGTGTTTGTCGGGTTGTTACTCTTTTTCGTCGGCGCCGCTGCGTTTACGGCGGTGATTAGTCCGATGCGCCGAAGTCACGTGGGCAACGTCCAGACGGCCGAAAAGAGATCTTACGCCGGAGTAAGAGAGTGGCAAACTACTGAGAACCACGATGGCGTGATGTTCGAGGCGGTAAGTCCTCCGGGAGGCCCGGCCGACAAGGCCGGACTGGTCGGCGGCGATGTGATCGTCAAGTTCGACGGTCAACGTGTAACGGACGAAGAGGCAATCACGCTCGCGCTGACGCGAACACCTCCCGGTAAGACGGTTGAGATAGAGTACCTTCGAGACGACCAGGTTAAGGTAACGAAGCTCACGACCGTATCGCAGGAAGAGTTAAACCGATTAACTCGCGAATTTGAGAGTCGCCCGCGAGAACAGCGCGCTCAATTCGGATATGACGACGACAACGCCGAACGGGTCCCGATCGCGGGGCCGGAGAAGTTTGGCGTCAGGCTTGACCAAATCTACCCAAGCATGCCGGCGGACATGGCGGGAATCAAAAACGGCGATATCGTCATTCAGTTTGACGGCATTCCCATCCGAACTCCTCAGGAGTTTTTGATGCGAGTGACTCGCGCCGTTCCTTACAGCACTGTGAAACTGATGGTCGTTCGCGGCGATGAGAGGCTCGAGATCCCGGTGAAGATGGGGCGGCGGAATTAATGTCCCAGGACGTGTTCGCGTAAGCGTGCTTCCATTTCCAGTCTGACTTCCTCGCGCTCCATCTCGGTTTCGTCGGGTTCGAAAGCTTCGAACAAGGCGTACTGCGTTTGCTCCAACAAGCGCAGTTCCCATGCCTCGCGGTTCTGACTCGACGGCCGCGAAAACCACAACGCATCGACTGGAGATTCCCTCACGTCCACTCGATTGAGCAGTTGCGCCTCCTGGGCCTGGAGTTCCGCCAGCGTGGCCGGCTGCATCAGTACACTCCGCAGTTCCCAGCCGTGCTTCCGGTAGGTGGCCACAAGCTCCATAAACAGATTTGCCTTCTTCATGTTAGCCTTGCCTTGGTAGTGTTGTAATCGGAAGATCCCGTTTTTTCGGTGTTTCCTATGCAGGCCCGAATAGCTTATCTTCAAGCGACACATGGGAACACGGATTTGGAAATTCGCAACCCTCGTTGCTATTGTAATCATGTCGACAGAACAAATGACTGCCAACACCACCTTACGGGAATTGACGTCTAACAAAGAACCAGCCCCTTTTTACGAAGCGCTCGCGAAAGCATTAAAGAAACGCAAAACCAGAGTTGAGAATGTCTGTCCACCGGCGGATCCCGTGGCTCGGCGTATCCTCGAGGAGTACGGCGCGATCTTTTTGGCCAACAAGAAGGTAGTTCCACCGCCGGTCTGCATCTTCACTCACGAAGATCAGGTGACGCAGTTTCAGGAACAGGCGGGTTTTGTTTCGGAATTCATGTCGTACGACCATGTCGAGCTCCAGCCGGCCGCGTTGAAGCAACTGCTCAAAGCACGTGAAGAAGCGCAGAAAGAAGGTCTCGACATCACGCCGCGCGACGGCGCGGAAGCAGCTCGACGAAATTATGAAGATAGTGTACGGCTGTGGAATTCACGTTTTGAACCAGCGCTGGAATACTGGCTCGGACAAGGCCGTCTCACCGCTGAAGAGGTCGAGCGGTTGAAGAGTCTGCCGCTGTCGCAACAGGTCGCGGAAGTGCTGGAACTGGAGAAGAGCGGTATTTACTTCAGCAAAGACCTTTCAAAGTCGATTCTTTACTCGATCGCTGCGCCGGGAACGTCGCAACACATTGCGATGTTGGCGTTTGACGTCAATGAGTTCGAAAACCCGCGCGTGCGAGAGATCATGGCGAAGCATGGCTGGTTTCAGACCGTCCTCAGCGATCTGCCACACTTCACGTTCCTCGGTTTGAAAGAGAAAGACCTGCCGAAGCATGGCCTGCGAAGCGTTGAGGTTAATGGTCAGGTTTTTTGGATCCCAAACGTAGCATCGCTGCATCCTGGCCTCGATAAGTAGGTTTGAGTTTCGTTTACATGGGTTTCCGCTTGCGGGAGGCGAAAGAGATAGTGCCACACGGTTGGAACGATTCGTGGTAGACTACGTGACCTCTTCCCCCAACCCAAACCAAAGTGGAATTTGTTTCCGGCCTTTTAACCCGACGAGGAAGGTCATATGGATGTCCCCCAATTCATCGCTGGCAGATTCAGGATTGAACGGGAAATCGGGACCGGCGGCATGGGCACGGTTTATCTCGCCACCCACCTGGGACTCGACAGACCTGTAGCAGTCAAGATCATCAAACGCGAATTCGCCGGCGACGCCGACGTCGCAGATCGTTTTCTGCGCGAGGCGCGCACCATGGCGAAGCTGCATCATCCTCACGCCGCAATGATCTTCGACGCCGGAAACCTGCCCGACGGGCGTCACTTCATCGTGATGGAGTTTGTCGAAGGCGAAACTCTCTCGCAGGTGCTTTCGCGTGAAGGTCGATTCTCACCATCGCGCGCCGTCGAGATAGCGACGCAAGTTTGCGACGTGCTCGAGGAAGCACATCGTCTCGGGATCATTCATCGCGACCTGAAACCTTCAAACATCCTGCTCGGCAAGCGTGGCGTTTGCGTGCTCGACTTTGGTGTGGCGAAAGTTCTCGCCTCGTCAGCCGAATCTACTGCGACTCACGCGAGCACTGGTTCGGGACAACTGGTCGGAACGCCGCGTTACATGTCTCCCGAACAGTGTTTGGGCCAGCGCGTTGGCGCCCGCAGCGATTTATACAGTCTGGGTGTGTTGTTGTACGAAATGCTCGCGGGACGTCCGCCGTTTATAGATCCATTGCAATCGGCGCTGCTGGTGAAACAGGCAACCGCACCCGCGCCGCCGTTACCAAGGCTGCGACAGGACATTCCGCGTTCGCTGGCCCTCGCGGTCCATTCGCTGCTGGCGAAACGGCCCGAAGATCGCCCACGCACTGCCGCTGCGGCAAAGGCGTTGCTTGAGCGAAGCCTGACACGGCCCGATCGCACGTTGCCGGAGATTCAACCGCTGTCGTCGATGGTGGCAGCGTCGAACCCTGGCAGCGGAGTTCTGTTTCGCGTCGGCGCTCCGCTGGTCCTTGTTACAACATTCGGTGCCTTGCTCGCGTGGGGCTACACCGGACAAAGCGCGTCCGTTCCGCGTATTCCGAAGGAGGCGCTGCCGGTTGCCAATTCGCAGTTACAGATGACGCCCGCTTCGTGGCGCAACGAACCGGCTCGGGACGCGGGTCTGACTTCTGCCAGGATTGAACAGCCACCGGTCGTCGTCGAACAGATCTCAATGGATCAGGCGCGTAAGACGGCGGCGAAGTTCGCCACAGGAACGATCGGTACGATCGCGATTATCGACACAGACGCGGGTGCCGCAATCGTCGCAATTGATCATCAACGGCGAACGGGCAAGACCGGTTTTCTGTTGCTCGAGAAACGTAACGGAAAGTATCGCGTGAGTTCGCAGCAGGCGTTGGACGGCAAGGGATTCCGGCATGCAAACTGGAGCGCCGAACTGGTTGACGCCGACGAAGATGGTTTTCAGGAGTTGTTGTTTAGCGGCAAAGACTCGAGCGAAAGCCGCAATTTGCGGCGATTGGTTCTATTTGTACCCAACGACCGCCGGACCTATTCGATGCAAATGACCGGCGAGACCACGGCACGAGGTACACCACGAATTCAGTGGCTGGCGAACGCGGCCGGCACCGAAGCAGCCGCTTACCGGACCGCGCTTCGGCAAAAGGCCCGCGCGATTGTTTCGAAAAAGAAATAATTAGTGTTCTGTTGGTAGCCCATTTGTGAATTTCCCTCCGGCAAGCTAACCTCATGCCTCGACATCTATTTGGCCTTCAGAAGAATCGAAAGGCCTATATCAAACTGCTCGGGTTGGAGTCATCGGTGAAACGTTTCTCAATTCTCTTTCTTCTCTTTTGCTTACTATCGCCATCAACATCGTTCGCTGAAGTCGTCACGCAGCAGCGCGCGACGCGTCCGGCACCGAGCCGGCCGGTCGAAACAAAGCCTGCGCCTGCGCCACGGCTGCCGGAAGCGAAACTGATCAGTCAGGTCCTTGCGAATGGTCTCGAAGTCATCATTCTGGAAGACCACTCGATTCCGCTGGTCACGATTGAGCTGGCCGTTAAGAACGGTTCGTACACTGAGCCCCCCGAGCTGAACGGGTTGTCGCACTTGTACGAACACATGTTCTTCAAACAGAACCGCGCTATCGCCAATGCCGAAGATTACCTGCGGACCATCGGCCAGATGGGTATCGCGTACAACGGTACGACGCGCGAAGAAGTGGTGGACTATTACTTCACGACGACCAGTCCGAACCTGCGCACCGCAATGCAGTTCATGAAAGATGCGACGCGGTATCCCTTGTTCGACGAACGCGAATTCGTTCGTGAGAAAGAGGTTGTGATCGGCGAAATAGACCGGAACGAATCGAACCCGTTCTTCTACCTGAACAAGGAGATGAACAGCCGTCTCTTCTTCAAATATCCGAGCCGGAAGAGCCCGCTCGGCAACCGGGAAACGGTCGGCGGTGCGACCACTGACATGATGCGGTTGATCCAGCAGCGGTACTACGTGCCGAACAACTCAGCGCTGGTTTTAACCGGCGACGTCAATCCAGCCGAAGTGATGAAGATGGCGCAGGAGTTTTACGGCGACTGGCCGAAGCGGGAGAAAGATCCGTTTGTCGAGTTTCCACTCGTCGAACATCCGCCGCTGACGAAAAGTGAAGGCGACGTGATCGTTCAACCCGTCCAGAACGTCATCATCAACATCGGCTGGCACGGACCATCAATCGGCAAAGATAATCCGGCTACGTATGCCGCCGACGTTTTTTCGTTCATTCTTCGCCAACCTAATTCGCGGTTTCAGAGAAACCTCGTCGATACCGGTTTGGTAACGGGCGTCGACCTCAGTTACTACACGCAGCGCAATGTCGGTCCCATCCAGTTGATCGCCCAGGCGACTCCGGACAAAGCGCGAGCTGCGATCAAAGCACTGTACGAAGAGGTCGCGCACTTCAACGACAAGGACTATTACACTGACGAGCAACTCGAAAGCGCGAAGGCATTGCTCGAAGCGGACGATCTCTACTCACGCGAAAAACTGAGCGACTATACACACACGCTGAGTTTTTGGTGGGCCTCGACGGGACTCGAGTACTTTCGCGGTTACCTCCCGCGGTTACGCGCCACTTCGCGCGCCGACATCAGCCGCTACATCACGACTTACATTCAGGGAAAACCACATGTGGCCCTCGCGTTGATGTCGAGTGACGCGCAAGGCAGAGCAAAACTGACGCCGCAAGAGTTGATAGGTCAATGAACGAAACCAGGATCATGAACGAACCAGTGCAATTCCTTAATCACATAAAGCAAATCGTCGTCACGTTTCTTTTGTTGGTGACGCTCCTTGCCGGAGGCGCCGGCGTCTCGCGCGCCCAACAGACGACGCAGCCGGCCGTCCAACCGTCGCAATCTTCGGTTCATACCGT
>CBFGMX010000082.1:0-22303 GCA_965649955.1 uncultured bacterium
GCCGGCGCGAGTCCAACGATCGGCGTCTCACCGGCGCCGGCCGAAGGCAAGTCCTTCCGGTCAAGCAACACGATCTCAATCGGCGGTGTATCGCTGAACCGCGGCACGCGATAACGCGAAAACTTTGCGTTCAGAATCTGCCCATTCTGAAAATCGATCCCTTCGAACAACGCACCGCCGATCGCCTGCACCACCGCACCCTCAACCTGATTATGCAAATGCACCGGATTGACGATCGCGCCACACTCAAAACTCGCCACCACGCGTTCCAGCTTAACTTTTTTCGTCTTCGGATCGACTGACACTTCAGCCGCGGTCGCGATGTAACTCCCCTTCTCAAACCCGCACGCGATACCTGCTCCGCGCCCCGTCTGCTTCTTCGCCCCCCACCCAAACGATTTTGCCGCGGCTTCAAGCACCGCTCTCAGGCGCTGGTCCTGAGTGTTCTTCAAACGAAACTCGACCACATCCATTCCGACCAGTTGGGCCAACTCATCCATGTGCACTTCGCGGGCGAAGTGGTTCGCCGTGGCGGCGAGTCCGCGATACGAACCCTGCCGCAATGGCGACTTACTGCTGTGAAACTGAATGTTCTGATTGGGAAATGCGTACTTCGACTGAATCGCAGAAGCACCGGAGTTGTAATTGTGAAACTCCCACGCCGTGACTGTGCCGTCGTTCTTCACGCCGCTCGACACCTCGATTACACCAGCCGGCCGGAAGTAGGCCCACTTGAACTCCTCCTCGCGTGTCCACACAAGCTTCACCGGCTTGCCGCTCGCACGCGCGATACGCGCAGCTTCGATCGCGCACTCGCCTGTGTGCTTGCCGCCGTATCCCGATCCCGTGTCGGGCACAATCACGCGCACACTCTCTTCCGGAATGCGAAACGCTTCCGCCAACTCAGATCGAACTCCAAACGGCCGCTGCGTTCCCGTCCAGACCGTCAACTTGTTGTCTTTCCACTCAGCGACCGCTGCGCGCGGCTCGAGCGGCGCGTGTGCGATGTACGCGACCGTGTACGACTGCGAGAGTTTCTTGTCCGCTGCGGCCATGCCTTCTTCAATCGAACCAACAGGCCGGCTGCCTCCGCGACCCGGCGACGACTCGCGCTTGAGCTGCTCGAACAACTGCGCTGCGCCCGGCTGTCCCGGCGCCTTCCAATGCACGGCGATCGCTTTCTCCGCGCGCGTAAGTGTTTGCGGATCCGCCGCGGCGATACCGATAAAATCCCCATCTCGCACAACCGCAACTCCGGCGATTGCTTCAGCGGCTTTCGTGTCCGCGGAGACGAGCGACGAATTCAATGCCGCGGGGCGAATTACGCGGCCAAACAAAATGCCCGGCCGCTTCAGGTCGGACGTGAACTCGTGCTTCCCGGTAACAAAATCGCGCGCGCCAACTTTCGGTACCGATGTGCCCGCGATGGTCCAATCTTTCACCGCCGTGATCGCAACGTCGGCGGGAATCTCTTTGACGAGCTTTTGGCCCTTTGCGACGTCGGCAAAGCTCAACGATTTCGAAGCATCGTGGTTGACGAAACGCGCGTTGACGATTCGCACGTCCGCGGGCGCGACTTTCAACTGTTCTGCCGCCAGCGCTACCAAAGTCTCACGCGCAGCGGCCGCTGCTTTGCGCAACTGTGGTGTCATAAACGGAATCGAGCGGCTGCCAAAAGTTCCCGCATCGAACGGAACGAGATCCGTGTCCGCCATCACCATGCGAATAGTGCCGACCGGCACGTGCAATTCTTCGGCGACCGCCTGGGCCAACGAGGTCCGGATGTTCTGGCCCAGTTCGACCTTGCCGGTGAACACCGACACCGTTCCGGATTCATCGATGTGGATCCACGCGCCGATCTCTTTTGGCACGCGCTGCTCGAATCGGCCACGCCCGGATTCACCTTGTTCCTGCTGACCCGACGTCACCAGCAGGTTCGACATCGGCACGAGCAGCGCGATCCCGCCGCTGAACGCTTTCAGAAACTGGCGACGATTAAAGTTGAAGTTGTAGAGCGGAGCCGCGAAGAGTTCGTAGCGTTCCAATTCCAGCGCAAGTTCCGGATCGAGTTCTTCTTTCACTTGCGCACCTCCTTCGCGGTGCCGGAAGCGATCTCGATCGCTTTGACGATACGCAGATAGGTGCCACAGCGACACATATTCCGATCCATGTGCCTGACGATCTCGTCTCGCGTAGGTTTCGCGTTCTTTTTCAGCAGCGCGACACCCGACATGATCATTCCCGAAGTGCAATAGCCGCACTGCATCGCGTCAGCTTCGATGAAAGCTTCCTGGAGCGGATGCAGTTGGCCATCTTTTTCTAGACCTTCGATCGTGGTGATCTGTTTGCTCGCGACTTTTCCGACCGGCATCGTACACGAGCGCGTCATCTGACCGTCGACGAGCACCGTACACGCGCCGCATTGCGCTTCGCCGCACCCGTATTTCGTTCCCGTCAGGTTCAAATAATCGCGCAAAACAAGGAGCAAACTTGTCTGCGAATCGACATTGACCGGCAGTTTTCGCCCATTCACGTTCAACGATGTAACGTTTGCCATAGCCGTCTCCTTTGTATTGGCTAACTATCCTACTCCACTTCCCTAAACCACCAGAAATGCGATAACTTGCAGCCATGAGCACTGTTACTGAAGAAGCCTCTGAATCAACCGAACAAAAAACAAACAAGTGGGTCTACCTTTTCGACGAGGGACCCGGAGACGACAAGACCCTCTTGGGCGGAAAAGGCGCCGGTCTTTGCGAAATGACACAGGCCGGACTGCCCGTGCCGCCGGGATTGGTCGTCACGACCGAGGCCTGCAACGCGTTTTTCGAGAACGATAAGCAGTTTCCCGAAGGAATGTGGGACCAGGTGAAGGAAGGTCTGCGCAAGATTGAAGAGAAGGTCGGCAAGCGGTTTGGCGACCCGAAAAACCCGCTGCTCGTCTCGGTACGATCCGGCGCTGCGTTCTCGATGCCGGGCATGATGGATACCGTGCTCAACCTCGGTTTGAATGAAGAGACCGTGCAGGGCCTCGCCGAACAGACCGGCGATCTACGTTTCGCGCTCGACGCTTATCGACGTTTCGCGTCGTTGTTCGGCGAGATCGTGATGGGCGTCGCCCATGAAAAATTTGAACGCGTGCTCGATCGGTTTAAAGCGCAGACGCAGGGCGGACGAGACACGGATCTCAAACCCGATCACCTGCGCGACATCATCGCCGCCGAAAAACAGATCATCCTTACCGAGCAACACGCCATTCCCGAAGACCCTTATGAACAACTGCGCGTCGCAATTGCCGCGGTGTTCAATTCATGGATGGGGCGGCGCGCAATCGACTACCGGCGTGTCAATCGCATCCCCGACTCGCTCGGAACCGCCGTGAACGTGCAGGCGATGGTTTTCGGAAACATGGGAGCCGGCAGCGGCACCGGCGTCGCCTTCACCCGCGACCCGTCAACAGGCAAGAAGGAACTTTACGGCGAGTATCTATTGAACGCGCAAGGTGAAGACGTGGTCGCCGGCATTCGCACGCCACATCCGATCGCGCAACTCAAGAAAGAATTGCCCGAGGTCTACGATCAGTTCGCGTCGATCGCAACCCTGCTCGAACAGCACTACCACGACATGCAGGACTGCGAGTTTACGATCGAGCGCGGCAAGCTCTACATGTTGCAAACGCGCACCGGCAAACGCAGCGGCGCCGCCGCGGTGCGCATCGCCGTCGAGATGGTCTACGAAAAACTGATCGACAAAGCGACGGCTGTGCAACGCGTGACACCCGAGCAGCTCGATCAACTGCTGCATCCGACAGTGGATCCGAAAACGAATGCGACGGTGCTTGCGACTGGTCTACCGGCGAGTCCCGGCGCTGCCCAGGGCCAGGTCGTTTTCAGTCCTGACGAGGCGGAAGAGATGGCCCGCGAAGGCGCGCGCGTCGTGCTCGTGCGTTCGGAAACAAGTCCCGACGACTTTCACGGCATGGTAGCGGCGCAGGCGATCGTGACGTCGCGCGGCGGCATGACGAGCCACGCCGCGGTGGTCGCGCGAGGCATGGGCAAGACCTGCGTCAGCGGCGCGCAGGCGATCAATATCGACTACGGCCAGCAACAGTTCACAGTCGACGGGACAATCGTGACGAAAGGCGAGTGGATCACGGTTGACGGTTCGACCGGGCGCGTCTTTCTGGGCCAGGTGCCAACAATTCAACCCACGCTGGGCGATGATTTCTACAAACTGATGGACTGGGCTGATAAGTTTCGCCGCTTGCGCGTGCGCGCGAACGCCGACACTCCGCTCGACGCAAAAACGGCGCGACAGTTTGGCGCGGAAGGTATCGGTCTCTGTCGAACGGAGCACATGTTCTTCGGCGACAAACGCCTCGCGGTCATGCGCGAGATGATTCTCTCCGAGGGCGCCGGCGCGCGTGAAAAAGCACTCGAAAAACTGTTGCCGCTGCAACGCAGCGACTTTATCGGTATCTTTCGTGAGATGGCGGGGCTGCCCGTGACGATCCGTCTACTCGATCCGCCGCTTCACGAGTTTCTGCCGAACGCCGAAGAGCTCGGCTCCGAACTCTCGGAGCTAAAGATGGCATTGAAAGTCGCGACCACGATGGCCGCGATGGACCAGATCCTCGACGAGATCGACCAGAAGCGCGCGCTGCTGCGACAGGTCAATCGCATTCGCGAAGCTAACCCGATGCTTGGTTTCCGCGGTTGCCGTCTCGGCCTCCTGTTTCCCGAAGTCACTCGCATGCAATGCCGCGCGATGTTCGAAGCGGCGTGCAAGGTGCAGGGGGAACGAAAGAAGGTCGAACTCGAGATCATGGTCCCGCTCGTTTCGCTCAGCGAAGAACTTCATCAACAAGCGGAACTGATCCACGAAGTCGCACGACAGGTGATGGGCGAACACGGCATGACGATCGAGTATCACGTCGGCACGATGATCGAACTGCCGCGGGCCGCTCTAATGGCCGACCACATCGCCGCGCATGCGGACTTCTTCTCGTTCGGCACAAACGATCTGACGCAAACGACGTTCGGATTGAGCCGCGACGATTCGAGCCGCTTTCTGCCTAACTATATCGAACGAAAAATCCTGAAAGACGATCCGTTCCAGGTGCTCGATCGCGACGGCGTGGGCCAATTGGTGCGCATCGGCGCCGAACGTGGCCGCAGTGTGAAACCGGGTCTCAAAGTCGGTATTTGCGGCGAACATGGCGGCGATCCGCAGTCGATCGCGTTTTGTAATGAGATCGGTCTCGACTACGTGAGCTGTTCGCCGTTTCGCGTGCCGGTTGCCCGGCTCGCTGCGGCGCAGGCCGTGTTGAACCCGGCCGTGGAGAGCACGATCAGTTCGCAGGTTTGATTTCTCAGCAATGATCCGCGTTCATGTCCACTTCCAGAGATCTGCAACAGCTACTGGAACGGATCCAGCTACGGCTGGACGAAAGCTTCGTCGGTATCGGCTCTGAAGTCGCCGATCTGCCCCCTGAAGATCTCGCGGAACTGCTCAATCAACTTCTTCTCAACGAAGCCGCCGCGATCGTTTCGATGCTGCCCCTCCAGAAGTGCATCGAGCTCTGCGATCAACCCACGATGCGGCGGCGCGCCGCCATCCTCGAACAGTTGGAACCAAAACGCGTCGCCACCATTCTCGAAGGACTCTCGGCCGACGAGCGCACTGACGTGATTCAGAAGATGGGGCTGCACGAGCGCCATCGCATCCTGCCCCAGTTCCCACCCGACGTACGCGCCGAACTGGAAGATCTGCTTCAGTATCCGGACCACACCGCCGGCGGCATCATGACGACGGAGTTTGTGCGGCTCGAGCCGAAGATGACCGTGAGCGACGCACTGAAGCACATTCGCTCCGTCGCTCGTGAGAAGGAATCGATCTACGCGTGCTACGTCATGGATCCCGAGACGGATAAACTGCTCGGAGCCGTATCGCTGCGCGATCTGGTGATGGCGGAACTCGACCGGCCGATCGGGGAGGTCATGCGCCGCAGGCCGGTGACCGTCAACGTGCAGGACGATCAGGAGAAGGTCGCGGAGAAGATCGGAAAGTACAACCTGCTCGCCGTTCCGGTGGTCGAGCAGGACGGAAGTGTTGTGGGTTTCGTAACCGTCGACGACGTCATCGACGTCCTGATCGAGGAACAGACCGAAGACATCCTCCGCATGGCGGCTGTCGAGCCCGGCGCGATGGACAAGCCTTACTTCGACAACCCGATCATGCGCGTCGTGCGCAAACGGATTGGGTGGCTGTTGTTGCTGTTTGTTGCAGGTACGCTGACGAGCGCCGTTTTGCACAGGTTCGAGGCGGAACTCGCAGCCGTTGTCGCGCTCGCGTTTTTCATTCCGCTGCTAATCGGAACCGGCGGCAATGCAGGCGCGCAGACAGTCATGACGGTGATCCGAAGCCTCGCACTGGGAGAGGTGGGCGTGCGACATGCGTGGCGCGTTGTCGCACGCGAGGCTACGACCGGAATGCTGCTGGGTTTACTCGTCGCGCCGATCGCGCTTGTGCAAGCGCTGTTCTGGCAGGCGCCGCTTCAGCTCGCGATCACGGTGTCGGTAACGATGTTTGCGATCTGCATCTGGTCGACGACCGTCGGATCATTGATACCCATCCTGGCCCAGCGCTTTGGCGTCGACCCGGCCGTGCTCTCCGCGCCGTTGATCACGACTCTCGTCGACGCCACCGGCCTTGTTATTTACTTCACCATCGCCAAGCTAATTCTCGGCGTCTAGACCGCAGATTCAAAACTTATACTTCAGTGCAAACTGCATCTGCCGCGACGAACCGGAGTCGCCGGTCGGGAATCGCGTGTTGGTAATCTGACCGAAGTTTGCGCTGCCAACGACACGCCCCGGCTGTCCGAAGTTCGCGTGATTAAACACATCGAAAACTTCCCAGCGAAACTCAATCAACTGCGTTTCAGTCAGCTTCGTTCGCTTGATTATCGAGAAGTCGGTGTTGTTGAAACCCGGACCGATCACCACGTTGCGGCCAAGGTTGCCGAAACGTCCGACCGGCGTGACAAATGGCGTCGTATCGAACCAGCGATTCGGTGTTCCGAGAATCGTAATCGGACCGGTCACGTCCGGACGCACAGTGTTGTTCGTACCCGTGAATGCCGCGTTGTTGATCACGAGGTTCACAGGATTTCCGCTTTGCGACTGGACGATGGTCGAAAGTTGCCAGCCTTCCTTGAACTGATTGCCGTGGAACGGCAGTTCATACAGTCCGCTGATGACGAAGCGATGACGCGCGTCGAAATCCGATAGACCGCGGCTGTTGCGCAGGTTGTAACTATCCTGAATGACAACGCCCTGGCTGCTAAGCGAGTTGTAATCGATCGACTTCGAAAAGGTGTACGACGCGTTGAACTGAAAACCTCGCGAGAGTCGCTTGGTAGCGGTCAACCAAAGCGCGTTGTAACTCGAATTGCCGGTTCCCTCGACCTGCACGATGTTGTTCAAGCTGGTGCCTGGACGAATCGGACTCGAGCTCGAAACCGCGGGAATCGGTCGAACGCCGTTGATCGGCTGGTTGATGTTTCGCGAGATGCGAAGGTGCGTGCCTTTCGTGCCGAAGTAGCCGACCGTCACGCCGAGATCGCGTCCGAGCTCACGCTGGATGTTCAAGTTCCACGACTGGACGTACGCGTTGTCGAAGTTTGGATCGACGTTAGCCGGGGAAAGCCCCGCCGCGCCCGCAACCAATACCGCGTTTGCGAAGGTCACTGGTCCAGTGATGGTGAGGGGCGTCGCCAACGGCGGATTGGCTGTTAACGGTATCACCAGGTTCGTCACCGGTTGATCGGCCAGCAGCGAGTATGCTGCGCGCACCGAGGTCTTGCCGTCGTTGAACGGGTCCCACGCGATGCCGACACGCGGCTGGAAGTTTCTGTTGTTTTCCTTGTAGACCTTGTCTATGCCTGATCCGACGCGCACAAACTGACGGGTCAGGTGATCGAAAACGACGAACCGGTCGTAGCGCTCGGACGGCGTCATGTTCCAGTCGTAGCGCAGACCAAGTTCGAACGTCAGGTTTGAACGCGCTTTCCAATTGTCCTGAACGTAAAGGCCCCAGGCGTTTTGAATAATCGCACTCGATCGATCGCCCAGTGTGATGCTGAAACCGTTTCCGTTGCCGGTCAGGAAGAGATTTACGTTTGGAAAAGTGAAGGTGCCGACGTCGAGGTTGAAATTGTTGTTATAGAAACGGCGCGCCTCGCCACCAAATTTAAACGAGTGGTTGCCCTTGAGATAGCTAACGGTGTCGCTGAATACGACCGTCATATCGGCGCGGCCCTGGGGAAACCCCGCTGGCCCACCAAGATTGAAGTTGAATCCCGTGATGCTGATTTGCGGCAGGCCGATATCGTCGTTGATACCGTTGTTGATTCCGAAGTCAGCCGGATTTAGCTGCGCGTTCGGAGTGAAGGTGATGTTGATGCGATTGAATCCGAGGCGCGCCTCGTTGGTCAGGTTTGGACCAAAGATGTGCGTCTCATTCAACGTTAAGATCTGCCGCGTCGACTGCCGCGTGTCGCCCCAACCGGGCATGGTATTGCCCTGGAGACTCGGCTCGCCGCGTTTGTCGCGCTGGTACGCGTAGTAAACGTGCAGCCGATCGTTAGCGTTGAAATTGTGGTTCACGTCCCCGGTGTATTGATCGATATCGACGGGCGCTGTTCCCGATCCGGCGAACCTGGCAACCGGAACGCCGTTGACGATGTCAACGCTCGTCGCGAGAGGAATCAACGGCAACAACTGCAGGACAGTCGGATCCGTCACCGCAGCACGTTGCGCATCAGTTAACACGTTGCTCGTGAGTGTAAGGCCCTGACGTTGGCGGGTACCTTCGTAACTAAAGAAGAAGAACGTCCGGTTCTTTCCTTCGTAGCCAAAAATAGGACCACCTTCGCCAAAGCGTGGCAGGTTCACTGGCCCGCCGAGGTTGAAGCCAAACTGGTTCCGTTTGAACGGTGGCTTGCGCGCGTCGAAGAAGTTGCGCGCGTCGAGCGCTTCGTTGCGAAGGAACTCGAATGCTTCGCCGTGATACTGGTTAGAGCCGGAACGGGTGGCGATATTCACGATTGCGCCGGAGTTGCGTCCGTATTCCGCGCTCTGCGTGGAATTGTCCACTTTGAATTCCTGAACGGTGTTGATCGACGGCTGGAACGTGATCTGGTTCTGGACCATATCGTTGAGGTTGATGCCGTTGATCATGAAGTTGGTGGTGTCTTCACGTCCGCCTGCGGTATTGAAAGCAAACGATCCCTGGCCACGCAGTGGCGCGGTCAGGAAACCGTTCTGCGGCGGTGTCACCGAGCCCGGTATCAATAGGCCGAGATCGACAAAGTGACGGCCGTTGAGCGGAATCTCCTGGACCGTGCGTTGATTGATCACGGTACCGACGGAAGTTGTCGTTGTCTCGATTACCGGAACGTCCGAAGAGACGAGGACCTGTTCGGAAAGCGCTCCGACTTCTAACTGAAAATTCTGAACGACGGTCTTAGCGACCTCGACCGTTACCTGGTCAGCAACCTGAGTTTTGAAGCCCTGGACTTTCACCTCGATGGTGTACGAGCCAACGGGCATGGCCGCGAACTGGTAATTGCCGTCGCTATCGGTTTGTGTCGTTCGTTCGGAGGAAGTGCTGCGATTTTTGGCCGTGACAGTGGCGTTTGGCACCACGGCGCCCTTCGCATCTGAGACGGTTCCCTGAATGACGGCGGTGGATTGGCCCAATGCTGAAGGAGTCGCAAGGAAAGCGGCTACCAGCAGTAAGGACGAAAACAATAGTGCGGTCCTTTTGCTTGCCATAAAAACCTCCTGACATGGAAGCGGGCACGTTCAGTTGTCAAACTGTTAAGGGAGAAAGGTCTGGAACCTCCCCTAGCAACGATGATGCCGCTCCGGCAAGCAAACTCGGTCGACTTTTGTTCAGGAAATCCGTGTCAGGCTTCGGGTTCACGATCCAAAAACCACAAGCCCCATCCGAAAACACAGAATTACCTTACCAACTCACCAGAAACTCCCGCAGCAGCTGATCCATGCTGTCGAACGAATCCGCACAAAACAGGATCGACTGGTAGTGCGTCGGATCGTAGACGTTGTTCGCGGCCGCTTCGACATCCAGCGGACGCAGCTCGGCTTTGTGCATCTCCGCCAGTTCGCCGGCTGACGATAACAACCCCGTTCCGTACGCTTTGATACGGCCGTCTTCGCGCAGCACGCCAAACTCAATCGTGAACCAGTAGACGCGTGCGAGCCGGTCGAGCGCCGCTGCGTCCGTGGTCCGTCGCACTGCTTCACCAAAGAGACGGTTGATCTCGGCAAAACGCGGACTCGCCAGAGTCACTGCATGCCCGATGATTTCGTGAGCAACGTCAGGCTCCGGTGTGTAGAGCGGCGTCGAATGGTGACGGATGTACTGTGTGCAGAGAAACACCCCGTTCGCCAGCGACTCGAGAAAGATGCGCGGCTCGACGAGCCCGGCGACAGGTTCGAGACGAAAGCCGCTGATTGCTTCCACTTTGCGGCTGACTTCACGTAACTGCGGGATCCGATCGGTGTCAAAATCGAGCTGGTCAAGACACTTGAGATACTCGGCGCAGGCGTGTGCGCGATGGGCCGGCCCGAGCGCTTTCCAAATTGTTTGCCAAACACCGTGTTCGAGTTCGGTGTATGGCGCATCGGGTATCGGATCGCCGGTCCTGTAATTCGTTGCGATCTGCGCGATGGCGTTGCGTCGGGCGCGATACTCGGAGTCGCGAAAGCCGGGATGGTCCGGATCGAGGTGCACGAGGCGCACTTCGACGTGGTCCTGTAAGACGGGTGTGGTTCGGATTGTTTCGGTTGGCATTATGGTTTTTCCTCGCAAACAAAAAAACCGGCCACCAATCCTCCGGAAGGATTGATGGCCGGCTTTTGGAAACTTGTCTAGGGTGCTACGTCTTCAGCGAACTCCGACAGCCCATCGCCCGACCGCTCCTTCCAGTGAAGAGCGTGCCGTAATAGTAATAGTAGCGATATGAGCTGCGGTTCATGCGAGTGAAAGGATAATCAAATCCGTGTTTCTTAGTCAAACTTTAAAGTTTGCCGAGATTCGAAAAAAGCTGCCCAGGTGTCGCCCTTTTTCTTCAGTAATTCGGGTACGTTAGTGATGGTAAAGTCGGCGATCTTCACGCCCTGTGTGATCTGTTTCCACGTCAACGGCATCGACACACTCGCCTTCGGCTTTGCCCGCGCCGTAAACACCGACGCCAAACTCTTTCCGCGCGCATTCTGCATCCAATCAACATAGACCTGCGTGCTCTTTCGCTTCGCGATCGTCCGTTCAACGGTCGCGATTTTCGGCGCACGACGAGCAACTTCACCGGCGAACAGCTTGGCAAATTCGGCGACTTGTTCGTATCCATTCGTCGCTTTCAAGGGTATGTAAATGTGCATCCCCGAGGAACCTGATGTCTTCGGAAACACCTGCAATCCGATCTCTTCCGCGACCTCTTTCACCATCAAAGCGACCTGCAACACGTTCTCCCACGGCGCACTTTTCGGGTCGAGATCGATCGCGATCCAGTCAGGCTTGTCGAGATGTTTAGTCGTCGAGTGCCACGGATGCTGTTCGATGTTTCCGAGGTTCACGAAATGCAACAGCGAACCGACCGTTGAATACACAAAGTAATCGAGCTGCCGGCCTTCCTGATTGGTCAGGCGCTTCGTCTTGATAAACTCCGGCGCACTCTCGAGATCCTGCTGGAAGAACATCGGCGCCTTGATGCCGCGCGGGTAGCGCTGAAGAATCGCCGGCCGATCTTTGAGATGCGGCATGATGTAGTCGGCGACCTTCAAATAGAAACAGAGCAGATCAAACTTCGTGAGCTTCTCGTCGGGCCAATAGATGCGATCGAGACTCGTGACCGATACGAGTTCGCGTCCGACCTTCAAGATCAGATCGCCCTTCGGTCGTTGGAGACTCAGGAACTCCTCGGGAGTGACCACCGTACCGCGCTTCTGGCGCGTACGTTTGACGCCGGGTTTCTCGGTTGGCTCCGCTGTTTTCGGCATTGGCGTTAGTTACCGTATCCGTCAGGGTGGGCCAACATCCAGCGCCAGGCCGACTCGACGATTACGCGCAGGTCCTGAAACCGCGGCTGCCAGCCGAGTTCGCTCTTGATCTTGTCGGAACTGGCGATCAGGATGGCTGGATCGCCTGGACGGCGTGGTCCAATCCGAACGGGGATGTCTTTGCCGGTGACTTGCCGCGCGGTTTCGATCACTTCGCGAACGCTGTAGCCCTCGCCGCCGCAGCCAAGGTTGTAGGTGCGGCTGCCTTCGCTCATTGCGTCGAGCGCGAGAATGTGCGCGCGGGCGAGGTCGATCACGTGGATGTAGTCGCGCAGGCAGGTGCCGTCCGGGGTCGGATAATCGTCGCCGTAGATCTCGACGTGCGAACGTTTGCCGGCTGCGGCCTGCAACGCGATCGGGATGATGTGCGACTCCGGATCGTGGTCTTCACCGCATTTCTCGCTTGCGCCCGCGGCGTTGAAGTAACGAAGCGACACGTACTTGAGCCCGTAGGCGCGCTCGTGCCAGTGCATCGCGCGTTCGAATGCGAGTTTTGACTCGCCGTACGGATTGGTGGGGTTATTGGGCGCGGTTTCGTAGATCGGTTGAGAGAGAGGCTCACCGTAAGTCGCCGCGGTCGAACTGAAGACGATGCGGCTAACAGCGCATTCGCGCATCGTATCGAGCAGGACGAGACTTGCAACGACGTTGTTCTGGTAATACTTCGATGGCTGCTCGCATGATTCGCCAACGAGTGAATACGCGGCCATGTGGATCACCGCTTCGACGCGGTGGTCTTTCAGTGTTTGTCGCAGCGTCGCGGCGTCGAGCAGATCGCCCTCGACGAAAGTCGCGCCGGGAACTACTGCCTGGCGATGCCCTTTGACAAGATTGTCGTAGACGACTACTTCATGCCCGTCGTTGACCAGTTCTTCGGTGACGACGCTGCCGATATAACCGGCGCCTCCGGTAACAAGCACACGCACGCAACTATCCTCCGGGAGAAAATCCGTGTTTTCTAAAAGGGGGCCCGAAAATCCGAAGCATCAAGTAGGTATTTTACGTGATGGCTACGTTGGGTTGGGTTGCCGCGGTGTCAGCCTGTAGGGAATCGGCGACGAAGAAGAGAATGCGGCCGCAGTTGTCGCAAGTGATCACATCCTCGCCGCGCCGGATCTCTGACATCACTTGCGGACGGAGCGACATGAAACATGCCGTACACGAACGGTTCCGCGCTTCAGCCACAGCGACGCCATCGCGTATCCGTGCCCGGATGCGCGCGTACATATTGCTCATCGACCCGGGCAGGTTCGCAAACAACTGCTCTCGCTCGATTCGCTGCTTTGCCAGCAGTTCCGACTGCGATTTCGTTTCCTCGTCGAACAAATTCAACCGTGCTTCGCGATCGGAATTCAACGTCGCTATTTCGTCAGCGCGTTCCTTCAAAGCAGCCTCAGCCTGTTCCAGACTCTCCATCTGTTCGAGGATCTGGGTCTCGAGGGTCGAGATCTGTTTGCGCGCCGCATCAGCCTCGCGAATGGCTGCGGTGTACTCGTCCTGTTTCTTCGACGACATCAAGTTTCGTTCAGCGCGTTCGGCGCGGCCCTTTTGCTCGACAACCTCGTTTTCGAGGCGGGCGCGATTATGTTTCGCTTCGTCGCGCCGGTTTTCGAGGGCCCTAATTTCAAAAGCGCGCCGATCGAATTCTCCTTCGATATCGGCGCGCCTTTGTGGTATCGCTTCGAGCTCTTTTTCTAGTTTTCTTATGCTGGTATCCAGATTCTGCAAAGCGATCAACTTCTGTAATTCCGCTTTCACTCTTTATGCACTCCTCAAAAGATCAGAGCTGTAAATGACCCGTATCATCGTCATGGATCATCACACAACCCGCGCGTTTGGCGCAAGCGCAGTACCGAAGAGCAGCGGAATCTGAGCTTAAATCGGCCCGCGTTCGGTCCGGAGAAGTCGCCGTGGCGGCGTAACCCTGATACGCGGCAACCGGATGTCGATCGCCGGCACCTGAAGCCGCGGCGTGCGGATGCGGGGCAACTGGATGTCGACGTCCGGAATGTCGGGAATGGTAATCCTCGGAATCACGATGCGACGCCCGATCTGCGGCTGTCCGACGGTTCCTGAGAAACCTCCTCCTTCCCGCGGGGTCACTCGGAGGGTCTGTTGCGACCGGTTGCGAATCACGGTCAGCGTCACATCGCCTTCCTTCTTGCGGTTGATCACGCGCGAGATGTCTCCGGGCGAGTCGACCGCTTCACCGTCGATAGCAGTAATGACGTCGCCGGCTTTCACTCCGGCCTTCGCCGCTGGTCCATCTTCAGTGACGGAAGTGACAAGCACGCCTTTGCCGCCCGTGACACCGAAGTACTCGCCGAGCTGGGCGTTTAGTTGCATTGTGCTGACGCCGATGCGGCGGCTGTTGCTGAGCAGGAACGTCAGATCGCCATTCTTGTGCAGGTCGAAACCGAAATTCTCAAAGCCATCAAACTTGAAGTTGGGATTTCCTTCCCACTTCCAAACGCGCGGCTCACCACGTAACAAGCCCTGGACCGTGCTCTGATTGTCGCGCTTGGCGATCGTCGCAGTCACTTCCTGCTCCGCACCGCCCCGACTGACGGTCATCCTAACCGACTGATCGGGAGCGATCTCCGAAACGAGCCGGTTAAGCTTGCGCACACTCGTGATGTTTTCGCCGTCGAGCCGGAGAATCACGTCGTCTTTTTTCAAGCCGGCTTTTTCTGCCGGGCTGCCCTGAATCACTTGCGTGATGCCGACGCCACGCGGCGAGCTCAGGTGATAGCGGCCCATGTTTTCGCGATTGATGTTTTCGGCGTACACACCGAGGTAACCACCATCAGTGAAGAGCGAAAATGTATTGATGAACGGTTCATCGGGTGGTTCGGATGGGCGAGGTGGCGGCGCCGGTTGTTGGGCTGACGCCAGACCAGTAGTCAGAATGAGAGCAACGAGAAAACCGAGCAAGTATTTCACTTTCATACACGAATTTCCTCCGGAAGAGTTTCGGCTTTACACGCGACACTCCAACACTGGTTCCAGAATTTTTTGTGTACAAATAATTGTTTTTTAAATTCGCGAGGATGGATCTTTCGGCTTGTAGACTTCAGTGTGCCCCGCGAGTTCGACCGCGATCTTTCCTTCGCTGTGGGCCAGGTCGAGATGTGCTACAGCCTCGGACACTGCGAGAAACCGGTGCACGTCGTCCGCTCCGGGAAACATCGCCTGCCCGACTTGCCAGGCCGTCACGCCGTTCTTCTTCACCAGCCCAATCACCTGCGCCTGCCGCTCCTGAAACGCGCGGAAGTAGCGGTTGAAAAGTTCTTCGTAATCCCGGATCGCATCGCCATGGCCGCCGTAAACGAGTGTCGGCGAACACGCGCGCAACCGCGCCAGGCTGACGAGATACTCGGCGAGCGAGGGGAAACGTCGCGAGGGGTCGAGCGGATCGGGTGAGAGTACCGGGTTGGGAGTGATCCTCTTCAACACGCAGTCCCCCGCGATCAGCGTGCGGTCAGCTTCACGAAGAAATGAGCACGAACCCGGTGTGTGTCCTGGAGTGTGAAGCACGCGCAGACTTCCGGATTCGAACTCCAGCTCCGCGTCGTCGTTCAGCGACACACATTCGTTGTCCGGCAGCGTATCGGCAAACTCGCGCATGCCTTCATACATGCGGCGCATCAAGTGGATCTCTTTTTCCGGAACGCCCGCGCGTTCGAGCAACGCACGATGTTCGTCGTACTGAAGCCGGCTGTGTCGATGGCCGGTCTCCCAATCGTGAACAAACACTTCGGCATTCTTCGCTTCGTCGCGCAGTGATTTTGCGAGTCCGCAATGATCCTCGTGTGCGTGCGTGAGTACGATGCGACGGATGTCGGAAACGAGGAAACCGGCGGCGCTCAGGCCAGCACGTAACGCTTCTACGGTCGCTTTGGTCTTCGGTCCGGTGTCGATGATCGTGATCGGATCTTCGGCGATCAGATAGACGTTAACCGGACCGATGTAGAACGGTGTCGGAAGCGAGATGGGAATGACACGCATAAGTCTAAAGATCTCAGATCTCAGATCTCGGATTTGAGATTTGAGATCTCATAACCTCCAACTCCTTCAGGAACTCTTCACGTTCGCGCCGGGTCTTTTCGAGTCGTCGGCTCTTATCGGTCAGATATCGTTGGCCTTTGATTTCCGTGTTCTGTAACGAATCACACCAGCCATGAAGTTGCCGCGAAATGCTCGCGGAGCGCGACCTCAAATTTAAGATCTCCGATCTCAAAGAGGCGAATGCACCTAATCCTCGAGCGAATATGTTAACGAGCGGACTTCGACGGATGAACCTTTTGCGATGTAAAGAAACGTCAAAGTCTCCTGGGTAGTGCCGCGCTCGAACCCTTCAGCAATGTTGTTTGAGACGGAAACTCCAGCTCGTTCCAGTTGATCCTTGACACTGTAACGGCCTTTGAATGCGACCTGAGACGTCAGTTCAAATATCAACACCGCCAATTCAAGAGCATCCCGCCAGACGGGTACTTCTTCGAAACACTTGTATTTCATGTGAGGACTCCTTCATCGTGAGGTTTTGAGATCTGAGATCTCAGATCTGAGATCTCAGCTTCTCAGTAGACGTACTTGTTCGCCTGGATCAACTCATCCGCGATTCGCTGGCGCGCGGCGACGGTGTTCATGGGCTGCAACTTCGTGAACCGGCGCAGTGCCGCCAACAGCGTGCGCAACTCGTCGCCTTCGGACATGCCGGCCAACGTAGTTTTCGCGCGTGCCTCAATCCGTCCCACAGCGTCATTGCAGAACACGCGCGTGATGTCGATGTAGCTTTCGACGGCCGCTTCGCCTTGCGCAGCCGCAAGCTTGCGCGTGCGGAGGATCGCAGTCTCCATCGCATACGTGTCCATGATGATGTCCGCGATGCCCATCAGAATCTCCTGCTGATCGCCGAGTTTCATCATGTACTTTTGCGCGGCAGTTCCGAGCGTCATCAGCGCGACTTTCTTGGCATTCTTCGTCAACTTCTCCTCGGCGGCGAGCAATGTATCGTCATCGTCGAAACCGCCCATGGCAGGAGAAAGCACTTCATCCATCAACGCCTGCGCGGCAGGCAGCAGCGCGAGATTGCCGCTGAGCGCGCTCTTCATCAATCGTCCCGGAATCAGCATCCGGTTGATCTCATTTGTGCCTTCAAAGATGCGATTGATGCGCGAGTCGCGATACGCGCGCTCCGCCGGATAATCGGCGGAATAACCGTAACCCCCGTAAATCTGGACCATCTCGTCGACGACGTAATCGCAGTACTCCGAAAGCGCGACTTTAATGATCGAACATTCAGCCGCGTACTCTTCAATCGCGCGCAGCCGCGCGTCCATGTCTTTCGGATCGACCGTGTTCAGTCGCTGCTCGATCATACCGAGCGTGCGGTAGATCATCGACTCGCCGATCCACGTGCGAATCGCCTGTTCCGCCAGCTTCGCTTTGATGGCGCCAAAGGACGAGATCGGTTTTCCAAACTGGTGCCGCTCGTTCGCATATCGCACCGACTCCTGGACCATCAACTTCATGCCCCCGGCACACATCGCGCCGAGTTTGAAACGTCCGATGTTCAGAACGTTGAAAGCGATCTTGTGACCCTTGCCCACTTCCCCGAGCAGGTTCTCGACCGGCGTACGCACGTCCGAAAGGACCAGCGCCGTCGTGCTCGAGCCTTTGATTCCCATCTTGTGTTCTTCGGCGCCCGACGTAAGACCCGGCTGGCGTTCCACGATGAACGCGCTGAACTTGTCGCCGTCAACTTTCGCAAACACGATGAAGATGTCGGCGAAGCCGCCGTTGGTGATCCACATCTTCTCGCCGTTGAGGATGTACTCCTTGCCATCTTCGCTTAAACGCGCGGTCGCTTTTCCGTTCATCGCGTCAGACCCTGCGCCTGCTTCGGTCAACGCATAGGCGGTGATCAACTCGCCCGCCGCGACCTTCGGCAAATACTTCTTCTTCGCCGCTTCAGTTGCAAAGTAAACGATCGGCAACAGACCGATGCCGCTTTCAGCCCCGAGAGTGGTCGCGAATGACGCCGAGCGGCCGATGTTTTCGCCGATCAGTGCGCCGCTCGTTTGATCCAGTCCCAATCCGCCAAACTCCTCCGGAATATTGGCGCCGATCAATCCGAGGTCCGCAGCCTGGGCCACCAGTTTTCGCGAAAGATCCCAGTCGTGCTTTTCGAGCTCGTGGATACGAGGCGTAACTTCGTTGTCGATAAATTGCCGCGTGGTTTCGGCAATCATCCGATGTTCTTCGGTGAAATCTTCAGGCGTGAAGATCTCTTCAGGCGCGCGCTCCTCGATCAGAAACGCCCCACCTTTGACTAGCTGCTTTTGTTCGGCTACGGCTGACATCGAGTTTGTCCTCCTATCAACTTAACTTCACGCTGCGATTCGTTCAAAAATTCCGGCGGCGCCCATGCCACCGCCAACACACATCGTCACCATTCCGTACCGGCCGTTGCGGCGCTCGAGTTCGCGCAGAATGCTGGCCGTTAGTTTTGCGCCCGTGCAACCAAGCGGATGGCCCAGCGCAATCGCGCCGCCGTTGACGTTCACTTTTTCCGGATCCAAACCGAGCGTCTTGATCACTGCCAGCGATTGGGCCGCAAACGCTTCGTTCAACTCGATTAGATCGATGTCGTCGAGGGTCAGGCCCGCGAGCTTGAGCGCTTTCGGAATCGCAAACACAGGTCCGATACCCATTTCTTCCGGCGGACAACCGGCGGTCGCGTACGCAACGAAACGCGCCATCGGTTTCGCACCCAACTCTTTCGCGCGCGCGTCAGACATCACGATCGCCGCCGCCGCGCCATCAGACATCTGGGACGCGTTGCCCGCAGTGATCGTGCCTTTAACATGAAATGCCGGCTTGAGTTTGGCGAGACCTTCCGCCGACGTATCACGCCGCACGCCTTCGTCCTTATCGAACACGACTTCCCGGCGTTGCTTCTTGCCTTTTTCGTCCAGTTCTTCGAGCACGACATTCAACGGCACAGTCTCGTCGGCAAACTTTTCCGTATCGAGCGCCGCGGCCGCGCGTTGATGCGAGCGCAACGCGAACTCGTCCTGCTCTTCGCGCGTAACTTCGTACTTCCGCGCGACGTTCTCTGTTGCGAGTCCCATGCTGAGATAAAAATCCGGGTAGTGTTCGACCAAATACGGGTTCGGACGAATGATGTGACCGCCCATCGGGATCATCGACATCGTTTCCAGCCCACCGGCAACAATCACCTCCGCGCCACCGCTCCTGATACGCTCCGCGGCCATCGCGATCGACTGCAAACCCGACGAACAGAAGCGATTGATCGTCATCGCGCTCGTTTCGACCGGAAGCCCGGCGCGAATCGCGGCCGCGCGTGCGACGTTCATCCCCTGCTCGGCCTCCGGCATCGCGCAACCCATGATCACGTCTTCGATCTGCGACGTTTCAAGACCAGGAACGCGCGCCACCGCATCCTTGATCACCGCCGCGCCCATCTCGTCAGGCCGCGTCGTGCGCAAGGTGCCACGCGGCGCTTTGCCAACCGCTGTTCGAACTGCCGATACGATAACTGCGTCTCTCATACTTACCTCTGTCCGCGGAAGTCCGTGGCTTAATTTCTCAACGGTTTACCCGTCTTCAACATGTGCGCGATCCGTTCCTGCGTTTTGCGTTTGCTTACCAGCGATAGAAACGCTTCGCGCTCCAGGTCCAACAAATACTGCTCGGATACGCGTGTCGGATGATTCAGATCGCCGCCGGTCAGGATGCGCGCGAGCTGCTCGCCGATCTCCGCGTCGTGGTCTGAAATATAACCGGCGCGCTTCATCTGATGAATGCCGAGCTTCAACGTCGACAGCGCTGGCAGTCCCAACGCGAGGATGTCCGTTCGTTGCTGCGGCGCCACGTAACCACTCGCAGACAACGCCAACACTTCCTTCTTCGCGTCGGCGATCAGACGGTCGGCGTTCATCGAAATCGTATCGTCGGCTGCCAGGAATCCTATCGTCCTCGCTTCCTCAGCGGAGGTCGCGACCTTGGCCAGCGCGATCGTCTCAAACGCGCGCTTCACGAACGGGAAGGGATCCGCGTCGTCGACTCCTTTCGGAATCGAATCCAGGGTGCGCACCAGCATCTCCTTCGTGCCGCCACCCGCCGGGATAATGCCGACGCCAACCTCGACGAGACCAATGTACGTTTCCGCCGCCGCCCTGACGCGATCCGCGTGCAGGACCATCTCGCAACCGCCGCCAAACACCATTTGAAAAGGCGCGACAACCACCGGCTTCGGCGAGTAGCGCAAGCTCATCGTCGCGTTCTGGAAAACTCGGACCATCATGTCCAACTCGTCCCAGTTTTCCTCCTGCGCCTCCATCAGCATCAACATGATGTTGGCGCCGACGCAGAAGTTCACCCCCTGATTGCCGACGACCAGTCCGAGGAAGTTCTTCTCGACCTCGCCCAACGCAAACTTCAGCATCTGCAACGTATCGCCGCCAATGGCGTTCATCTTCGAATGAAACTCGAGACAGGCAACGCCGTCGCCAATATCAATCAGCGACGCTCCGGCGTTCTTCTTGATCACGCCCTTCTGGTCCTTGATCGATTTCAGTATCAGAACACCCGGCGGATCGCTGAGTGGGACATACTTTCCGGCAGCGAAGTCGAAATAGGATTGTTGTCCGTTCTCTTTCTTGTAGAACGAGGTCGCGCCTGACGCGAGCATCTGCTCGACGTTCGCCGGCACCGCCATTCCTTCTTCCTTCATGCGCGCGACTGATTTTTCAACGCCGATCGCATCCCACGCCTCGAATGGTCCAAGTTCCCAACCGAAGCCCCACCGCATCGCACGATCGACTTCGACGACGTTGTCTGCAATCTCGGGAATACGTTTGGCAGCGTAAGAGAGTGTGCGCGTCAACGTCTTCCACAGAAACGCCCCGACGCGATCCTTGGCCCACGTCAGTGCCTTCAGACGCTCGGGCAGGTCGTCGATATTCTTCGCCATGTCGAGCGCGGGAAGTTTGACTTTCTCCGACGGGCGATAGTCGAGCGTTGCGACGTCTAGCGCCCAAATTTCGCGCTTGTCTCCTTCGCCTTGCTGCTTTTTGTAGAAGCCTGATTTTGTCTTGTTGCCGAGCAAGCCGCGTTCGACCATCTTCGCGAGCACGTCAGGCACGACAAACATGTCGCGCTCTTCGTCGTCGGGCAGGTTCTCGTAAAGGTTTTTGATGACGTGATGAAAGACGTCCAGGCCGACGAGATCAAAAGTCCGGAAGGTTGCACTCTTAGGGCGACCAACGGCGGGACCAGTCATCTTGTCGACTTCTTCGATCGAATAGCCGTCCTCGATCATCGTCTTGATCGTGTGTAGCGCACCGAACGTGCCGATGCGGTTGGCGATGAAGTTTGGACGGTCCTTCGCGGGTACGACGCCTTTGCCGAGTCGCTGATCGAGAAAGCCAAACAGGAAGCACGAGACTTCGGGTTTGGTCCATTCAGTGCGAATGATCTCGACGAGGTGGAGATAACGCGGAGGATTGAAAAAGTGAACGCCTATGAAGTGCTGCTTGAAGTCGTCGGAACGGCCTTCCGCGAGCAAGTGAATCGGGATGCCGCTGGTGTTTGATGCGACGATGGAACCGGGGCGGCGATGCTGGTCGATTCGTTCGAACAGCGAGCGCTTGATGTCGAGGTTTTCAACGACGGCTTCGACGATGAGATCGCAGTCTTTGATCTTCGCCAGGTCATCGTCGAAGTTCCCGACGGTTATCAATGAAGCGAGCTCGGGAACAAAAAACGCGGCTGGCTTTGCTTTCTGTGCGGCTTCGAGTCCGGCGCGAGCGATACGATTGCGGACCTCTTTACTGTCGGTGGTCAAGCCCTTTACGGCTTCCTGCGGCGTCACTTCGCGAGGCGGGATATCGAGCAGCAGGGTGGGCACGCCCGCATTTGCGAGGTGCGCGGCAATCTGCGCCCCCATCGTCCCCGCCCCCAACACCGCCGCCTTCTCAATCCGCATCGCTTGGAATCCTCTCTGTTGGTTAGCCGCTATGATTAGCGCTCTGTAGGACAATGCCCCCCGATTATAAAGGGTTCACATAATACTGAATGAGGGCTCATTCAGGCAAGGGACAAAAGCGGTCTTCACACTAGCCCGATGT
>CBFGMX010000083.1:0-22246 GCA_965649955.1 uncultured bacterium
CGGTTTCGACTACCAGGGGTGTCGTCATATATCATTCGCCTCTGTCGGTGTTGATAAACTCATGAACCAAAGCGTTCAAATCAGGCTCGCTGAGCCGTCGGATGCAAGGCAGATAATGGCAATTATCAACTCCGCGTTCCGGGTGGCGGAGGAGTTCTTCTGTTTTGAGGATCGGATTACGCTGGAAGAGGTCGAACGACTCTTCACTACCGGCACATTTCTCGTCGCCGAGAGTGACAGAGTACTCGCCGGCTGCGTTTACGTCGAGCTTAAAGATGGTGATCGGTCGTATCTCGGGTTGCTTTCAGTCGATCCTTCACAACAGCAAAACGGGCTGGGTTCGTTACTGATGACGGCTGCTGAAAAGCACTGTCGCGAGCTGGGATCTCAATTCATGGACATTTACATCGTCAATATCAGGACCGAACTCGGGCCCTTCTATCGACGGCGTGGCTACGTGGAAACGGGAACGCTTCCCTTCCCGCCCGAAGTGCAAACGAAAGAACCTTGTCATTTCATCACGATGGCAAAACCACTGTGAATACTGGTCAGATCCGTGGCTCCCAAAAAAGAAGATACAACCGAGACGCTGTCGATCGAAGGGCATGAAGTCCGCATCACTCATGCGGACAAGCCGTACTTTTCAAGGCAAGTCAAAGTTTCAAAACTCGATCTCGTTCGTTATTACCTATCGGTCGCGCCGGGCGCGTTGAACGGCATCCGCGATCGCCCGATCGTGCTGAAACGGTTTGTCGACGGCGCGGAGGGCCAGGCGTTTTATCAGAAGCGCGCGCCTGACAACCGGCCCGAATGGCTGCGCACCGTCACGCTCTCGTTTCCTTCCGGACGGAAAGCGGAAGAGATCGTCGTGGACAATGCCGCCGGGCTCGCGTGGATCGTGAATCTCGGCTGTATCGAACTCCATCCGCACCCGGTTCGCTCCGGCGACCTGGACCATCCTGACGAGTTGCGAGTAGATCTCGATCCGGGTCCAGGTGTTGGCTGGGATGATGTGCGCCGCGTTTCGCTCGAAGTGAAAGCGCTGCTCGAAGAGATGGGATTGCGCGGCTGGCCCAAGACGAGCGGTTCGCGTGGCATGCATGTCAACGTCAGGATTGAGCCGCGCTGGAGCTTTAGCGAGGTGCGCCGGGCGGCGGTGGCGTTATCGCGCGAGATCGAACGGCGTGTGCCGAAGTTGGCGAGTTCGAAGTGGTGGAAAGAGGAACGGCACGGCGTGTTTCTCGATTACAACCAGAACGCGAAGGACCGAACGACGTGCTCGGCGTATTCCGTGCGCCCATTGCCGGATGCGCGCGTCTCAATGCCGCTTCACTGGAATGAAGTGGCTGATTGTGACCCCGCCGACTTTACGATCGTGACAACGCCGAAACGCTTCGCCGAGATCGGCGATCCGCATGAGAAGATGGACCAGGCGGCTGGTTCGCTCGAAAAGTTGCTCGAACTGGCGGATCACGATCAGGCGTCGGGACTCGGTGACGCACCATGGCCGCCGCACTTCCGCAAGATGGCGGGCGAAGCGCCGCGCGTTGCGCCCTCGCGGGCACGTTCGGCCAAAAAGCCGGTGAAAAAACCACGCGTGAAAATGCCACTGATCGTCGTTGCCAACTCGCCCGACAAGCAAGCAGCATTAGCGGGCCTGGAACGCTGGAAAAAGAAACATCGAAAGATTGCCAAGCTGATCAAAGTGGAAGATGTCTTAATCGACTCGATGCGCGGCCGCTCTTCAACGTGGACGCGTATTCGGGTAAACCTGCGCAACGTTCCTGAAAACCTTCGCCCGCCGCAGCAAACACCCGATCCCGACGACGATCCCACGCGCGAGTGGCGTGAATATCGAGCGTCCAAACGTAAAGAGTCGAGCTAACGGCCAGTAGCGAAGATGTCCTCGAGCTCGTGTGGTGGGACAACTTCGAGTTGCTCGAACGTGCAATCTTCCGGTTTTTTATCAGAACGCCAGCGCCGGAATTGGGCCGTGTGACGAAAGCGCTCGCCCTGCATGTGATCGTACGCAACCTGGACCACCAGCTCCGGTCGCAAAGGCTCCCACGACAGGTCCTTGCCCTGGCTCCACCGGCTGTGCCCTCCCGGCATGCGACCTTCATTTACGTTTTCCGGACCCGCCCATTCTTTCCACGGATGATCCGCCAGAGCATTCTTCCGATAGGGAGCAAGAAACTTCACTAATTCCAGTCGCTTCAGATCGGTGAAACTCGCACACACGCCGACGTGCTGAAGTCTGCCACTGTCGTCGAACAGTCCGAGCAGCAGCGATCCAACCGCGTTGCGCTCGCCTTTTTTATGCCAGCGAAAGCCAGCCACGACGCAATCGCATTCGCGCTCGTGTTTGACCTTGAGCATCACTCGTTTATTCGATTCATAAACGCCGGACACAGGCTTGGCAACGACGCCATCGAGTCCCGCGCCTTCGAAGCGGCGAAACCAGTCTGTTGCGGTATCGAAGTCGGTGGTCGCCGGGGTCAGATGGATCGGTGGCTGCGCTTTCGTCAATATCGTTTGCAGCTTTTGCCGTCGGTCTTCAAAACGCACGTTGCGCATGTCGCGAGTTCCGTGCGCCAGCAGATCGAAGAACACGACTGACGACGGGATCTGTTCGGAGAGCATTTTGACTCGCGACGCTGCCGGATGAAGACGGAGTTGCAGCGCGTCAAAATCGAGTGCCCCTTCCTGCGCGATGACGATCTCTCCGTCAAGCACACACCGGGCCGGCAGATACTTCAGCAAAGGATCGATCAACTCCGGAAAATAGCGGTTCAACGGTTTTCCATCACGGCTTTGAATGAAAACCTCTTTGCCGTCGCGGAAGATGAGCGCACGGAAGCCATCCCATTTCGGTTCGAAGATCCAATTACCCGCAGTGGGCAGTTCGCTGACTCGCTTTGCCAGCATCGGCAAAACTGGTGGATTCACGGGAAGCTGCATACGCCCATCTTATGCGCAAGCGCCGAGCGATGCCATTCTGGGATCTCAGATCTGACATCTCAGATCTCAGAAGAGAGTCCGCGGAAGCGATCTGGGCGCGCCCGCCTGCTCCCGCGGACTCAGTGTGGCCCCCTCACCCAAGGCCACTTTCAAGACTTCAGGTTCTTCTCGAGCGTCAGCAACAGGTCACGTGAGGCGCCAAGTACGCCGCGCGCCTGATAGCGGCTGACGGTGGGATACTGGTCCAAGAAGGTCTCCATTGTCTGATCGTCGTTCAGGAACTCGAATAGAAACGCGACCGGAATGCGGGTTCCTGTAAAGACCGCGACACCTCCTGCTAGTTCCGGATCGCGTTCGATCAGTTCGTGGAGGTTCATGTGCTAATTTCAACTCTGCGTGTTCTCTGCGCCCTCAGTGCCCTCTGCGGTTTCCTTGTTGTTTCGATTTTCTTACCGCCGAGACGCAGAGAACACAGAGGATCGCAGAGAAAAAGTTCAGATTAGGACACCACCGGTTCATGACAAACGTTGACCCCTGAGTCCGCAGAAGCGCCTCGGTTTAGCTTCCGCGGACCCAACCTGGCCCCCCTACCAGGCCACTCGAATGAGTTTTTGCTATTTACGATTTTGCAATAACGCTTTACGATGCACTCGTCTTTGACAATTCGGCTACGAGCAATGCGCAGCTCAAACTCCCACAGTAACGAGTGATGAGCATCGCCGGCGAGCATGTAAGATTCAGACTCGCGGCGGACATCAAAAGCGAACGCATGCTACTCCCATCTGGGAGTTTACGCAAGCGAAATTTTTTACGCTCGGATGTTGTGGGTAGTGAGGTCGCGGGCGATCGGGAGGTGACTCCTGATGGGATTTAAGCGCCCCCGGCCAAGACGCATGGCCAGTAAGTTGCGCGAGATTCGAGAAAAGCTGGGTCTTTCGCAAAGCCAGATGCTGGCGCGCCTCGATCTCCAGGAAAAGATGCACTACGGGCGCATCTCGCAGTATGAAAACGACGAACGTGAGCCGTCGTTGATAACCGTGCTGGCCTACGCGCACGTGGCGCGTGTTCATCTCGAAGACATCGTGAGCGACGACCTGGACCTCCCTTCCAAACTTCCCGGCAACGTCAACTACCAGGGCCTCCGCCACAAACCCTCCCGCCGGAAGTAGAAACACAACCCATTTTTTTATAGATTGACGTTCATGTCTGCGAATGTAACGGAGATTTCCGAGGAGTTGGTTTCGGTGGCAAGGGGGTTTCATGCGCGCGGCTGGTTGATGGGGACCAGTGGGAACCTCAGCGCGGTGGTGGAACGTGAGCCGCTGCAGTTGGCGATTACGGCGAGCGGAATTGATAAGGGCGCCTTGAAAACTGAACAGGTACTCTTAATCGACGACCACGTTCAGTTGGTCAATCAAACCGCCGGCAAACCGTCGGATGAGAGTTTGCTGCACGTCCGTATCGTGAAGGAACGAGGGGCGGGAGCGGTGCTTCACACCCATTCGATCTGGAATACGATCTTTTCCGACGTTTACGCGGATGAAGGTGGAGTGCGAATCGAAGGTTACGAGATGTTGAAAGGACTATCGGGCGTCCGCACACACGAACACTCCGAGTGGTTACCAATCGTCGATAACTCGCAGGACATGCCGGCGCTGGCAGACACGATCAGCAAGACGTTGAGCGAACATAAATCAGCGCATGGATTCCTGATAAAACGTCATGGGCTGTACGCCTGGGGCGACGATCTTGCGCAAGCCAAACGGCACGTGGAGATTCTCGAGTTCCTTTTGGAAACCATTGGACGAACAGCGATACTAAAGCAGCAACCGTTGAACCAAAGCAGTGGCTAAACGAAAGCGGAAAGGGCTGAACGATGGCTTTAGTGACACTCGTCAACGAAGATCGAACGCTGCGAACTCCCGAAGAGATCACTTCCGGACTCGCCGAACACGGTATTGAATACGAACGTTGGGAACCCGCTCATCCAGTCAGCGACGACGCTCCACCAGAAGAGATTCTCCGCGCTTACGCAAACGAGATCGAACAACTAAAAGCCCGCGGCGGCTACGTGACCGCTGACGTCATTGACGTTAACCCTACAACACCCGGTCTCGACGACATGCTCGCGAAATTCAACCGCGAACATTGGCACGACGAAGACGAGGTGCGCTTCATCATCGCGGGTCACGGTCTGTTTCACATTCACTCAAAATCGGGGCATGTCTTGTGTATCGAAGTCTCGGCGGGCGACCTGATTCGCGTGCCTCGCGGCACTCTGCATTGGTTCAATCTATGCGCCGACCGCCGTATTCGCGCGATTCGCCTTTTTCAGGACACGTCCGGCTGGACGCCTCACTACACGGAAAGCCATGTGGACGAAAACTTCATGCCGCTTTGCTTCGGCGTCACTCACCTTCCCCGCTCGACATCGGTTTGAACCGTGACGGAGAGCCTTTCAAGCGCCGGAATTCGCGGCATCCTGCTCGACATCGAAGGCACCACCACACCGATCGCCTTCGTTCACGATGTGTTGTTTACGTACGCGCGAGACCACGCGCGTGACTATCTGGTCCAACATTCAACCGAGCTGGCTGACGACGTCGCGCAACTGCGCGAGGAACACGCTCGCGACCTAAGCAGCGGCGCCGAGCCGCCGTCTATCACAAACGATCCCGCATCACTCGCCACCTACGTTCACTGGCTGATCGATCGCGATCGAAAATCCACCGGCCTGAAATCACTTCAAGGGAAAATGTGGCGTGAAGGCTATGTGAACGGAACCCTAAAAGCCCAGGTCTTCACCGACGTACGTCCGGCGTTCGAACGCTGGCGTGAAGCGGGCCTGCGAATCAGCATCTTTTCATCCGGCAGTGCGCTGGCCCAACAGCTTCTCTTCAAGTACACCGAGGACGGCGATCTGACACCGTTCATCAGCGACTACTTCGACACAAATGTCGGAGCGAAAGGCGACGCTGAAAGCTACCGGCAGATCGCTGCAAAGATGAATCTCTCGCCGCGCGAAATACTCTTCATTTCAGACGTCGTAACAGAACTCGAAGCGGCAAGTGCGGCGGGAATGAAAACGCGGCTCTCGATCCGTCCGGGCAACCAACCACAACCGGATCCCGATCGTTTTCAAGCGATTAATTCTTTAGACCAGATCTAAGAGACGGTTTACTTCCGCGCCGCAATAGCTTTTCGCAACAGCCCAAGCACCTCGGTATTCTGCGACGACTCAGCCGCGTCCAGCGCGGTTCCATACTTCAATCCGTGCTCGCTCCCGTACAACAGACCTTCCACGGAGGGATCCGCGCCCCCCGTGAGAAGCATCTGCACGATCCCGGCATGGCCCAACTTCACAGCGTCGATCAAAACAGTGGTCTTGATTGTCGGATGTCTGTATCCGATGGCATACTGGTGGTTCGCATCAGCGCCCTGGGCCAGAAGCTCTCTCACCTTGAGCTCATCCTTTTTGCGCACTGCCGCACGCAGCCATGCATTTCGCACCGTGGGCGTCATTTCTTCGCGATTAGCACTTCGCAACAGCGCTTCGATCTCGCTCAAGCCTTTCGCGTAAGCAAGGGTCGAAACCGTATCGCCCAACACGTCGACGAGACTCGCATCGGCGCCGCTCGCGAACAACAATCCGGCAAGGTCCATCTTTCCGGCTCGAACGGCGCGCATCAAGAGCGTTTCACCATCTTCGTTCTGCGCATTGAGTCCATCCGCGCCTGCTTTCAAAAGTCTTCCCACAATTTGCGTGTCGCCACGATCGATGGCACGGGTCAACGCAGTTGCGCCTGATTCGTCCTTCGCATTTACCTGCGCTCCGCGCGCTAGCAGCAACTCGACCTTCTTTACCGAACTCGCCTCCATCAGCGCGGTCCGTCCGTACTGCCCAACAGCGTTCACCTCAGCGCCCTTCGACAGCAGCAAACTCATTATTTCAGACGAAGGAACCGGCGCCGGTCCACCCGGTTTCGCATTCATCTCCGCAAAACTGAGATCGGCAGACATGATGAGCGGCGTGTTACCCGACCTGTGTTTCGCATTTACTTCAGCACCAGCGTCGAGCAGCAACTTAACCATCTGCGGACTTCCTCGACGCACTGCCATCATCAACGCCATGCCTTCATCCGTCTGTACGTTGACCTCGGCGCCTTTCGCGATCAGCAATTTGGCGATATCGACGTGATCTTCAGACGCTGCGTACATCAGCGGGGTCTTGTACTTGACCGCTTGATTCACGCGCGCGCCCCTGGCGAGCAACAACTCGACCATCCCAACCGTCGGCGTCTCTCGTTGACTGATCAGGTAAAGCAGAAACTCATCTTTGTCTTTGCCGGCTCCGGCACCGGCCTCCACAAGCACCGCAAAATGATCAGTGTTACCTGCTCTAATCGCGGCATTCAGGAACCGGCTCAGCGCGTATGGCTTCCCATCTATCCTGACCGCTTCATCTACGGCTGCAAGCGCTTTGGCCCGTTCGCCGAGTCGCAAATATCTGCTCGCCAACTCGATCTGAACTTGTGAACCGGCGGGATCGGTCTGCCCCTGTTTTTGTGGCGAATTACCGAAAACTACCGTCGACGCAATCAACCACAACGCCACACCTAAAACACGGATGCTCATAGATTCATCTCCACTCGCCCTGAACAGTAAATGCAGCCCAGTAATGCGGCGACTGCCAGCGCTTGTCCTGCAACATCGACACCTGGGCCGCGCGTAGCGCCGCAGCCGGACGTAACCCGTCCTTCAACATCGCGGAGTAAAAACGTTTCATGATGTCGGCCGTGGCGCGATCGTCGATGCGCCAGTAACTCGCAACCACGCGAGGCGCCCCCGCATACATGAACCCGCGTGTCAGCCCGACCAAACCTTCGCCCTTGATCTCCTTACCCAGCGCAGTCTGACAAGCACTCAGCACGACGAGGTCCGCGTTCAGCTTCAGGTTGTAGATGTCGTACAGTCTCAAAAACCCATTCTGAGGCCGCCCCTGCTCGTCGACGAGCGACAGCACGATTCCGGACAGGTCCGGATGATGGTTGTTGATCAGTCCATGGGTGGCGAAATGGACAATGCGGTAATCACCCAACTTGTCGTTTGTTGCCATCGTGCGGCTTGCCGCGAAGTCGAGCGCCTTCAAATTGCGCTTTTCGCCGGCGAGTCGGGCAATTTCGTCCGCTTCCTGGCGGCTGAAATGCAAGCGCGTAAGTTCAGCGACTCCCGATTCTGAAGCGGATCTTTGCGTGTCCGACAGGGCTGGATCTTCAGCGTGTGCAGATTGCGTCTTTCCTAACGTGAGCCGTGGATCGTTTGCGGAAAAGACCGGGTCCGCCAGCACAGCCACCGTTTTGCTGGCGGGCTTGCGATTTTCCGACTCGTTTCTAATGACTGCCAGCACGGACGCCGACGGCAAACTCACGATCTCATGCTCAACAATCAACGGCGCCGCACTCACCGGCGACGGCAAAGCGGCGAACGGCACGTATTGCAAGACGCCTTCGCCGACGATCACCAATCGCTTCTGCTTCAGCTCGGCAGCGACCGGCGCCAACAGGATCCTGCTCAATTCAGCCGCAGCTTTCGGGTACTCCGCTTCCGCCGCATCGAGCCGATTCTTTCGTTGGACCAACGTTTCCCCGGGAACACTCCTGCCACGCTCAGTTGCGAGTTCGTAGAAACGCCGCGCGGCCTTTTCAACTACGGCTCGCGCAGGTAGTTCGAAACTGTGCGCCGAATCCGGCGTCACGGCCCACGCGTAACCCTTCTCATCTCCCAACGCGTACTCCAGCAGCAAGGAATCCTTATCGAGCACCTGCTTTTGAATCTCGCTGAGGTTCAATGGAACCGGCTGTGTCAACGCGGTGTAGCGAGGGCTGGTATCGCGAATACGCGCCTGGAGTTGCTCGTACTCCGTCGTCAACGCGTCGATCTCCTGCGCGACGGCCGACAACTCGGCATCACTCGACTTACCACTCAACAACCGCGTCTGGCGTTCTGAACGATCGGCGATCAATCCCCGCAACTCACGCTCTCGTTCGAGTAGGGCCGGATCGACCCCCTGACGAATTTCGGCACGCGCTTCGCGCAACAGCTCGAGCAACGATCTAGCGCGCCCTTTCTCGCTGACTTGAAATGCAATGGCGGCAAATCCCTGGTCGGGTTGCTGCTTGTGCATGCGCATCAGCACGTCGATATCGAGTTCGTAATACTTGCGCGCCGAAGCAAGAAACGCGGCACGCAGTTGCTGGCTTTTCAAGTTGACGCGCAACGACTCCGTGGCGCTGATCGCTTCCTGGATCAACTTGTGTGCTTCGGCAAGGTTTCCGCGGCCGGCTTCCAGCTTCGCGAGGTGAGATAACGCCGACGCCTCGCCATGACGATCGCCAATCCGGCGGCTTATCTGACGCGCCTCCTGCAAATGCTCGAGCGCCTTTACAATTTCGCCAATGTCTCGATGGAACGTACCAACGTTCCGGAGAGCGGCCGCGAGTTGACGCTGATTTCCGACCAATCGATGCAGCGCGATGGCTTGAGTGTAAAACTCCAGCGCCTTCGTCTTATCGCCGAGGTTTTGGTAACACCCGGCGATGTTGTTGAAAGTGATCGCTCGTCCCTCCCGGTCGTTGCTTTCGGGCCGGAGCGGCAAAACTTCAAGATTGATTTCGAGCGCCTTGCGAAAATCTTTGAGGTCGGCGTAATTGACCGCAATATTGCTGAGTATTTTGGCTATGCCGTATGTGTACTTGATCTCTTTCATCGGCACGAGGGCCTGGTTGTAAATGTCGATCGCTTTTTCATACTCGCCGATCATTGCATAGACCCACGCAACGTTATTGAGCGTGACTCCTTCACCGCCGCGTTCTCCCAAACTCTTGTGGATGTCACGCGCCTGGAGATAAGCGTCGAGTGCTTTCTGATACTCACCGGAAGAGGCATAAACGCTGGCGAGATTGTTGAGCTGCGTGGCTTCACCCGTCCTGTCACCGACTTCACGCTTGATCCGCAACGCCTGGTTGCACAGGCCAAACGCTTTTTCGTAATTACTCAGATCGTTGTTGATAACGCACAGATTGCCCAGCACCGACGCACGGCGCGAACGATCGCCCATGTCGCCAAGAAGTGTTGTCACCTGCGCGAGATATTCGAGTGCCTTTGGCCGCTCACCGATCCAGGCAAGTGCGATCCCGATGTTGTTAAGAGTGTTGACTCGCCCGGCGAGATCGGTTGTTGGTCGCAGCCGCAGTGCCTGGTGGAAATAGACCAACGCCTGGCTTCTATCGCCCCGGTCGCTGTAACTCGAACCGATCGTGTCCAACAGATAAGCCTCGACGATCGGATCGCCCGACGCTCTTGCGATTGGCAGTCCTTGCGTTGCGAGGTCCTGTCCTTTTTGTGTCTCTCCGATCTGGTTGTGAGTGTGCGCCGCAAGGTGATAGGCACGCGCTTCCAGGAGCTTGTCATTTGCCGCCTGCCAAAAGGCGAACGACTTCTGAAACTTTGCGATCGCTTCTCGTCTGGCCTCCTTCGTCTGTTGATAAGAAAGCTGCATGCCCTCTTCGACAAGCTTTTCGCCTTCGACTCGAGCCTTGTCCTGCTCAGTAGCGGGACGTGCTGGGTTGACGGTGAGAGCATACTTTGCGCGCTGCGACAGTTTGTCGGGTGCCAGCACTTCAAATCGATAGGTGGTCGCACGCTCCGCGATCAACGAAAACTCTTCGGATGCGCCGACTCCTACGTTATCCACGACCCTGACCCGTTGGCCGTCGACAAAGACCGAGATAGCGACACTAATTCCGTTCTGATCGACCTTCACATGCGCAAATGCGCCTGCCGGAATCGTCACGCTGTAAGGATGCATTTCGCCTCCGGAAATCTCGCGTTCGACGAGTTTTCCCTGCTCGAGAGCGATGGCAGTTGTTGGCGTCGGTGTTTGTGAATGGGCCGAAAGAGCTGTGGTAAGAACAAACAAAAAGGCGGGCAACAGGATTCTTTTCATGGCGGTATCTTTCTATCGCTTCATGACTTCGAAATAGTAGAACCCGACGTCTTCCGTCGGACCCGTTTCGGGCACACCTTTCAATCTGAGTTCATATTCACCTGGCAGGAGAGCGCTTGCGGGCAGCGTCAACCGTATCGATCGCCCGCCACGTGAACTTCTGGTCGTCAAGCTGTCACGCACCCAGACCGTACGACCGCCAGTCGTGCGTAGTTCAACGCCGAACATCTTGTAGTCTTCTTCCGGTTCTATTCCGATGTGGAGTCGCGCGACACTCGCGTTGGGCGGGAGGATGAGTTTCGGTTGGGTACTGGCGCCACGCGAGATACCCGGCAGCAGCGTCAGCGAAGCAATGATGGACCGTGGCGCATCGTTTGGCTGTTTTACGGTTTCACTAAGTTGACGCAGTGACTCGTCACTCTGCGCGCGTTGTTGCTTCTCCTGATTGAGTTGGTCCGCAAGCTCTTCGTTGCGCCGGCGTTCCGCTTCAACCTGGCGCTGGAGCGTCTCGCGATCGTTCTGCTGCGAAGCTTGCTGCGCCTGAAGGCGGTTGAGTCGACTCCGCAATGTGAGTGTTTGGGTGATCAACCAGGCACCTCCGAGGAGTACGAGCAGGGCCGCTGTCGCCAGCGCAATCCGGCCTGCCGGATTGAGTCCCTGAATTAACGCCGCCAGCGCATCGCGCCAGGAACTGCGAGTGGCGCTGACCTTCCGAGTCTCTCTTTCCGTAACGCGCATTTCCGGAAGCAAATGGACCAGGGTCCTCGCAAACTCGACGCGCTTTCTGCGTGACTCAGAAATCAGAAAGCGCGATTCGAACCTGCGCCGGTCCGTTTCAGACATCTCGCCACGAACGTACTCGTCGATCAGGTCGTTCTCGACGGCGGTGACGCTCGCCATGAATTCCCGATCACTGAACGCGCGATCTTCGATTTCGATCTGCTGCTCTTCGGTCAGTTCGCCAAGTAAATACCGGGCTATCAGTGTTTCGCTCTTCAGGTCGGCAGCCATTAGTTACCTTTTCAGATATTTAATTTTCTCTGTGTTACTACAGGAATTTTGGAAAGCAGGCGGTCTGGGAATACCCGCTATCCGTCTATGAGTGGCCGAAAAAGCGTTTTCATCACATAAAATTTTTCTTCACCCTTTGGCGAGACAATCTTCGACGCACACCTGGAGGCGGTCGCGCAAACGTAAGGCACGCATTCTCAACGTGTTAACGGGAATTCCGAGCTTCTCGACGAGCTTTTTGCGGTTTTGAATCTTGTCGCCTTTCTCGCCTTCGTAATACTCGGTGATCAACTGACGGCTTTCGAGCGACAGGCCCTCCAGGCAGTGGCGCAAACAGCCAATCCGCTCCTCGCCGTCGTTCGTGTTGTCGGATATTTCCGGGGTGGTGCTGGTCATTTCGGTCAGCGCCACCTGCTCCCGCTGCCGACCTTTCAAGATCTCCAGCACCAGCAGGCGGGCGACGCCCAGCGCATAGCCGGAGGGGTTCTGGATCTCTTCCCCTTCCGCGATGCGCTTCGCCACGCGATTGATCGTTTCGTCGGCGTGATCCTCAGGGAACGGGCAGCCGCGCCATTCGAAGAAACGGGTCAGGTTGTTACGGATCTCGAGGTATTTTTGGCCGCCGGAATCGCGGTCGTCGCCGAAGGAGAGGAGTAGCTTGTCGAAAGCCTCCTGGCTGAGGGTCCATTTTTGGCGGACGGCCCCATCTGTCATTGGGGAGTTTGCTGAGTGCCTGAAAATCCGTGTTCCCATTACACGGATACACGGAGCGTTTTTATTTACTGTTTGATCGCGTCGTAAAGCTGTCGGGCCATCTCAGCGTCGATACCTTTCAGCGCTTCGTATTGGGCCATGGCTTGCTTCTTGTCACTGACAGCGTAATAGGTTATGCCAAGGTTGAAGTAGGCCTGGGCCAACGATGGTCTAAGTTTAATGACCTCTCTATACGACTCGATGGCTTCTGAATACCGACCGGCGTTATAAAGCGTGAGTCCGAGATTAAAGTGGGCGGAGGCGTTCTTTGGTTCAATCTCGGCTGCCTTTTTCAGCGCGTTGGCGGCTTCGTCATAACGCTTCATTCCGTTGAAAGCGTTGCCGAGGTTCTTGTAGGCGTACGAGCGAATCTCGTTTCGCTCCTGGAAACCGAGTTTGAAAGCCTCGCCCGTCTCGCCAAGAAGTTTGATGGCGTTGAGACTCGAGTCGACAGCTTCCTGATAACGGTCGGTGTGATTGTAGGCAAAGCTGAGATTGTTATAGACCTCAGGACTCGTCGGATCGAACTTCAGCGTCTGTTGATAGACGTCGATCGATTCGGGATAGTGATTTAGTCGCGCGAGAGAAAACGCGAGTGGCAGGTATGCTGCTCTGTAATCCGGCTTTACCTTGATGGCTTGTTTGTAGGCGGCGACGGCCTCGGAAAAACGTCCCTGATCGACGTAAACGTTACCCAAACCGGCAAACGCGCGCGCATCGTCAGGCGCGATCTTCGCTGCCAGTTGATACTGCTCCTCCGCCTCCCGGGGCTTGGAAGCGCTGCGCGCCGCGTTGGCCCGCGCGATGATCGTGTCTTGTTGCCGGACCGCCGGTTTCGTGCCGCCACGCGGCTTCACCTTGCCGCCACCGAGTGTCCCCTGGCCACCACTCACATGCACTGCGGGATTTTGGGGGGTGCGAAAGATGAGGGCGGCGCCGCCCGTGATGTCGCGCAATACACCGCCGCCAGTGATGTCCTGGGCGAGAGTGTTAACGCTGAAGGGGAGTGTTAAAGCAAGGGCCAGAGCCGTACCAAACAACCAGACAAGGGGGTTTTTCATTACCAAATCTCCTCAGCGGCAGATTACAACTCATTTCCGCCCGCTTACACAAGACCGGAACGGCAGATCACCCCATTCTTGCAGGAATCAATAACCAGAATGTCTATTTGAGGTCGTCGAGTTGCAGGCCAATCGGTGAGGCGCCGGTTCCTTTTAGACCATCCATCACTCGCGCGACCTCGCCGTAGGAAAGGCTGCGTGGGGCTTTAATAAAGACAGTTTTTTCGATACGCACATCGTCGGGTAAATCGAAGCGATTAATCATGTCGGGACGATAGGCGCGGTTTCGAGTTCGTTGGTCAAAGACTGCCACCAGCCGCGTCGTGAGCTTCGATGGATTGTCGACGCTGCCCAAGTCAGCTTCGCTGTTGAGCTTCAGCGTGCGATCGGGCTCGATAGTGACGACGAGCGTGTGGTCGTTGGGCTTCAAATCCTGCCTGTTATCGGGCGGCGAAGGGAGCTTTGCCAAAAAACGAGAGGGATTCAACGGCACTGCCACCATGAAAATGATCAGCAATACCAGCAGAACGTCGATTAGAGGTGTGACATTGATAAACGGCGGCGGCGTTGAGTCTTTGATCCGTTTCATCGGCGTCCTCGGGCTGGCAAACGCGGACTTGGCAAACACGGACTTAGACACGCCTCGAATGAAAAGGTTCCAGCTAACGGATCAACGCACGTCGCCCCTCGGAAATCTCACACGATCCGGCTCTGCGTTCAATCTTAGGAGGAGTTTCCTTACCAATCTGTTTTTCACACGACCCGCTTCCTTCGGCGGCACGAGATAGCGCACGATCGCTTCCAGCCAGGTGTTTTCGGCGACGCGAAACATCACCACCGGCCGCTCCTGGACCTCGAGCTGGTTCACTGGAGTTTGGGCCAGCAACTCGCGAAACACCCGCACGTGCTTCATCATCGCTTCGCCTACCTCCTGCTCCGCCACCTCCCGCATCGTTGTCGCTACGAAGTCGAGGTCGCTGTTGTAGGCGATGGGAAACTTGATTTCGTTCCAGATGTAGGGAAACAGCGGCCACGTGTAGTTGTAAACCGGCGTATTCAACACACTCGAATTCGGAAACTTGATCACACGTCCGCTCGGATGCTCAGTCGACAGATAATCGCCACCAAACTCCCACAACGTCGTATCGAGATATCCTACGTCGATGACATCACCCGCGACGGTTCCAATGCGAATTCGATCGCCGACGCGATACGGCTCGCGCACGAGGATGTAGATCCAACCAATAAAACTCGTAATCGGCGTCTGTAACGCGAATCCGAGTATCAACGAAATCAAACCGAACGAGACGACCGCCGTATACCAGTTCTGAAACATTATCGTCAGAACGAAGAACCCAATCACCAACCAGATAACCAGCCTCGCAACGCGGCTAAGGTTGTACTTGTAAACGGCATCCGCCACACGCCCGATGAAATACACTTCGATCAGCCGAAGAATCATCAGGCACACCACGGCGACGGCCACGGCGGCGAGAAGCTTTCTGACGAGCGGGTATTGCTCGTAAATAAAGCCGAACTTCAGCATGATCAGTTGATGAATCACGCCGAGCACTACCAACAACGCTATGTGCGTGCCGATTACGAGTTTGTCGCGTATCCGCGCGCGGGCCGGTTCCTCGTCCGTCTCGGTGGACGGTGCGGCCTGCTTCAGCGCGCGCTGCACGTCCGCGTCCTTCTTGATCTCCTCGACTTTACTTTGCAGTTCGTTCTTCATCGTCGCCTGGTTTGTTACTTCACTTCCTTCAGTCCATCGATTACCACGCGCGCCACCGTGGGAATGATCTCGCGGTCGCGCGAATGATCGGTCGTAAACGTCGCCAGCACAAACTTTCCTCCATCAGGTGCTTCGATGTAGGCGACGTCGTGACGTGTGGTGCTGGTCCACCCCGCCTTGGACCACAAACGGTAGCCCTCGCGGCCTTTCAGCGCGATGCCGGTGAAGCCCGTGCCCTGATCGTCCGGGTCGTCGGGTTTGCCCGTGTAGTCGCGCTTCAACAGTTCCATCATCTGCGCCGTGCGGGCGGGACTCGCGATTTTGCCGGTTACGATCTCCATCATCAGACGTGCGGTTGCGTCGGTCGTCAGCTTGTTGCGGTTCTCACCGTTCGGCCCACGCGACACACGTTCGCGTCCGTAGGCGTCTTCGCAAAACGTTTTCTGGTTGACGTTGATGTTCGTGTAGCCAAGCTCCGTGAAGTAGCGATTCACGGCGTTGCGTTTGTATTGCCACTCTTCCATCTCTTTCGGCGGCAACTCGTAACCCGAAGTTGTATGCGTGATCACGTCGACGACGTATTGCGTCGCTTCATTTGACGAGTCGACGATCATGTCGCGCAGCGCGCGCGTCAACTCAGGTGTTTGCTCGATCTTCTTGTCTTCCAGCCAGCGATGAGCAGCGACGAGATAGAAGAGTTTGGAAACACTCGCCGGATAAATCCGCTCATTGCCGCGGAAGCTCGCGGTGACTGGACGTTGCGGGTCGCGAAGATCGATCAGCGTTATCGAAAGCTGCTTGTCTTCGAACTTCTGAGCGGCGAAGCGATCGAGGGTGGTCCTCGCGGCCCTATTGACGAGATCCTGCAAGGAAGCCTGCTGAGCGGTGGCCTCGCAGACGGAGATCAGTAGCAACACGCAAAGCGCCAGAACGGTTTTGATGTGCATAGGAGCCAAATTAACACGGATCTGACGGATGCGCGCAAGATGTGTTATAACCGCGCGCGTGCAGAACAAACCTGACGAAGGTCTGGTCCGCGGCATCAGGCGTTGGGACCTGGTCGCAATTGCAATCAACGGCATCATCGGCGCGGGAATCTTCGGACTTCCTTCCAGGGTCTACTCCTTAATCGGCACGTACAGCCTCATTGCTTTCGTCGCGTGCGCACTGGTCGTCACGCTCATAATTCTCTGTTTCGCGGAAGTCGGCAGCCGTTTTGAAGAGACGGGTGGTCCATATCTCTACGCGCGTGAGGCGTACCAACCAGCCGTCGCTTTCGAGATCGGATGGTTGATCTGGCTGGCCCGCATCACAGCGTTCGCCGCAAACTGCAATCTTCTGATTAGTTACCTGAGCTTCTTCTGGACAGGCGCGACCATACCGGTCTGGCGAGCGTCACTCATCGTTCTTATTGTCGCTGTCCTGGCGATCATCAACCTACTGGGAATCAGGCAGGCGGCAATAGTCAGCAACGCGTTCACGATTGGCAAACTGGTGCCGCTGATCATCTTCATTGCCGCCGGCCTGTTCTTTCTGAATCCGCAGGCGTTCGAGTTTGGACCAGCGCCCGCGCCCGGATCTTTTTCACAATCGGTCCTGCTGCTGGTATATGCGTTTACCGGGTTCGAGATGGCGACAATTCCCGCGGGCGAAGTACGCGATCCACAGCGGAACTTGCCGCGCGCGCTGATCATCGCGATCGCCGTGGTCGCGCTTGTTTACATACTGGTGCAGATTGTTTGTGTGGGCACGCTTCCTGGACTGGCCCAGTCGCAAAAGCCTTTGGCCGATGCGGGCACGCAGTTTTTAGGAACTGCGGGCGGCGCGATCGTCTCCGCGGGTGCAGTGATCTCGATCACGGGAAATTTGAACATTCTCATATTGTCGGGTTCGCGTTTGCCGTTTGCGATGGCCGAACAGCAGCAGTTACCAAGAATTATCGGCAGTATTCACAAACGGTTTTTTACGCCCTATATTGCGATACTGATCACCGCGGGCTTGATGCTGTTTCTCACGTTGCAGAGTTCCTTTTTACAGGCCTTGACGATCAGCACTATTGCGCGTCTCGTCACTTACGGCGCGACATGTCTGGCCCTGCCTCTCTTTCGCCGACGCTCCGACACGCCGCCGGCGGTTTTTCGGTTGCCAGGCGGGACGGTGATCGCGCTTCTCTCGTTGTTGTTGATTGCCTGGCTGCTCGGGCACAGCACGTTGGGGGAAGCGCAGGCGACGGCAGTTGCAGCCGGTGTGGGATTGCTAATCTATTTTACTTACTGGTTTTACTCACGCTCTCGGTAAACCCTTCTCAGGAACACAGATAACGCGCATTTTCAGGTAAACTGTCGGCTAAGTGGACAAACTGATCGACAACCTCGTGGCGATTCTGGGCCGGGAGAACGTTCTCTCCAGACCCGACGAACTACTGGTCTACGAATGCGACGGTCTGCCGCATCACAAGCATCGACCTCGCGCCGTCGTGTTTCCCTCTTCGACGGAAGAAACGGCGGCCGTGATGCGCGAACTCGCACGCGCGAAAGTTCCGTTCACACCGCGCGGCGCGGGCACCGGGTTGTCCGGTGGCGCGCTGGCACTCGATTCCGGAGTCGTGATCGAGATGGCGCGCATGCGCAAGATCCTGCACATCGATGCGGAGAATCGTTTAGCAGTCGTGCAGCCGGGTGTCGTCAACCTGCACGTGTCGCGCGCGGTCGCCGGGCAGGGTCTGTACTACGTTCCCGATCCATCGAGCCAGCCGACGTGCACGATCGGTGGCAACATCGCGGAGAGTGCAGGCGGCATTCACTGTTTGAAGTATGGAACGACGACGGACCATGTTCTTGGTTGCCGAGTGGTGCTTGCTGGTGGCGACGTTGTCGATCTTGGAGGCGGGGGAGTCGAAGTACCAGGTTACGATCTGCTCGGTACCTTCATCGGCTCCGAAGGAACTTTCGGCATCGCTACTGAGGCGACACTCAGGTTGTCGCGAATCCCGCCGGCAGTGCGCACTCTGTTGGCCGAGTTTGGTGAGGTAAACGACGCCAGCCACGCGGTGTCGGCGATCATCGCGGCAGGCGTGATGCCCGCGGCGCTGGAGATGATGGATCGAGAGATCATTCGCGCCGTTGAAGCAAGCGTGTTTGCCGCCGGATTGCCGCCTGACGCGGGCGCCGCGTTGCTGATCGAGCTCGACGGGATTGAAGCCGGTCTCGACGTTGAAGCGGAAAAGGTCAGATCGATCTGCCTGGAATACGGCGCGCGTAGTTGCCGCAACGCGCGGGATGAAGTCGAACGCAAACAACTTTGGGCCGCGCGCAAGGGCGCGTTCGGCGCGATCGGACGCATCTCGCCTGATTCGATGATCCAGGACGCGGTGGTTCCGCGTTCGCGTCTGCCGGAAGTGCTTGGGGCCGCGTACGAGATCGCCGCACGTTACCAGTTGCGAATCGCGAACGTGTTTCACGCCGGCGACGGAAACCTGCATCCGCTTATCTGTTTCGATTCACGATTCGCCGACCAGGTGTTGAGAGTGCGTGAAGCGGGACGCGAGTTGATGGAAGTCTGCGTCGGAGCGGGTGGGACCATCACGGGTGAGCACGGCGTCGGGTTGGACAAGCGTGAGTTGTTGCCACTGGTGTTTTCTGATGCGGACATGAAGGCGATGTTGAGTGTGCGCGCGGCGTTTGATCCTTTGGGACTGTGTAATCCGGGAAAGATTGTGCCGATGCTGCGCGGCTGTGGTGAAGGACGGGCGGTGGCCCAGATGTCTGACGCTCTTCCCGCAGTTTCATTCAAACAGGGACCATCTTCCAACGGCCATCGCTCGTCGCTCGAACAGATCGTTGGTGAAGACAACGTTTCTTCAGTCGACAAATCAGTGTTGGTCTCGCCGGGTGCGATTGAAGAGTTGTCGGAAGTTATCAGGTTTGCGGGAAGCGAGGGGCTAACTGTCACGCCGGTGGGCGGTCTGACGTGGCCTGGCAAAAATACCGATGTGTTGGTCAGTACCGCGCGGCTGAATCGAGTCATCGAACACGAACCAGCGGACCTGATCGCGATCGCCCAGGCCGGCGTGAAACTGCGCGACTTCAATGCAAAACTATCGGAGAACGGCCAATGGCTGCCGCTCGATCCGCCAGACGACGGGCGCGCAACAATCGGCGGCGTTGTGGCGACCGGCCTCGGCGGTGCGCAACAGTTCGGTTACGGACGTCCACGCGGTTCCGTGATCGGATTGAAAGTCGTACTCGCCGACGGCAGTGTGATTAAGACAGGCGGGCGTGTGGTAAAGAACGTCGCGGGTTACGATCTATCCAAGTTGTTCACCGGGAGCTTTGGGACGTTGGGAATTATCGCCGAGTTGAATTTCAAACTGCGACCACGGCCGGAATGCGAAAGCACGCTGGTGCTCGGCGGCACTATTTCCGACCTGCTGGCTAAAGCTCGGGCAATCATTTCAGCAGGCTTGTTTCCGGTTGCGGCCGAGATCGTCTCGCCAGCCTTCGCCTCAATGCTTGGTATAGCAACGAACCAGCCGATCATGCTGGTCCGCTTCGCTGGAAACTACGTCGCAGTCAAATATCAGATCGACCGAACACTTGCGTTGAGTGACGACGGCGAAGTCATTGCCGAGGATACGCAACTTTGGCAACAAATTGCCGCCGCGCCTTTGAAATACTCAACCGGTTGGTGTGCGAGCGTACTTCCAAGCGAACTGCCCACTCTTAGCAAAAAGATCGACGTCGTCGATGCGATCTGGCAAATCGGAGCGGCCGACGGACGAATCCGAATGTTGGACAATAGAGTCTCTAAACCAGCGATCGATCGCAAACTCCTGAATGCAGACTTTCTAATGCAACGAATCAAACAGCAACTAGATCCTTCGAATACATTCCGCCCACTAGAGGTGCCAGCATGAACACACTGCGCAAAATCGGACCACTCCTTCTAATTCTCGCGCTGCTCTCTAACATCGTTATAGCGCGCGAACCGGTGCGCGCCAAACATGGCATGGTCGCGTCGACTAACGAGGTCGCATCGCGTGTTGGAGTGGAAATCATGAAACGCGGCGGCAACGCAGTCGACGCGGCGATCGCAGTCGCGTTTGCTCTCGCGGTGACGCATCCGGCGGCTGGGAACCTGGGCGGTGGCGGCTTCATGATGATTCGTTTGAAGGACGGCCGCACCACGGCTATCGACTATCGCGAGATGGCGCCCGCGGCCGCGCATCGCGACATCTACCTCGACAAGAACGGCAAACTGATCCAAGGAGAAGGTGGTTCGCTGGTCGGATATCGCGCCGCCGGCGTGCCGGGAACCGTGCGCGGAATGGAGCTCGCACTGAAAAAGTATGGCTCAGGAAAATTAACCTGGTCGCAACTCATCGAGCCTGCGCGACACCTCGCGGCGAATGGTCTCACTGTCACGTATTCACTTGCCCGTTCGCTGCGCGGCACGAAGGACTATCTCTCAACCTATCCAGAAACGAAACGGATCTATCTGAAAAACGGCGCGCTCTATAAAGAGGGCGAACTTTTTCGCCAGCCGGAACTTGCCGCCACCTTCGCGCGTCTGCAACGGTTCGGTCCGAACGAGTTTTACGAAGGCGAAACTGCGCGACTGATCGTCGCCGACATGAAACGCAATAACGGTTTGATGACCCTGGAAGACCTGCGCGGCTACATCGCAAAGGAACGCACGCCTTTGCGTGGAAACTATCGTGGTCACACGATCATTTCAATGCCGCCGCCGTCGTCTGGTGGCGCCGTACTGATCGAGATGCTCAATATTCTCGAAGGCTTCGACCTTCGTGAACTGGAAGCCAGCTCGTCGGATCGGTATCACCTGATGGCCGAAGCGATGCGCCGCGCGTTCGCGGACCGCGCGGAGTACATGGGCGACGCCGATTTCGTGAAGGTACCGATTCCGGGTTTGATCGACAAGTCGTACGCGACCACGTTGCGATCCACTATCAAGACCGATCGCGCTTCGACGAGTGCTGAAGTTCGAGCGGGCCGTCCGGCTGGTTATGAATCCGACGACACAACGCATTTCACAATCGTCGACGCTGAAGGCAATGCCGTCGCCAACACCTACACGCTGAACGACTCGTACGGCTCGTCCGCAACCGTCAAAGGCACCGGCATTCTTCTGAACAACGAAATGGACGACTTCGCCGCCAAACCCGGAACGCCGAACATGTACGGTCTGATTCAGGGCGAACGAAACGCGGTCGCGCCGCGCAAGCGGCCGCTGTCGGCGATGACGCCGACCATTGTCCTGCGCAAGGACGGCAGTCTTTGGTTCACCATCGGCAGTCCCGGTGGACCGACGATCATCAACACCGTCTTGTGTGTCATCACAAACGTGATCGACTACGACATGAACATTCAACAAGCGATCGACGCGCCGCGCATTCATCATCAATGGCTGCCGGATGAATTAACAGGCGAACCGTACGGTCTATCCGGCGACACGCAAAAGGCGTTGACCGCGCGCGGTCATGCGCTTGCGAAACAACGCACCCTGGGCGACGCCGAAGGCATCATGATTGAGGAGAAGACCGGTGTTCGCCTCGGCGCCACGGATCCTCGACGCAGCGACGGCCTCGCGATTGGCTATTAGAGTTGGCAACGCAGATTACATCCATCACCAACATGACCGGCGTGCTCGCCGCTGAAGAGCAGAAGCTGCTCGCGTGTATTCATTGCGGGTTGTGTCTCG